>CAZFZX010000001.1:0-98620 GCA_964523765.1 uncultured Enterobacteriaceae bacterium
GACGACGCTATCCGTGTCGCCGAAGACCTTTGTCAGGAATACCGGGATGATCCGGAAGCCAGCATGGTGGCCGCCGTTACCGAAGGAATGGCACATGCGGCAAACGGGAACAAAGAAGCGGCAGACGACAGTTTGCAGCAAGCCCTGCAGCTGTTCGATGAAAACCCGCGAGGTCCATCCAATGATATTGCACTGGAGCTGACAGCGCTGTGCTTGTCTTCCGGGAAGGAAGACGAGGCAAATACAGTCGTAGAAACTCTTGTCCGTAATCATCACGATGATAAGGATCTTATCGACCGGACCAAGCAAATTTATGCGGAAGCCGGAAAATCGGATTTGGGCGACGAGGTGGTAAATAGAACTACGGCGGAGATTGTCGAAATCAACAATAAGGGAGCCCATCTGCTAAAGGAAGGCAAACTGGAAGAATCGATTGAGTTGTTTATGAAAGCGGCACGTGGCATGCCGGATAATGTCGTTGTTAATTTGAACGCCGCCTATTCGATCATAAAGCAGATGGAAAAGACCGGAAAAATGAAAAAATATAGCTCGCGAGTAGCAAATTACCTTGAACGAGTCCACAACCTCGACCCTGCAAATAAGAAGTATCACGAGTTGATGGACATGCTGCGGCGTGTCAGCGCGAAACAGCGCACGAGAGCAGCGTGAAGCGCGACTCTTACGATGAACGCCGTCTCCGAATTCAATTATGCAGACCTTTTGGCGAGTTCTATACACGAAGTAAAGAACTCACTGAACATGCTGCTCAACTCAATTGACCAGGTTGTCGAGACTTGCGACGGAGACAATTGCCCCGTCCATAACGTCTTTTCCAGGATTCAGTACGAAAGTAAGCGGGTAAGTGCCGATTTGGTCGAATTACTGGCAATCTATCGAATTAGAAACGATCAGTATGCCGCTAATGTCGATGAGCACTCCGTTGCCGAGTTTTTGGACGAAAACATAAACCAACACCAAGCGATGATTCTTGATCGCAAGATCGATTATGACCTCGCTTGCGATGAAGATTTGCGCTGGTTTTTCGACCGGGACCTGATAACGGGCGTAATCAGTAACGTGGTCAATAACCTCTACAAGTATACAAAAGACAGGCTCTTTATTAGCGCGATGAAAGAACGAGGCTATCTGGTCATACGGATCGCGGATAACGGGCCGGGCTATCCGGAGAACATGCTGATTTCCGATGATGATAATCGGCGCTCGATTAGTTTCGAGGAAGCAAACACCGGGCTCGGACTTTACTTTTCCAGGCTCGTAGCCGAGCTGCATAAGAACAAAGGACGGATCGGCTTCATAACGACCAGCAACGACGGCATCGACGGCGGCGGCTGCTTTTCGATTTACCTGCCCTCGCCTGCATTATTCATGAACGCGCGAGCGAGGGCGTGGAAATGCCTGTAGATACAAGGCGCGCGGGGAAATCTGCGCGAAGACGTACTGTCTGTACGTTGAGCGCAGATTTGTTCGCGCAACGCCGTAGATGCAGGCAGATCCGCGTCCGCAGCCGTGGGTTCATGAATATTGCAGGCTAGGAGCCTGTCGGCCGGCGACGCCACGTGCCGGCGATGGCAAAAGTCAATAATACGGTAATACACAGCGACACGATCAGTGTAGCACCATATTTCACGGCCGGCGTCGAACCGGCGCGCGGAACCATCTCACCGCTCACAACGTCGGCAACAAATTGCTGCGAGTCGGCGACGATTTCTCCACGGTGGTCAATGATCGCGGATATCCCGGTGTTGGTCGCCCTAAGCAGATAGCGACCGGATTCCAGTGCGCGCATGCGGGCGATCTGGAGGTGTTGATGTGGGGCGATGGAATCGCCGAACCACGCGTCGTTGCTGACATTGACGAGGACATTGGCAGGCGGCAACGCGCGCGCGACCTCACCGGCGTAGGCGTCCTCATAGCAAATCGAAACGCCGATTGCGTATCCGTTGGCGGATAAGGGTGGCTGCTCCATAGCTCCGGCACTGAAATTCGACATCGGAATACGCAAAAATGTCGTTAGCGGCCGCATCCAGCTGTCGAAAGGCAGGTACTCGCCGAAGGGCACGAGGTGGCGCTTATCATACTGGCCTCGATCCGTCCCGAATTGAACGACGCTGTTAAAGTACACACCGCCATCCGACCGATCGCCGGTCGGCATACCGACAAGTAAGGTTGTGCCGCTTCGTTTCGCCCGTGCGTTGAGCTCGGCGATCGTTTCCGGCACTTCTTGCGGAAACGCCGGGATGGCCGTCTCCGGCCACACGATCATCGACTTTCCCCAGTGGGGTTCGGATAGATGGGTGTAGAGTTCGACGGTCGGCTGACGATAGGCACCACTCCATTTCACCGCCTGCGGTATCGCACCTTGAATCAGGGCGACGCGCCTGCCCTTGCCGATGGAGCTTGTCCAACCGACAGTATCAAGCACGATTGTGGCGACTACGACGCCGCCGAGTATGGCCGCGGCCGCGCTGCGCCACACGGCATCGCCCCGCCACAACACTAACAAGCCCGCAGCGACGAGCGCGGCAACGAAGCTAACGCCGTAGACCCCAACCAGCGGGGCGAACGCCGCGATCGGTGAATCTACCTGACTGTACCCTACCAATAGCCACGGAAACCCGGTAAAGAGCGACCCACGCAGTACCTCGGTGACCGTCCAAGCTACCGGACACAAAAACAGGATCCGTGCCAATCGATGAGGTGCCGGAAACGACGATACGATGTAACCGCACAGCGCCGGATACACGCACATGAATAGAACAAAGGCGGCCGTTACCGCGACGGAGAACGAATACAACGGCATACCGAATTGATGGATGCTGACTTGGATCCACGAAACGCCATGGGCAAACATCCCGAGACCGAACAGAGCCCCGACAATGACAGCTTCTTTGCGCCCGGCGCCGTCCCAAGACCAAAACAACACCCCGAGGCAAGGCAACGCGAGCGGATGATAACCATAAGGCGCGAACGCGAACGGAAGTATCGCCCCGGCAGCCAGTACCACGCCTAATCGGCCGATGCCTGCTTGCAAAGCACTCAATAGTTTCAATCCCGAGAAAATTACCGGCGGACGGCGTCCCATCCCCGCTTAAAGAACTTCTGATTGATTCAGTTCGGTTCGCCGCCCCCGTTTAGCCGGATGACGCGCATCACGTGGATTCGCCGCTTGTCGGCGCGCAACACCTTGAATTCAAAACCGCCGAATTTAGTTTCTTCAGCCCTCCCGGGGACATGACCAAATTCGTTCGTGACCACGCCGCCTATCGTATCGTAAGTCTCGTCCTCGAATTTCGTCCCAAAATATTTATTGAATTCTTCGATCGGCGTGTGCGCTTTGACGGTAAACCGGTTGCTTCGATGTTGCCGAATGTATTCCTCGTCTTCGATGTCGTGCTCGTCGTCGATTTCTCCAACGATTTGCTCGATCACATCTTCGATACTTACGAGTCCGTCGATTTCTCCGTACTCATCCAAGACGATAGCGAGGTGGTTGCGACTGGCCCGAAACTCGCGCAACAGAATATTCAGGCGTTTGCTCTCGGGAACGAACACCGCCGGCCTGATAATATCCTTGATGTTGAACGAATGCTCTCGGTTGATGGTCAGTGCAAGAAGGTCTTTCGCAAGCAAGATCCCCAATACTTTTTCGTGCTTGTCGTCGAGTACCGGGAACCGCGAATGGCCGGATTCGACAACTTCCGGGAGGATCTGTTGAGGATTGGCATCCTCATCGACAAATACCATTTGCGATCTCGGAACCATGATGTCGCGCACCTTCATCTCCGATACGAGCAGGGCGCCCTCCATCATCGCGACTGTCCCGGTATCGATAAGGTGGTGGCTTTCCGCTTCATGCAGAAGATCGACGATGTGCTGACGTTCCCGCGGACTTGGTGTCATGAACTTCATGAAACGTCGCACCCAGCTCGATCGAGAGGACTGATGAGCGCTACTAGAACTGGATCGATCGTCGTTCATGGATAAGGATCAGGATAGCCTAGTTCATGTAACAATGTACGCTCTGCCGCCTCCATTTTCACCGCGTCGACGTCGCGCTCGTGGGTGTATCCCATCAAGTGCAATGTGCCATGGATCACGAGATGCGCCCAGTGCGCATCGGCAGCCATAGCGTCAGTCACGACCTCCGAATTCGCTACGGGCGCACAGACAACGACGTCGCCGAGCAGCCCCGGCTCAACGTCGAGGCCCTCGACCGGGAACGCGAGAACATTGGTCGCACCGGACGCTCCTCGCCACCGTTCGTTCAACAGCCGGCCTTCCTCCAAGCCGACTACCCTCACCGTGATTTCCGCTTCGTCGCCGCTCAAGCGGAGCGCATAGGCCGCCCATTTGACGATATCGTCCGAGCCGGGAATATCGTCGTCATCAACGGCAATCTGGACGTTAACGCGCTGCTCAGTCGCCGTCATCCGATTCGTTCTCGTGTTGCTCGTAGGCATCGAGAATACGGCCAACTAAACTGTGTCTAACAACGTCGCGCGAGCGGAAAAAAGTAAAACTGATCCCATCGATTTCCTTTACGATATCGATGGCCTGCCGCAAACCAGAGGGTTTACCCCGCGGCAAATCGATTTGGGTGATGTCGCCGGTTATGACGGCTTTCGAACCGAAACCGATCCGGGTCAAAAACATCTTCATTTGTTCGATAGTCGTGTTCTGTGCTTCGTCGAGGATAACAAACGCCTCGTTGAGCGTCCGCCCGCGCATGAATGCTAACGGCGCTACTTCAATGACGTTACGATCGATGAGCTTTGCGACGCGTTCGAATCCGAGCATCTCGTAAAGCGCGTCGTACAGGGGTCTCAAATAGGGGTCGACTTTCTGCGCCATATCGCCGGGCAAAAACCCCAGGCGTTCTCCGGCTTCCACCGCCGGGCGCACTAGGCATAAGCGTCTGACATTCTCACTTTCGAGCGCTGCGACAGCGCACGCCACGGCCAGATACGTCTTCCCGGTGCCCGCTGGTCCAATGCCGAAGCTTATGTCATGCCGGCGGATGTTCTGGATATAAGCCCGTTGATTCGGCCCGCGAGCTTTTATGATCGCGCGCTTCGTGCGCACCATCACTTCGGCAATGTCGCTATCCTCCACAATACTGTCGAGTTCGGACTCCTGCAACTGCAGATGGACATCCGCGGTAACTAGCGATTTCTGCCCGGTCAAGTCATACAAATTGCGTACGATACGGTCGGCGAGTTCGACCGCCCTTTCGCTGCCGATCACTGTAAATTCGTTGCCGCGCTGGCTAATATCGACGCCGAGTCGACGTTCGAGCAGGCGGATGTGTTCATCGAACTGTCCGCATAAATTCGCCAACCGTTCATTTTCGACCGGGTCCAAAATCACTACGGAATTAGCTGCCGATGCCAACTTAATGCTCCCTGCCAGCCTCGGTTCGGAAATCAATCCGCCGGTAGGGCGTCGGATACCGCGGGCGTTTGTCGGGAACCTAGCCCGTCGACGGGGTCCCAAACACTACCACGCAGCGAATTAGGCAGCACTTCGCTGATGTTGATATCGACGAAACTCCCGATCAACGAATCTGGACCGACGAAATTGACTACGCGGTTGTTCTCGGTTCTTCCGGACAGCTCGTGATCATTCTTTTTCGCGTTACCGGTTACCAGAACACGTTGCACCGTTCCGCCCATCGCGGTACTTTTTTCCGCTGCCATTTCGTTGATCCGGCGCTGCAATATCGCAAGGCGGTGTTTCTTCTCCTCCGGGCTGACATCATCGGGCAAACCGGCGGCCGGCGTACCCGGACGGGCGCTGTAGATGAAACTGAATGAATGGTCGAATTGGACCCGCTCAATTAGCGCCATAGTAGCAGCGAAGTCGGCGGCAGTTTCGCCGGGAAAGCCGACAATAAAATCCGATGATAGGGAGATATCCGGCCGAACTTGGCGAAGCTTGCGAACTTTCGAAACATATTCGAGCACAGTATAACGGCGCTTCATCAACGCCAGCACGCGGTCGGATCCGCTTTGTACCGGGAGGTGAACGTGGCTGACCAGCTCGGGAATTTGCGCATAGGTCTCGATCAGACGATCAGTGAATTCGACCGGGTGCGAAGTAGTAAAACGGATCCGGTCGATACCGTCGATACCAGCAATGTACCTGATGAGGGCCGCAAGATCCGCAACCTTACCGTCGCGCATGAAACCTCTGTAGGCATTGACATTTTGACCCAATAAGTTCACTTCGCGAACGCCTTGTTCACGCAGCGCGAAGACCTCGGCGGCGACATCGTCAAATGGGCGGCTGATTTCTTTACCCCGCGAGTAGGGTACGATGCAAAAACTGCAATATTTACTGCAGCCCTCCATTATCGATACGAAAGCGCTCGGGCCTTCCGCTCGCGCTTGCGGCAAATGGTCGAACTTCTCGATCTCTGGAAACGACACGTCGATCACGCCCGCCCCGTCGGCTTTTACCGCTGCTACCATCTGCGGCAGACGGTGCAACGTCTGCGGTCCGAAGATGATATCTACGTAGGGAGCCCGCTCCCAGATCAATTCGCCTTCCTGGCTAGCGACGCATCCGCCGACGCCGATAAGAAGGGCTGGCCGCCGTTCTTTGAGGGCGCGCCAGCGGCCGAGTTCGGAAAATAGCTTTTCCTGCGCTTTCTCCCGGATCGAGCAAGTATTCATCAGCAGCAGGTCGGCGTCTTCCGGCCGCGCAACGATTTCGCAGTCTCCTGTTCGCGTCATCAGCTGAACCAACTGGCGCGAATCGTAATCATTCATCTGACACCCGAAGGTCTTAATATATAAGCGAGTTCTTACGATTTTTGGCATCGGAAACTGGAGCGAAAATTACCCTTTTGCGCAGATTATCTTAGCACCGGGCACGTGATAAAGCGTCCGGTCAAGCCGGCGCACCTCGACGTGTTCGACACCGATCACTTCGCCCAGTCCTTCGCTAACGGCGTGCAGCGGTGAACGCGGCCACATTGGTAGGCGAATCAACATCCGCGCGCCCGTATTCTTGCGGACCAGACGTAGATGAGAAGAAACAGAGCGATATAAAGCTCCTGCGATTCCTTCAAGTTGACCGCGATGATAGTCCAATCCAAGTCGAACCACGTTTTAAGACGCTCGATGAGACGTACGCCGAGGACGAAAGCCGCAGCCGGGACACACACAGTCGTCGGCGTCACGCGGTCGAGAAAGCGCCGAAAACGCGTACCGGCTAACGCGGAAGCTTTCCGCCGAAACGGAAGAACCAAACCGCCGACGACGATCGCCAAAGTCAGGATCGATTTGACGACCCGGCCGAATTGAATGTTCAGGTTATGTATATTTGTCTCCCCTTGCCGGTTGTGCTCGGCAAAATACTCTGGCGAGTCCCACCCTATCCAATGCTGACCCCAACTGACCTCCTCGCCCGCAAAACCGAAGCAGACAGCTGCCACAGAGACAAACCAAACCAGATAGGCAAGGCCGAAAAGGCGATAAAAATGTAATCCAAGCGAGAGCGCAAATATCGTTGCCGGAATTAGAAGCAGCGCGGTGGCATTTTCGATCAGACCGGATTCCGATTCGATCCACACCGAAAAATAGTCGCCGCTAGCGTCCAGTTGATGAATACCCAGATGGATCAATAGCGGCAATGGGACACACCACAGCCAGATAGACGGATGCAAATCTCGTGGCTTATCCACCTTCACCCAGTGTCACTTGAATATTATCGATCAAACGTGCGGCCCCGATCCAAACGGCAGTTAAAATTGAAAGTTCACGATCGCTTTCTTGTGCCTCTCCGAGTTCGGCCGATCGCCGTACACTGAAGTATTCCGGCTTGAGTCCCGCATCACGTAACCGCCGAAGGCAAGTAGCCTCAATTTGCCTGAAATCCGACTCAGCAGCCGCAACTTCGCTCGCCGCGAACTGCAGCGTCCGGTAGATGACCGGTGCGAGCGCCCGCTCGCCGGGATCTAAATAACTGTTGCGCGAACTCATGGCCACGCCGTCCGCCTCCCGGACGATCGGCTGGCCGATGATTTCGATCGGGATGCACAAATCATCAACCATGCGCCGAATAACCATTAATTGCTGCAGGTCCTTTTCACCGAACAGCGCGCAATCCGGTTGGACGCTGAAAAATAGCTTCGTCACGACCGTAGCAACACCTGGGAAATGCCCGGGCCGATATTCACCGCACAGTATGGTGGATAGGCGCGGGACAGTGACGCGGGTGTCTTCTTCAATTCCCGCCGGATACAACTCACGCAGGTTCGGCGCGAACAGGACGTCCAAGCCCGAGTGACCCAGTTTCTCCTGATCGGCCGCTAAGGTGCTTGGATATTTTTCGTAATCTTCGCCTTTCCCGAACTGTATGGGATTGACGAAAATGCTTACGACCGAGCGATCGGCAATTTCGCGGGCCTTCTTCAACAACGATATATGCCCGTCATGAAGATTGCCCATTGTCGGGACGAACGCGACGCGCTCGCCGTTGCGCCGCCAAGCGGAAACGATTTCGCGGAGTTTCGCCGTGTTGAATACGGTTTCCATAATTCTCAGATTTTGAAAAAATGCCCGCCTAGGGCCACCGGACCGTGTAGTTTAACCTAGGGAACCTCTGATCAATTCATGGAACGTCGCCTTGCGCCCAAAATCGTCCCGGTCTGCGTTGCGGCGCTTGCCAATAGTCCCTGCTATAACTCCGCACCGCGCCTTGACCTGAACAATTTTGGCCGGCAACTCGACTGTCCCAGAATGACCAGAATAAATCAGAGGTTCCTTAGAGCTACTCGTCCGGTAGACGTGTCGCGGCACCATGCGGCATCCGGCCCGCTAGATCGGCCACCGAAACGCCGCCGGGGAGACGCAGGTCCGGCGCGATTTCGGCGAGCGGAATAACGACGAACGCACGGGTGCTCAAACCCGGGTGTGGGATCGACAATTTATCACATTCGATAACCTCGGCGCCGAATAGTAGGATGTCAAGATCGAGCGTTCGTGGTCCCCAGCGAAACGGGCTTTCGAGACGTCCATGGGTACGCTCCAAATGCTGCAATTGGTCGAGCAAGGAGAGGCCGTCGAGCGAAGTACGCACCTCCACCACGGCGTTGACATAGTCCGGTTGATCGGGCGGTCCCATGGGCGGACTCGAATACAGGGAAGAGGATCTTTCAAGGTGAGTATCAGGCACGCCGTCAATCTCTTTGATCGCGCTACGCACGTGTGCGACCGGACCGCACAAATTGCTTCCGATCCCGATAAACGCCCTTGTAATTTCGAATGACATCGGGGAAACCCGTCGGGCTAATGCACGGGTATCGCACCGCACAGCGAACGGCGAACCGAGCCCAAGTTAACGCAGCGATCGACGTCATAGCCGAGACTTAAGCGGGGGGATAGTACGAGCGTAGGCGAACCTGAACGAACGGACACCGTGGTAGCAAGCAAGCGGTGACAGCGATTCAACTTCGGATCAATTGCCTTGAGGCATCTGGTCAACACGTCGGTTCGATACCTTAGCGCAGGCCCTTGGCCTGCATATTGCACCAGCCGAACAACGCCTGCCCGGTAATGCGTTGATAGTCGGTCCGATTCCCGGAATCAGCACGAGATTCGAACCGTGACAAAATGACTTCGGCGTTGTTTTATCGCGATTCCGGCGGTTTCTCACTCACTGTGGTTTGGCTTTCGCTCAAGCGATAGCTACGGCTATCACTCTCCCTCCAAACCGGCCCCACATTGGCTGCGAATTCCGCCGGCTCTCGCGATGCTGGTGCAAACTGCAGGCTAGCCCTAACCGGAGCGTTTGCGCCGCCTCGTACGGGGACGTTTACCGGACCCGCCGCGCAATTCGGCCAGCATGTTTTCACGGTCCGCACCGTCGACTTCCTGGAGCGCCGTCCACCACTCGGCCAGCGCCGTCAATGGCTCGCCCGCCCGCGCGCGCAACAACAGAAAGTCGTACGCGGCCCGAAACCTCGGATGTTCAAGCAGCTTGCCGGCACGTTTTCGTGTACGTTTGGCCAACCGCGGCTGGAGGAACCAGATCTCGCGCGTTATGGTCGTAAACCGACGCGGTATTGCTACCCGGTTGACTTGCCGGGCTATCACGTCGTCGGCCGCCAGCCGAAGCGCTTCGAAATCATCGATTCCCTCCGCTACTAAGCCATCATATTCTGAATTGACGGCACCCCACAGTATCGCGGCAAAGATAAACGCCGGCGTCACAGATTTCGATTGGGCGATCCGCTCATCGGTGTTACCGAAGGACTCCACGACCAGTTTGAAAGCGGCCTCGTCGGCGCGAAAACTCCGCTCCGCGAGCGGAAACAGATGCTCAAACAAACCATAGTGCCGCAGGGCCTCGAAGCTTGCGAGGCCGCACCCGGAATGAAACAATTTTAACGACTCGTCGAACAGGCGCGCCGGCGCGATCTCTCCGAGCAGACTACCGTAGCTGGTGAACGCATCACGCGTTGCTTCGTCGATCTCCAGCCCGAGTTTCGTCGCGAACCGGATTGCTCGCAGCATCCTCACCGGGTCCTCCCGATAACGAACTTCCGGGTCACCTATAAGCCGGAGTCGTCGCTCGCGAATGTCTTCGACGCCGCCGACATAATCGACGACCGTGTAGTCGCTGATGTTGTAATACAACGCGTTGACCGTGAAATCGCGGCGCCAGACATCGTCGTCGATGTCACCGTAAACGTTATCGCGCAGGATCCGCCCGGTATCCGCGATCGACGCCCCGTCTTCTTTGCCGTCGTGCCCGGCGCGAAATGTAGCAACTTCGATTACTTCTCTGCCGAAACGAATGTGGGCGAGCCGAAACCGGCGGCCGATCAAACGGCTGTTACGGAATAATTCGCGTATCTGATCGGGGTGAGCGTCGGTAGCGATATCAAAGTCTTTGGGTTCCAGCCCAAGCAAAATGTCGCGGACGCCGCCGCCGACGAGGTAGGCCTTGTAGCCCGCACGGTCGAGACGATAGAGGACCTTCAGGGCATTTTCCGAAATCTTCTGGCGCGAAACCGAATGTTCGCCGCGCGGATAGATCCTGGGTGCTGGTCGCAACGACGCGTCCGCCTCACCGCGCGGAGACATCGTTTTCGAACGGGACCGTGGAAATATGTAGTCTAGGAGCGGTCTCAAGTGTATTCGCGCGCTCGTTGGACCCTGTAAGCGGCGGCTGTGAGGTACAGCGCGCAGGGAATAGTAGTGCTACGTTCATCAAGCACCGTCTCACAATGGGCGCCGCTTTGAAGGCCAGACCCACGTGGCGGATGATCATCTTTGGGCATTTCAGCTTTGCTCGTCACTCATTTAGGTCGGTTAACCCAACCTCCTCTCGCCTTGAATCGCACAAAATAGCCGTCCCGCGCGCGTGATTTAGTCTCGAAACCGCCCCCGGGGAACTCGGCTGCCGTCTGGTTGTTGCGACCGTGTAGGCGCTTATAATAGCACCTCGTTCGATACGCTCCCTTCGTCTAGTGGCCTAGGACGTCGGCCTCTCACGCCGAAAACAGGGGTTCAAGTCCCCTAGGGAGCGCCATTCTTTCGCCGAAGCTTATTGCGGAACCTGGAGTGCGCTTCGCCCGCCGATCGGCGGTATGACGGTTTGCTTCGTAGGACAATGCGGTGATGGCGCCCGCCCGACGGGTCGGCATTGGTCTTTCCGAAAGCAGAGAATCATCGTGCGATCCGGAGGGCGCGCGCGTCGGGTCGCCGAGAATTCGGGGCTATGGTTGCGCGCTAGGCGTACGCGACATCGTCACGACTGGGATATCGGCGAGTGCCTGCATCACCAAGGAATCTTGCAGCCAGGCAGCCGCTCTAAAATCGATGTGGGCCCGAACGGTTAGCTCTTGGTGTTCCACTCCGGCACCGCCCGCTTGTTGCGAACGGTAGATATCGGTTATCACCGCGACGGAGTAAGCGATCAGTTTCGGCTGATCCAGGTGCACGTGGTGACCGCTGTCGCGGGCGACAATATGCGCCGACCATGGGCTTTGAGCGGCAAGCTCCGATTGCAACTCGACCCACAGATTCTCCAGCAAATTGCCGCGCGAATCGTGCGGCCATACCCGTTTACCGCGCGAGACCACGACGATCGGCATCGCAATCAGAGCTTGGGCGTTGCGTAGTTCGCGCGCGCTATCGCGGAAGCCGAGGAATTCTTCGGCCAGGGTGCGCCGCGTTCGCCAGCGGTTCATTTGGTTACGTATCAGTCGTCGGGTCCGGTCCGACAAGCTGCGGTGGGGTTTCGGCGGCTCGCCAAACCTGACCATGCCCCAGCGCGTACTTGGAACGGTGTTCAGACCGATGGGGGGTTCGAGAAAGCGTTCAACTTGAGCCGGGTGAGAGGAATCTACCAAAACGATGCCGGCGACGAGGTAAGGGTAACGTCGGGCGAAGAGTTGCATGTTGTAGCCGCCGTATGAATGGCCAACGAGCATGAAGGGTTTTTCGAAATCGACCGCCTCCAGCAGCAAATACAGTTCGTTGACGATAGTCGAACTGGTGCGCGGCAGCGGGCCCATGTCGCTCCAACCGTAACCGGCCCGATCATAGGTGCAAACGCGGGTAAACCGCCGAACTTCGTCGATCACCGCACGCCATTCGAGCGAACTGCCGCCGAGCCCTACATCGAACACCACTGTCGGAGTGCCGTATCCTTCACAAGCGACGTGCAGGCGATAGCCTCCCACGTCAATGAGCGCGCCGGGAGCCGGCGGTCCGGCGCTCGCGGGCACCGAGAACAGCACCAGCATCAAAAAGTGCGAAATGCGCATCGCTGATTTACCCCGAACCTCTCAAAGAACTAGCCGGACCGTGGATCCGGGCGGGCCCGATCGTAGTTTCGGACCATTATACTGCGACCCGTCTTGAGGGAAGTCGTTCCTGCCCCGGCGGGTGTTCGCACCGTCTAACGGACTCGACAACGACACCGCCTCGCGAGAAAAACCCGGCGCAAGCTCCGTCATCTATCCTTACTCGTCAGGCGGAGCGGCGATACGGCGCGTAGCCATAGTACTTTGGTCGATCATCAAGACGCACGTGTAGCCACGCCACACCCGCCCCCGCCGTGCTCAGCCAAACGGGCTTTGCACCGAGTCTCCGTTGCATCGCCGCTCCGACCGACTCCCACAGTCGGTGTTGCTGCGCCTCAGCGCCCAGCCGTAGATACGGCCCAAGATGGCTATAGGCGGACAGCGGGACGCCGGGACACGGCGCGACCAGGATCGCATCGCCGCCGAGGTTAGGAAATTCGGCGATCCCTTCTCGCGTCACAGCGCTGAAGTGGGCGGCGAACGCGTCGGGATCCGGGTCCCTTGCCAGGTCGGGGCTATCCAACAAAACGCACTCAAAGGACTGGTTAGCGGTAACTACAGTAACCGGCGGCATCTCCCAACGGAATGCCGGGAACGGCGAGTCGGCCAGTAAACGAATAAAAAATGAACGAAAACCCGCATCGCTTTCCCATCGGCCAAGCGCTTCTGCATAGGAGACTGGCGAGGAGTCGAGATCTATGGCGACCCTGACCGTGCTACCGCCGTCTAGTCTTCTGCTCCTTGCGGTCCACATATGCCTTCCCCCGCGTAACGGCGAATTGAGGATAAACCGAGAATCCGACCGGGGCGCCCCAGCTAGCGCAACTTTGCTTCGGTTCAATGTCCACGAACCGATACGAGAAGACCCTGTTTAGCCAGCATTTCTCACCGGTCGGCGGGTCGCGCTAGTGGAAAATCTGGGCTAGACCGGACAGGGAATCAAACTGGGGCGGCGGAGCGATCGCTAATCACCTGGCTCAACGCTTTTGTCTTGCAGGCGCCCTACTCTGTAGGAGTCAACAATCCCAATCAACCAAACAACTAGTAATACAGCTGTCGCGATATTTAGCAGTTGAGCTTCGCTTCGCGGCCCCTGCTCTGATACCAATTTCACAATCGTCGAGGTATCCAACCGCGCTTCACCGCTTTGGAGTTTTTGGGCTATCTGGAGCGCTCTTTCTAACATCCTTGTCACCAAAATATACAGCCCGGCGAACGCCGCGCCGGCTAAGACGGCGCCGGGAATATATTTCTTCAAGGCGAAATGCCCGGCGCCGGGAAACACAAGGGCCGATAACAAGACCGCTTTCATTGGCTTATTCAATCGATTCACCAACTCTTAGTACACCTTCCATGGCGGGAAAATGTAACAACGTCCCGGGATATTCGTATTGGCTCGCCTGCCGCCCGATCCGCTTCGCTGCACCCGGCTGATAACGGGAGAGAAACCCGAATACGGCTCGTCGCCTGTCTAGCGATCCCCGGAGAAATGGAGGGAACATCGCGAGGTCGGTCCGGATCCGTCTCCGAACGCTTAAGCTTGCCGCGCGAGGTAGAAGTTATTTAGCGCTTCTTGTTCGAGGCGCTTGATCTCAACGTGCCGAAAACCGGCTTCGTCTAACATCGCCAGTGCCTTTTGCTCGCCCCATACTGTCCCAAGACCCGCACCATCGAGCGCCAACGATACCGTCATACAATGCATCGTCGAAATACCGTATAAGAATGGAGCCACGGGATAATCAATATTGTCCCGTAAATCGCTAGAGGCGCGAATGTCCATCATCAAGAACGTCCCGTTGTCGGTCAATGCGTCGGCGACCGACCGCAGAACCTCAGCCGGTTTGGCTTGGTCATGAATCACATCGAAAGCCGTAATCAAACCGTAGCGGCCGGATTCATCGAGCGCGGCCAAGTCTTCTACCGCAAAACGTACGTTCGTGTTTTCCATCGCCTGGGCTTCGGCACGCGCGGCTGCAATACCGCCTTCTGAAAAATCGTAGCCCGTAAACTGACTTTGAGGGAACGCCTGGGCCAATAAATTGACCGCATGTCCCTGCCCGCAACCGATATCGAGTACCTCGATACCCGCGGCGAGCGCCTCTTTCAGCCCGGTTAACGGTACCATGTGGTCGATCAGCAGGTGATCGAAGCGGAGCGTGCTGCTCTCCGACATGAGCCCCTGAAAGCGCGGGTACTTGGCGTAGGGAACACCGCCACCGTCGCGAAAACACGCGATGATATCCGCTTCGACTTCTGCCAGCATGGGTATGTACTGCGTGTACCGCGCCATGTTGCGCGGCCCTGCCGCGTTTGTGATCACCGCCGCGTGTTCTGCCGGCAATACATAGGTTTGCGCTTGCGGATCGTACTCGACAATGCCGCCTGTGGTCACCGCACCGAGCCACTCACGCACATACCGTTCGTTCAGCCCAGTTGCTTCGGCAATCTCCTCACTAGTCGACGGCGGCAGCTTCGCCATCGTCTCAAAAAGGCCGGTCTGCCGTCCAAGGCTAGTCATCAGAGCCAGCATTCCGCCATTCAAAATCCCGACCATCTTGCCGGCAAAAGCGTCCTTTTTCGTTTGATTCAGTTCTACCACGTCATCGTCCTCCTGCTATCTCAGATCGGTTTCCTATCTTTCACGACGGGGTCGAAATCCCTACGCGGTACGCGCCAGCAAAAGAACACCGACGATAAACATCGCCATCGCCGGTCCGGCGGCGCTCACGGCCGGTGCGATATCGTAAACGATACCCAGATGCCCGGAGGCCTGGTTCGAAAGATGGAAACCAAAGCCTATCAGCCCTCCGATCAGCACGCGCTGCCCTATCGTGGCCGACTGCCGCGCCCGAAGGACCATGGGTATCGCTAGAAAAACCATCACTGCGCTGGCGAAAGGATAGGTCACCTTAACCCATAACGCGTACTCGTAGCGTTGCGCGCTTTGACCGTTGTTATTCAAAAACCGAATATATTTCACCAGCGTCCATACCGACAAGCTGTCCGGCTGGATCGCAACCATCGCAATCAGATCAGGCCGCAATAAAGAGTCCCACGCGGCACGGTCGACGGTCCGCTTTTCGATGCCTCGCTCCGAAATGATCGTCTGTGAGATTTCTTCCAAGATCCACTGACCCTGGACGTAGCGCGCTCGCTTTGCATGCGTGCTGGCACGGAGCTCGCTGTCTTCGTCGAACTCGTGAATGAAAATATCTTTGATCTGGTCTCCGGGCAGGATTTCCCGAATATTGATGTAGCTGTTTGCGTCGCGCGCCCAGAAGCCGTTACGCGTCTTTAGCGCGATTCGATTATTGATCGCGAGCGACCGATATTGCCGAGCATAGCCTTCGGCGGGTGGTGCAACGAGCTCCCCGACCATCACCGCGATCGCCACAAAAACGGCGCCGGCCTTCATCACGGATACGACGACGCGGAACTTGGAAACACCAGCGCAGCGCACTACGGTCAGCTCTCCGTTTCGCATCATCGCGCCCAGCCCCAGTAGGGATCCGATCAACGCGGCCATCGGAAACAATTCGTAAGCTAGCGAGGGGGCGCTTAAAATCACATAATTGAATACTTGGACGATCCCATAGGAACCGCGACCTACATCTTCCAGTTCGTCGATCACGGCGAAAAAAGTAAATATCGCGAGTAACACGATGAGTACGGTGAACGTCGACGCGATGACGTTGCTTGCGATATACCGGTCGATCGTCCTCACGGCTTGGTCAGGCCTCCACACCCATTTTGCGCCGTTGCGGGCAAACGAATACACTTCCCAAGCTGAAAAACTGACGTTCGCGAACGACATCGCAACTGGACCCTTGTGATGTCTGGGCGCCGAAAAGAACGAGGAAAATTATGGAAATTTCGATCAAGCACGGTGCGCCGGCCAAACTCAAAACGGCGTGTATCATTGCGGCCGTACACAGCGGCAAGAATCTCGGCGAGTGCGCAACGGCGCTGGACAGACCCAGCCGGCAAGCTTTGAGCCGTCTGGTTAAACGGGGGGACATCACCGGGAAAGTAGCGGAGTCGCTCATAGTACCCAGCGCGCCAGGCCTCATGGCCGATCGTGTATTGCTCATTGGTGCCGGGAAACGGTCTGGGATCACCGGCGCAGAATACGTCAAGCTGATTCAAAAAGCAGCCGGCGCCGTCATCGACGCGGGATTGAAAAATGCCGTGTCGACACTCACCGAAGTGGTCGTTAAGGGGCGCGGCGACGACTGGAAAATCCAACAGCAAATCCTCGCGTTCGGGGCCGCCACTTACCGGTTCGATGAATTCAAGACGCGCCCAAAAGTGAAAAGCCCGCGATTTTCGCGCCTGACTCTACTCGTAGCGGCCGAGCTCGAACACGCCGCAAGTGCGGAGGCACGCATTGGAAAATGCCTAGTCGACGGCCTGCAATTGACCAAAGACCTCGCCAATACGCCCGCCAACCACTGCACGCCCCAACATCTTGCCGGTCGCGCGAAAGAAATCGGTAAGCGCTTCAAATCCGTCAAAGTCGAGGTTCTCAACGAGGCCGCGATGGAGAAATTGGGGATGGGCGCGCTGTTGTCGGTAGCGAGAGGTAGTGAACAGCCGGCAAAACTGATTACGCTCCAATACACCGGCGCCGGGGACGAAGAAAAACCGGTCGTACTGATCGGCAAAGGCGTAACGTTCGACTCCGGTGGCATATCGATCAAAGCGGGTCCGGCAATGGACGAAATGAAATATGATATGTCGGGAGCGGCTAGCGTTCTCGGCGTGGTGTCGACGGTGGCCGCGGCCGAGTTACCGATCAACGTCGTCGGCGTCATCCCGGCCAGTGAGAATTTGCCGGACGGCAAGGCTACTAAGCCCGGCGACATCGTGACCAGCATGTCCGGCCAGACGATAGAGATCCTGAACACCGACGCCGAGGGCCGTTTGGTGCTTTGCGACGCATTGACCTATAGCGCCCGCTTCGAACCCGATGTCGTAGTAGATATCGCGACGCTCACAGGTGCCTGCATCGTCGCCCTTGGGCACCTCGCCAACGGACTGATGAGTAACGACGACGAACTGGCCGACGCGCTACTCGCCGCTGGCGACGCCAGCGGCGACCGCGCGTGGCGTCTTCCCCTGTGGGACGAATATCAACGACAAATCGACAGTCCGTTCGCAGATATGGCTAACGTAGGCGGCCGCCCTGCCGGTACGATAACCGCAGCGTGCTTTCTTTCGCGTTACGCAAGAAGTTATCGGTGGGCGCACCTCGATATCGCCGGGACCGCCTGGCGCAGCGGCCAGCAGAAAGGAGCGACCGGACGACCGGTCGCCCTGTTAGTACAGTATTTACGCGAACGCATTGCAGCCCGCGCCTAGTGTCCTGTCCCACAATAAACTTCAATAAGCCGCGCCGGATTTTTTGTCACCGGCAAGGCGCGAGGACGACGCGTAGCGGGCTGACGAGTAACGCAGCCAGGGGCGAAAAAGACCAGCGAATTAGGAACGTTTATCGTGGGACAGGGCACTAGAACACGCGGCACGATGACACGAGTTGATTTCTACGTGATCGACAATCCCAACGAGCGCCAGCACGGTCACCTCGTTTGCCGCTTAGCCGAGAAAGCGTGGCGGTCCGGCCATTCGGTTCATATTCGCTGCGATGGAGCAGAATCTGCAGCGGCCATCGATGCGCTGCTGTGGACCTATAAGGATACGGCCTTTTTGCCGCACGCCATCCACGGGACCCCGGCCGCAGGCAACACCCCGGTGACGATAGGCCATGGCCATCAGGAGCCGGATAACGCGGATGTTTTGATCAATCTCGGGCACGCGGTACCGGACTATTTCAGCCGTTTTGAACGCGTTATGGAAACTACCGGGACCGACGAGGCGATGCGTGCGGCCGCGCGGGACCGGTATCGCTACTACCACGAGCGCGGATACGCCTTGCATACCCATAACCTGGACCCCGGCCGTGCCTGATGATCCGAAAGAAAATGGTTCGGACGGAGGCGACCTTGACGACACCATCTCGCGGCTCGAGTCATTACTCGACAACAAAAACGATCAGCTCCGTGATCGGGGTGCCGGCCGCGGCGCACCGACCGGCGTCCGGATCCCCAGACTGACGAAAAAGGTTATCGACGTCTCTAGCGTCAAATTCGACGCCGATCCCGCGACGGCGGCGCCGGAACCGCCCGACGATGACCTCCCAACGAAGCCCGTCGACGCTGCGGAAGGGCTCCTGGAAGAAGTCAAACAAATCGTCGGTGAGAATACGCAACGGGCGTTCGCCGACTTGAAAGCCGATGTAGTAGCCGATATTAAGCGCGAGGTCCTGGAAACGATAGCGTCTTCAGGTTTGCCGGACTGGGCGACTCCAGAATCGTCGCGAGCATCCGAACCAACCACAACCGCGGAACCAGAACAGGTGTCAAAACAGAGTACGATGGAGAAAACCTACGATCCACACGCGATCGAATCCGACCGTTACGAGTACTGGGAAAAAGCCGGCTACTTCCAACCGCGCGGGACCGGCGAACCGTATTGCATCATGCTGCCGCCGCCGAACATCACCGGTAGTCTACACATGGGTCATGCGTTCCAAGATACGTTGATGGACGCATTAATCCGCTATAAACGAATGCAGGGAAGGCGCGCCCTGTGGCAGTGCGGAACTGACCATGCCGGAATCGCCACGCAGATGGTGGTCGAAAGAAAGCTGGCCCAGGAAGGCCGCTCGCGACTGGAAATGGGAAGGAAAGAATTTGTCGACGCTATCTGGCAATGGAAAACCGAATCGGGCGGAACGATTACCGAACAGTTGCGTCGCATGGGCGCATCGATGGATTGGAGCCGCGAACGGTTCACGTTGGATGACACCTTATCGCGCGCCGTAAAGGAAGTGTTCGTTCGCTTGTACGAGGAAGATCTAATCTACCGAGGCAAACGCCTCGTCAACTGGGATCCGGTTTTGCACACGGCGATCTCCGACCTCGAAGTCGTCGCGGAAGAAGAGGATGGAGAGTTGTGGCATATCCGCTATCCGCTGGCCGACGGCGCGGGCCACGTGGTGGTGGCGACTACCCGACCGGAAACTATGCTCGGCGACGCCGCCGTCGCGGTACATCCGACCGACGACCGCTACCGCCGAATAATCGGAAGATCCATCCAGTTGCCGCTGTGCAACCGCCGGATCCCGATCATCGCCGATAGCTACGTCGACCCTGACTTTGGCTCCGGCTGCGTCAAAATCACCCCGGCGCACGACTTTAATGATTACGAAGTGGGCAAACGACACGACCTGTCGCCGATAAATATCTTCACCGAGAGCGCTGAAATAAATGACAACGCGCCCATCGCCTATCGCGGGCTCGATCGATATGCAGCACGCGAAAAAGTCATTGCCGATCTTGAAGCGCAAAATCTCGTTTCGCGGATCGACAAACACAAGCTCATGATACCGCGTGGCGATCGTTCTCACGCGGTCGTCGAACCATACCTGACCGATCAATGGTATGTCCGCATTGAACCACTGGCGAAACCCGCGATCGCGGCAGTCGAGAACGGTGATATTCGGTTCGTCCCGGAGAACTGGAGTAAAACGTATTTCGAATGGATGCGTAACATCGAAGACTGGTGTATCAGCCGACAGCTTTGGTGGGGACACCGTATACCCGCGTGGTATGACGAAAATGGGGGCATTCACGTTGGCCATGACGAGGCCGACGCACGGCGGCGCGCGGGGCTCGACGAGGGCGTCGTGCTACGGCAAGACGAGGACGTATTGGATACGTGGTTCTCGTCCGCTCTGTGGCCGTTTTCTACTCTAGGCTGGCCGGACAAAACAGAAGAACTCGACACGTATTATCCGACGAGCGTGTTGGTCACGGGCTTCGACATCATTTTTTTCTGGGTGGCTAGAATGATCATGATGGGTCTCAAGTTCATGGGCGACGTCCCGTTCCGAGAAGTCTATATCCACGGCCTGGTTCGCGACGGCGACGGGAACAAGATGTCGAAATCGAAAGGTAACATTCTTGATCCTCTGGATCTCATCGACGGGATCGATCTGGAACCCCTGGTGAAAAAGCGTACGAGCGGATTGATGCGCCCGCAGGACGCATCGAAGATCGAAGCGGTAACGCGAAAACAGTTTGCCGCTGGCATCGCCAGCTACGGGACCGATGCATTGCGGTTCACCTTTGCTTCCATGGCGACCCAGGGGCGCGACATTCGTTTCGACCTGGGCCGTGTCGCCGGATACCGGAATTTCTGTAACAAGATATGGAACGCGGCGCGTTTCGTCCGGATGACGTGTGACGGCCACGAGCTAACGGACCAGGACACGCCGACCCATTCGGGCCTCGCAGAACGGTGGATCCGAACGCGGCTGCGAGAAAGCTTACGGCAGGTTCGCGAGGGATTCGAAACCTATCGTTTTGATATGGCGGCGCAGGCGATCTACGAATTTGTCTGGGACGAATATTGCGACTGGTATATCGAGTGGGCGAAAGTTTCGCTCAACGACGAACGCACGAGCGAAGCCGAAGCTTTGGCAACACGCCGTACACTGGTCGAGGTCCTCGAGACGTGCTTGCGGGCGTTACACCCGTTGATGCCGTACATCACCGACGAAATCTGGTTAAAGGTTGCGCCACTTTTGGGCAAAGGCGGCAAAACCATCATGTTGCAACCGTTCCCGCATACGACACATCTCGCAGCCGACCCCGAAGCGGGCCTGGCGTTTGATTGGATCCGGAGTTTCATCCTCGGGGTGCGTCGCATCCGCGCGGAAAACGACATCGAACCGAACCGGCCCATCGATGTACAAGTCCAGGGTGGTTCGGCAAAAGAAAGGGCGTGGCTGGAAGCCTACGAGCTGCACACCCGGCGCCTCGCCAAGATCGGCTCGATCGAACGGGTGTTGAGCAGAGAAGGTGATGCGGCGACCGCGATCGCAGGAGAAACGACCGTCTTGATCCCGTTGGCCGATCTGATCGACCCCGTAATCGAAAGCCAGCGCCTGCAACGCGCGGTCGATAAAATGCGCGGCGAGCTGGAGCGTTCGGCGCGCAACTTGGGAAACGCCTCTTTCATCGAAAAGGCGCCGACAGCCGTAGTGGAAAAGGAACGTACGCGCTCACGGGATTTGAGCGACAAAATCGCGCGGATGGAAGAGCAGCTCAAGAAGCTGGGGGGCCGAGTACCCTGAATGGCTTTCGACAATAACCACCGAGAGCGGCGCCGGCGCGGCCGAGCTCGAACGCTCGCGATCCTTAGCGGCGGATAAAACGCCGAACCGACGGCCGCAAGAGAATTGAGCCAAGTATCCCGACGTCGAGAGCGGAACGGGCGACCGGTACGGAAATGGGCTTTCAGGGCGCTCTGCCGGCCGGCGGGACGGACGCCGCCGCTGACACACAGACAGCGAGTTCGTGCATGCGGCAGGACTTTTCGGCGCCCGTTTCTCGCAGTATTCTATCGTCGCCCGGCGGGTCCCCGTGACACTCGGTATGAGCGGCAGGTCGTCGGTCATCGATTCTAAACAGATCCGAAAAAGTGATTGGTAATGTTGGAGCGTTTGAAAGAAGACATCGAATGCGTCTTTGAGCGAGATCCCGCGGCACGCAATACACTAGAAGTCGTAACGGCCTACCCGGGCTTGCACGCGGTGTTGATGCACCGTTTCAGCCACTGGTTGTGGGGACGTGGATGCAAATGGCTTGCGCGCATGAATTCGCACCTCGGACGCTGGTTGACCGGGATCGAGATCCACCCGGGCGCAACCATCGGGCGCCGTTTTTTCATCGACCACGGTATGGGTGTCGTGATCGGTGAGACAGCCGAAATCGGCGACGGTTGCACGCTATACCACGGCGTCACCTTAGGCGGCACGAGCTGGCAAAAAGGTAAACGTCACCCAACCCTGAAAAACGGGGTCGTGATCGGCGCCGGGGCGAAGGTTCTCGGCCCGATCACCATAGGCGCCAACGGCCGCGTCGGTTCTAATGCCGTCGTCGTCAAAGACGTGCCGGCTAACGCGACCGTCGTCGGTATCCCGGGTCGGATCACTGCCGGGGACGAAAGCAAAGCCACAACGGAACGAGAAAAGACGGCAGAACGTCTTGGATTCGCGGCGTACGGACAGGTTCGTGATCAGCGCGATCCCTTATCCCAAGCCGTTGATTCCATGCTAGACCACGCCAAATCGGTAGAAGAGCGGCTCGCACAGATCGACGCTGCGTTACTGGAGCTGGGGTTGGAACCACCAAAATCGAAGCTTTCCAAGGAGCCCGACGGCGATTGAGCGATAAATCTTGACTAAAACACTCAGGTTCTGCGAGAATAACCGAGTATTTTAGTTGGTTTTGTCGATTCGCACGGGTGATTTTCTATGCGTCTGACTACACGCGGGCGATACGCCGTAACCGCGATGCTCGATTTGGCTTTGCACTACCAGACAGGTCCGGTGTCGTTGTCGGAGATCGCCGAACGGCAAGGGATCTCCCAATCTTATCTGGAGCAGCTATTTTCACGCTTGCGCAAAGGCGGACTGGTCGACGGCACGCGCGGTCCGGGCGGCGGTTACCGTCTGCTGAAATCGAGCGACTCGATCTCGGTCGCCGATGTGATCGATGCCGTCGACGAAACCGTCGATGCGACTCGGTGCGGCGGGCAGCGGAATTGCCAGGGAGAACGAAGCTGTCTGACACACGACTTGTGGGCAGATTTGAGTTCGCAGATCCGGGCGTTTCTGGACAACATCAGTCTCGATCAGCTGGTCGGAAAGCGTGATGTGCAGATCCTCCGCCGGTGGCAAGACGACCGCGACGATCTCGAACGCGACGCATCTATTTAGGAAGGACGTCAACAATGTCAGTTACCTTAACCAAACGCGCCGCCGAGCACGTCGGCAAGTACCTGCGGGGCGAACCGGATGCCCAAGGTATTCGCCTCGGTGTCAGGCCCGCCGGTTGTTCCGGATACCGGTACATCGTCGAAACCGCCGAAAGCGTCCGCGAGAAAGATACCGTGTTCGAAACGAACGGTATCCAGCTAGTGATCGATCCAGAAAGCCTCAAATATCTCGATGGAACGAGTGTGGATTTCGCGCGCGAAGGTTTGAACGAAGGGTTCAAATTCGATAATCCCAACGTTAAAGAAACCTGCGGTTGCGGCGAAAGCTTCAACCTGTAGCCCGGCCAGAACAGGACATCCGACATGGCAAGCACGCCACGAGACATCGACGACTTCGTCGATCAAAAATACGAAGCTGGGTTCTACACCGATATCGAGCAGGACAGCGTCCCGCCGGGTCTCGACCGCGACGTCATCGCTTTCATTTCCCGTAAGAAAGGCGAACCGCAATGGATGCTCGACTGGCGGCTCAAGGCGTACGAACGCTGGGAAAAAATGACCGAGCCGAATTGGGCACACGTGCACTACCCACCGATGGACTTGCAGGCGATCTCGTATTACTCGGCGCCGAAATCACAGGAAGATGCACCCAAAAGTTTGGACGAAGTCGATCCCGAATTGCTCAGGACGTACGAAAAGCTGGGGATCCCGCTCGAAGAGCAAAAGATGCTCGCGGGCGTAGCGGTCGATATGGTGTTCGACAGCGTATCGGTGCATACGACGTTTAAGGAAAAACTTGCGGAAGCGGGCGTTATTTTCTGCTCGTTTTCCGAAGCCGTACTGGAACATCCCGATCTCGTGCAACGCTATCTTGGCAGCGTAGTACCGATTGGAGACAACTATTTCGCCGCGCTCAATTCAGCTGTTTTTTCCGACGGGTCGTTCGTCTACATCCCTAAAAACACGCGCTGCCCGATGGAGTTATCGACGTATTTCCGCATTAACGCGATGAATACGGGCCAGTTCGAGCGTACGCTCGTCGTCGCCGACACCGGTAGCTACGTCAGCTACCTCGAAGGCTGTACGGCGCCAATGCGGGACGAAAACCAATTACACGCGGCGGTTGTCGAACTCGTCGCGTTGGACGACGCCGAGATCAAGTATTCCACTGTTCAAAACTGGTACCCGGGTGATGAAGACGGTAAGGGCGGGATCTTCAACTTCGTCACCAAGCGAGGAGATTGCAGAGGCGCCAATTCTAAGATTTCCTGGACCCAGGTAGAAACCGGATCGGCGATCACTTGGAAATATCCGGGGTGTGTCCTAAAGGGCGATAACTCGGTCGGCGAATTCTATTCCGTCGCGCTTACCAGAAACTGCCAGCAGGCCGACACCGGAACCAAAATGGTGCACCTCGGCCGTAATACCCGCAGTACGATAATATCGAAAGGTATTTCGGCGGCGCGGGGGCAAAATGCCTACCGCGGCTTAGTCCGTATCGCCACGGGTGCGGCGAACGCACGGAACTATACCCAGTGTGATTCACTATTGATCGGCGATCGGTGCGGCGCCCACACGTTTCCCTATGTGGAAGTAAAAAATACCAGCGCACAGGTCGAACACGAAGCCTCGACATCGAAAATCAGCGACGACCAGTTGTTCTATTTGCGCCAGCGCGGCATCAGCGCCGAGGACGCGATGAACATGATCGTCAACGGCTTTTGTCGGGAAGTATTCAAAGAACTACCGATGGAGTTTGCGGTAGAGGCGCAGAAGCTTCTCAGTATTTCTCTTGAAGGGTCTATTGGCTAGCAATTTAGGAAACACGATGCTCGAAATCAGCAATCTGCAGGTGACGGTCGACCACAAACCCATACTCAAGGGCGTCAATCTCAAGGTCCGACCCGGCGAAGTCCACGCTATCATGGGTCCCAACGGTTCGGGAAAAAGCACGCTGGCGCACGTGATCGCCGGTCGGGACGGGTACGAGATCACGGGCGGGAATATTACGTTCAACGGCAAAAACCTGCTCGAACTGGCACCGGAGGAGCGAGCCGGCGAAGGTGTTTTCCTGGCTTTCCAATACCCGATCGAAATTCCCGGCGTGAATAACGTCTACATGCTCAAAGCCGCACTAAATGGGATCCGGAAATACCGTGGGGATAGTGAACTCGACGCGGTCGATTTCCTGACGCTGGTCAAAGCGAAGACGAAAGCCGTCGGTATCGACAGTGGGCTGCTGAACCGCCCGGTCAATACCGGGTTCTCGGGCGGCGAGAAAAAGCGCAACGAAGTATTTCAAATGAGCGTGCTGGAACCGCGCCTTGCGATCCTCGACGAAACCGACTCTGGCCTCGACATCGACGCGCTGAGAGCGGTCGGCGACGGGGTGAACCAACTTCGTGACGGCGAACGTTCGTTCATCGCCGTTACCCATTATCAGCGGTTGCTTGATTACATCGTCCCCGATTACGTACACGTGCTGGCGGACGGGCGGATCGTTCGAACCGGTGACAAAGAATTGGCGTTGGAGCTCGAAGCACGCGGTTACGATTGGCTTAAAAACGAGGTCGCGGCGGCATGAGCGAGTTGGCCGACGACTTGGCAAACCAGTTTCGCGACCACGCGGGTGAATTACCCGGCGCCGGACTGCAACGCGTCGTCGAAGCCCGCGAACGTGCTTTCTCCCAATTCGAAGCTGCCGGGTTGCCCACTACAAAGCTCGAGGACTGGAAGTATACCGACCTAGCGGCGTTGCGGAGCGCAGGTTTAGTCGCGCTCGGGAAACGATGCGGCGACGCCGACCCCGGCGCTCTGAAATTATCCGAACTGTCCTTGCCTGAGTTTTCAGGACACGTCGTCGCTTTCCTCGACGGCGAATTTCTTCCACACCTGTCGAGCATCGATTCGTTGCCGAAAGGGGCACGATTGACAACGATCGGACCGCTTCTTCAGCAGGAATCGGGAGAGATCCTGCGACGTATGTCGTCGCATGATGCGGCGTTTCCGTCGTTGAACTCGGCGTTCCTCAAGGATGGTGTCTATCTCGATCTGGCCGGCGGGACGGTTATCGACGAGCCTGTTCACGTTATTTTCCTGAGCAGCAGCACGGATTCGCCACAGTTGAACAACGCCCGTCTCATCGTAACGGCCCAAACAATGAGCAGTTGCACGATCGTCGAAAGCCACTACGGTTTGCACAACGCACGGGGAATGACGAATGCATTGACGGACATAGAAGCGAAAGACGGAACGAGTGTTTTGCATTACAGGATCCAGGCTGAAGATCTCGGGACGCACCACATCGGTAATGTTTTCGTCACCGCCGGGAAAGATGCCTCCGTCGAAACCTACTCGTTTGTTTTCGGCGGCGGTGTTACCCGCGTCGACGTCAACGCGGACCTGGTGGGGCCCGGCGCCAGTGTTGTTTTGAACGGGTTATTCATGGCCAACGATAACCAGCACATTGACCACCATACGCGGGTGCGTCATCGGGTTGGCCAGACCGTTAGCAACGAAAACTATAAGGGCATCGCGGACGGCACCGGGCGCGGCGTGTTTAACGGCAAAGTCATCGTCGCCGAAGGTGCACAAAAGATCGAAGCCTTACAATCGAGTAAAAACCTCTTACTTTCGGACCGTGCCGAGATCGACACCAAACCAGAACTCGAAATATATGCAGACGACGTCAAGTGTGCGCACGGCGCGACGGTCGGCCAACTCGACGGGGATGCCCTTTTCTACCTGCGTTCCCGAGGCATCGACGAGCAATCGGCACGCGGCATCTTGACGTTCGCCTTCGCCGCCGATATTGCTTCGGATATCGATATCGAGCCGCTACGGGAGTGGCTGGAAAAGCGGATCATGGCGAGAACGCAGCGCATCGGCATAGAAGAGATTGAGAATAGTGGTTGATTTGGCTCGAGAAATGGAAGCGCCGTTTGACGTGGAACGGGTCAGGGGAGACTTCCCGATACTGCGCGAATCCGTAAACGGGCATCCGCTCGTCTACCTGGACAACGCGGCGACAACCCAGAAACCCGAGATCGTCATTGACACGGTAGCGCAATACTATCGGTCGCAAAACGCAAACATCCACCGGGGCGTACACACGCTGAGCGAACGAGCTACCGACGCTTATGAAGGTGCCCGCCGCGCCGTCCAGAAATTCATCAATGCAGACGTTCCTGAAGAAATCGTTTTTACGCACGGGACTACGGAGTCGATCAATCTGGCCGCGTACTGCCTCGCGCGCTACCTGCTTACGAGCGGCGATGAAGTTCTGATCTCCGAATCCGAACACCACTCTAATATCGTCCCGTGGCAAATGATCTGCGACCAATTCGGCACCGAATTGGTCGTCGCACCGATCAATGACAATGGAGAGATAGTCCTAGACGAGTTCGAACGGCGACTATCGGATAAAACACGGATCGTGTCCGTCGGCCACATATCAAATGCGCTCGGGACGATAAACCCCGTGGCGAAGCTCACGCAACTCGCCCATGAGGCCGGTGCAAAAGTCCTCATCGACGGTGCGCAAGCTGTCGCGCATGCAATCGTCGATGTGCAAGCTCTCGATTGCGATCTATATGCTTTTTCCGGTCATAAGGTATTTGCGCCGACGGGAATTGGGATATTGTATGGAAAAAGGGAACTCCTGGAAGCACTGCCACCGTATCAAGGCGGGGGCGAAATGATCAAAGAAGTCCGATTTGACGGAACCGAATACAACGACGTTCCCTACAAGTTCGAGGCTGGGACGCCGCACATAGCAGGCGCTATTGGCTTGGGCGCGGCACTCGATTATGTCAGCGCGATCGATTTTCCCGGCGCCATCAAATACGAACACGATTTGCTGGACTACGCGACCCGCCGGATCGGTGAAATCGAGGGGGCGCGTATCATAGGCACGGCGGAAGAAAAGGTCGCGGTGCTGTCGTTCGTCGTGGATCAGATTCACCCGCACGACCTAGGTCTCCTCTTGGATAATCAAGGCATCGCTGTGCGAACCGGTCATCATTGCGCAATGCCCGTGATGCAGCATTTTGGTATCCCCGGAACGGTTCGCGCGTCCCTATCGATTTATAATACCGAAGAAGACGTCGATCGCTTTGTTGATGCCGCCGCCAAAGCGAAGATGATGCTTGCTTGAATACCAAATACATAAGCGTAAACATGGGATACTCAGCGGCTTCGCTTAGCGGTACACGCATACACCCCCTCCCTGTCCCTCCCCCTCGATTTGAGGGGGAGGGAACCTTACCGCAGCCCAGAGTGTTTCATTTTTCGGCACATCTATTTAGCTATTGAGTTGAAGATGAATAACCCGCAAGATTTCAATAATCCGATCACGCTCCTTCGGGATTGCGAGGCAGTCCTCATTCCCGAGGGTTCTCCGGTTACCCTGACGAAAGGTACGGCGGTCTACGTCACGCAGGCGCTGGGTGGTTCAGTGACCGTGAACGTTAACGGTAATCTCGCGAGGATTCCACCGCGAAACGTTGATGCGATCGGCCTCGAGGTCGAAACCCTGCCCGCCGATGCGGTCGCGGCGAGTGGCGATGGAACCATCGACGAAGCCTTGCTCTGGGAGCAGCTTCGCACCTGCTACGATCCCGAGATCCCAATTAATATTGTTGAACTGGGATTGATCTATCGTTGCGAAGTATATCCAATCGAAGGTGGCGGCAACCGGGTGGATATCGATATGACCCTGACCGCGCCAGGTTGCGGTATGGGACCGTTCCTGGTCGATGACGTTGAACACAAACTCGCACTGATCCCGAACGTTTCGGAGGTCAAGGTGGAGTTGGTTTTCGACCCGATGTGGAATCCGGAAATGATGTCGGACGCCGCGAGATTGCAGACCGGTTTGTACTGACGCGTCCTATCCCCCGCAACGACGACCGAACCCGGGGGGCCGCGGAAAGCTGTTGTGCCGTCCTGCGTTCCCTAGCCCGCATATTTCACGAAGGCGGTTTCGAAACGGTTTACGACCTCTTTTCATCAAACGCTTAGTGTCATTATCGGACCGATGCCAACGGAACGGTTTGTACCTGAACGGTTTCAGGAAAAATTTGACTGTGAATCTTGAACAAATCCCCTCCAACCATAGCTACGGCTATGCTTGGAGGGGATCTGTCCAACCTTCCGGGCCAGATTTCCCCTGAACACCGTTCCCTTCATGAATTATGCGGGCGAGGGTTCCCGCCGAGCTTCAACCGCGTCGGCCATGAGTGCTTTTCGCCGCCGCAACCCCTATAATACCGCTGATTTTTCAATGCCTTATGAATCTATCTCAGGAGCGAAGTCCGAATGCCTACGGAACGAACCCTTTCCATCGTAAAACCCAACGCGGTAGCCGCGAACAATATCGGCGCGATCCTAGCGAAACTAGAGGACGCGGGACTCGAAATCGTGGCTGCCAAGATGGTGCACCTGTCCCGCGATCGAGCCGAAGAATTTTACGGCGTGCATCGCGATCGGCCGTTTTTCGGTGAGCTCGTGGATTTCATGACCTCCGGTCCGGTCATGGTGCAGGTGCTCGAAGGTGAAAACGCGATAAGGGTAAACCGCGACGTCATGGGGGCGACCAACCCGGCAGAGGCGGCGCCGGGCACGATCCGAGCCGAATACGCCAAAGACCTTACTGAAAATGCGGTACACGGATCCGACGGGGCGGAAACGGCGGCAGCCGAAATCTCTTTTTTCTTCGACGAGAATGCCCTCTGTTCGCGTTGAATTTGACGATGAACCCAGCCACCACGAATCTCAGCAATCTCGACATCAAGGGTCTTGAGCATTTTATGGCGCGCCTCGGAGAACGTCCCTACCGCACGTCTCAGATCATGAAGTGGATACACCAATTCGGTGTCGTCAATTTCGATGACATGACGAATTTGAGCAAGTCCTTTCGCGAACGATTATCTGCGGAAACTGAGATCCGCTTTCCGGATGTAATCGACACGCACGAATCTGCCGACGGTACGATCAAGTGGTTGCTGGGGGTTGGTTCGGGAAATTGCGTGGAGACGGTTTTCATTCCGGAAAATGATCGCGGAACCTTATGCGTGTCGTCACAGATCGGCTGCCCGCTCGATTGCCGCTTTTGCGCGACCGCGACTCAAGGTTTCAATCGCAATTTGCACATTAGCGAAATCATCGGCCAGGTATGGTTGGCGGCGCGAAAACTTGGCCAGACGCCCAAAACTAACCGTCGGATCAGTAACGTCGTAATGATGGGGATGGGCGAACCGCTCTTGAACTTCGACAACGTGATCGGCGCGATCAAGCTGATGATGGACGACCACGCGTATAATCTCGCGCGTAAACGAGTAACCCTCTCTACGGCCGGCTACGTTCCTGGAATACACAAACTGCGCGAAACGTGCCCGGTGAGTTTGGCCGTCTCGCTGCACGCACCGAACGACGACCTTCGTGACACACTGGTACCGATTAACAAGACCTACCCATTGAGTTCTCTAATGGACGCGTGCAAGCAATATGCACAAACCAACCCTCACGACCAAATCACTTTCGAATACGTGATGTTGAAGGGCGTTAACGACAGTGTTTATCTTGCCAGAGATCTCGTTCGCGTGTTGCAAGGGATCCCTGCGAAAGTAAACTTGATCCCGTTTAATCGGTTCGAGGGAACGCGATTCGAATGTTCGCTCCGTGAAACAATCGACGCTTTTCGGGACCAGCTGGTGCGGTCGGGGATCGTCACCATCACCCGCAAAACTCGTGGCGACGATATCGCTGCGGCGTGCGGCCAGTTGATTGGGAGAGTGCAGGCGAAAAGTGCGCGACGCCGTACTGAAAGTAGTTTGGAGAAATCAAAATGACCCGGAAAGTAACGCGCGCTGGCATCTTCGTGCTAGCCGCCATTTTCACGGCGGGGTGCGCATCGACGTCAAAGGTCGAGAAAAAAACACCCGAAGATCGGGAGAAGGTCGCCGATATCAATACGCAACTCGCCATCGAGTATATGCGAGACGGCAATAACGAACTCGCATTAAAAAAGTTGGACAGAGCGATCGAGATGGATCCGGATCACGCTCCAGCTTATAGCGCGAAAGGACTGCTTTACAATCGCGTCGGGGATTTTGAGAAAGCGGATAGAAATTTCCGCAAAGCGATACGGCTCGATCCAACTAACTCGTCGATATTGAATAACTACGGTCAGGTACTGTGCCAAAACCAGCAGTACGAAAAAGGGCAGGAAATGTTTCTAAAGGCCAATGAAAACCCCCTCTATCGCACTCCGGAGATCGCCCTGAGCAATGCCGGTACTTGCGCGATGGAGGCGGGGGACGTCAACACGGCCGAAAAGCATTATCGGGAGGCTTTGGCTGTCAACCCGCGCATCGCGCCCACGCTGCTACAAATGTCCGTGCTTAGCCACGACCTTGGCCGCTATCTGCCGGCTCGCGCCTATTTGCAGCGTTATCTGGAGGTCGGAAACCATAACGCGAAGAGCCTTTGGCTCGGCATACGAATTGAGCGCGAATTGGGCGACAAAGATGCACTGGCAAGCTACTCCCTGCAATTGGAGAAGGGATTTCCCGATACGGAAGAAGCCCGCCTGCTGTTGGAGTCAAAAGAGAACTGATGACGTCCGTAAACGCCGACGCCGGGATATCCACGCTTGATTCGGCGAACTCGCCCGGACGGCTGATCGCCGCGGCACGGGAGTCGAAGTCGATCGGTTCAGCCGACTTGGCTGCGCGGCTACGGCTCGACGGAAAGATAATCAAAGCACTTGAAAGAGACGACTTCGAGAATTTGCCGTCGCCGACGTTCATCAAAGGTTACATTCGCTCGATTTCGAAGGAGCTCGGTGTCGATGCGGATCCGATCTTAGAAGCATACGCGGCTCACGGGTCGATCGAGCCGGCTGCGCTTGCCGATTTTTCTTCGCGGGTACCGGAGCAGGTCGGGATCGATAGCACGATCGTAAAGGTCGTCACCTACGCCCTATCGGCGACGCTAGTCGTTTTGATCGTTTTGTGGTGGCGATCGACCTATCAAAACGGGGGCACGACGACGCCTGATGAACTGGAGAAGGTCACCGCTGATCTAGGAAAAGCGGCGCCGCTCCCCTACGCCTATGAAGTGGTAGAACACGATAACAAAGGATGGCGCGTCGCCCCGCCCGCCGGGCGTTCTGCGGCCGAGACGGTGGTGCCGGCCGAAATGCCCGCAAACGAAGAGGACCCTCTACTGGTGGCCCGAGCTGGCGTCGGCGTTCTCCATATTGCTACAGACAGCAAGGCGTGGGTCGAGGTATATAACGGCGCCGGCGACAAACTCTACTATGATATGGTCAGAGTAGACGCCGCAATCGAAATAACGGGGCACACGGTTTATCGGCTGATCGTCGGCAACTCGGGGTCCGTCACGATACGGCTGAATGGCGACAGCGTCGACCTTGAGCCGCACTCATTCCAGGGTGTCGCGCGTCTGGAACTCGAAAGCCCACCGCGAGACGGCCGCTCCGCGCGATGAAACTCCAATCCATTAAAGGGATGAATGATATCGTCCCGCCGATTACTGGTGCCTGGCAGCGAGCCGAAGAATCGCTTCGCGCGATCCTGGACAGCTACGGATACCGCGAGATCCGCCTACCGGTGATGGAGAATACCGCCGTCTTCGCGCGCTCCATCGGTGACGTGACGGATATCGTACAAAAGGAAATGTACACGTTTGAGGATCGAAACGGCGACAGCCTAACGCTGCGCCCCGAGGGAACCGCCGGCTGCGTGCGGGCAGTTCTCCAAAACGGGCTAGTACATCAGCAGTTCCGAAAGCTTTGGTATACGGGACCGATGTTCCGACACGAGCGGCCGCAAAAAGGTCGCTCTCGCCAATTCCACCAGATCGGCGTCGAAGTATTCGATATGCCGGGCCCGGACATCGACGCAGAGCTGATAATGATGACGGCTCGAATGTGGGCGGCGCTCGAAGTGACAGATCTTCGACTCGAACTCAACACGCTCGGGACAATGGAAAGCCGTGCGAAATACCGAGAAGTCTTGCTCCGTTACTTTTCCGCCAACCGAGACCAACTGGATCAGGACAGTTTAGTGCGGCTCGACCGTAACCCGATGCGAATACTCGACAGCAAGAATCCGTCGCTTGCTGACGTAATCCGGGATGCTCCGGTACTTGAGCAGTATTTGGACGGCCCTTCGCGGGCACATTTCGATCGCTTATGCGAAATCTTGACCCGGGCGGGAGTCGAATTTCAGCTCAACCCACGTCTCGTCCGAGGCCTCGACTACTATTCCAACACCGTTTTCGAATGGGTGACCGAACGGCTAGGCGCTCAGGGAACGGTCTGCGCCGGCGGCCGATATGACGGGTTGGTCGAGTTATTGGGCGGTAAGTCGACACCCGCGATCGGTTTCGCTATGGGTCTGGAACGACTCATAGAGCTAGCCTGGAAGCGGCTTGACGAAGCGGATGACCCAGGCGCAGACGTTTACATTATCTCTACTCACGCCGACTATTGTGTGGACGTTTTGCTCTTGGCCGAGTCGATTCGGAACGCCATGGGTAATCGGCGTGTGTTGTGCCATTTCGGTGGCGGAAGTATGAAGTCGCAAATGAAAAAGGCGGATCGCGCCGGCGCACAACTCGCGTTGATCATCGGCGAACGGGAACATCTCGACGGGACTGTGACGATTAAACCCCTGCGCGGCCAAAGCGACCAAGTTACCGTGGCGCGCGACACAGGCGTCACCACCGTATGCGATTTGCTCTCGGCTCAGCACGGGAACGGTCGGATCACGGTCTGAATCGGTTCCATGCGGTGGGCCGCTAGCGGCTAATGAGCCGAGACTTCTGGCGAACTTTATGGGACGGGGACGGACAAATCTGGAGGCAGAACTGCAGTTCGTGGAACCGTCAGAGGTTCCCGGCATCGTGAGATTCCGGGTCGAGAGCATTGTCCGCTATAATGCCGCGCTTCGCGCCGGACGGAGCGAACGCTCGCTGGCCGATCGCGAATCCGAGCGCGGGAACCACGACGCCGAGCCGAAAACCTTGACCGCGAGCGGCGCATGAAACAGATACCGGGCGCGTCGTGTTGCGGATCGACGGGAGATTGAATTTGGACGCATATACGACAGAGCAAGAACAGCTCGAACAGATCAAGAAATGGTGGAACGAAAACGGTAAAGCCATCGTGCTCGGCCTGGCGCTCGGCCTCGGGGGCTTGTTCGGTTATCGCTATTGGGAGGCGGCTCGACTCGCCGACGGCCAGAGCGCTTCTATAAATTACGAGCATCTGCTCGGGATCGCCGCGGCCGGAGCTAGCGACGAAGCTACCGCCGCCGGTGAGGCCATCATAGACGCTTATCCGAAGAGTACCTACGCAAAACTGAGCGCGCTGGTGCTAGCGAAACTTGCGGTGGACGTAAGAAACATCGAGGAAGCTAAAAAGCGACTGCAGTGGGTCATCGATCACTCCCAGGCGGGAAAGATCAAACCCGTCGCGCAAGCCCGACTGGCCCAACTACTGCTGGCCGAGGGAAAAACCGACGATGCCGCCGCGCTTATCACGCAGATCGACTCTACACATGCCCTTCAATTCGCCGAGCTTCGCGGCGACCTGCACGCGGCCCAGAAAGAGCGCGAGAAAGCGCGCGCTTTGTACAGCCAGGCATTAGCTGAAGTTCGCGAGCGCGGCGGTAACGGGCAAAGCATCGAACTCAAGCTCGACAATCTGAACGTGACTACGCGCTGACGTCGCAGTTTCATGAAATCGTTACGCGTAACTCTTGCGCTAGCCGCGCTTGGACTCGGTGCCTGCACAGCCGTGACCTCGGTCACGGATTCTGTTAGCGACCTCGTTGCGGGAGAACAAGACAATTCGATTCCGCCAACCGAACTGATCAAGTTCGAACCAACCATCGACGTGCAAAAAATCTGGTCCGGACGGTTCGGTAAAGGTGTCGACAACCTCTTTATTCAACTGATTCCAGCGCCCTACAAAGAGGCCATATACACTGCTGACCGCGACGGTCGCATGATAGCGCTGAGCGCCGCGACGGGAGAGGAGCTATGGACCGAGCGCGGCAAGAAGCTGCGGATCTCGGGGGGACCGGGCGCCGGCGACGGACTCGTATTCGCGGGAACCTCCGATGCCGAAGTCGTGGCGCGAGATGCCGAATCCGGTGAAGAAAAGTGGATCGTGCAGGTGTCGAGTGAGGTGCTCGCGCCGCCGCGCGCTGCGGGTGGCACTGTCGTTGTTCGGACCGGCGACGGAAAATTGTTCGGTCTGGATTCCGAAACCGGCAAGAGGAAGTGGGTATACGATCGAACGATCCCTGTACTGACTTTACGGGGGACTAGCGCGCCGGTCATTTACGGTGGGATCGTTATCGCGGGATTCGATAACGGAAGGCTTGTAGCCCTCGATTTAGCGACCGGGAAACAGGAATGGGAAACGCGCCTAGCCGTACCGACCGGGCGGTCGGACCTCGAACGTATGGTCGACGTAGACGCAGAACCGACCATTGCCGATGACACGGCCTATGTCGCTAGTTTTCAGGCGAACGTCGCGGCCGTATCCATTGTCAACGGGCAGTTAGAATGGACGCGCAAGATCTCTTCCTACTCGAATTTGGCCGTCGACGAATCCCGGGTCTACGTGACCGACGAACTTGGAAACGTCTGGGCACTCGACCGCGACACGGGGACGTCAATTTGGAAGCAGGAAGGACTGAAGGCACGCCGAGTGACCGGGCCTGCCGTCGTCGGTGATTATGTGGTAGTCGGCGATTTTGAAGGATATTTGCACTGGATAGACCGTGAGACCGGGGATTTTGTCCATCGTCTTCGTCTCGACGACGAACGCATTCTGGTTCCGTGCCGCAGAATCGATGACATATTGCTGGCGTTCAGTTCATCCGGGGTTCTAGCCGCATTCAGGCCTGAATAGAAGACTCCGCACCCCGCTCGGCCGCTTCTAGTGTGCTGTCCCACAATAAACTTCAATAAGTCGCGCCGGATTTTTTGTCACTGGCAAGGCGCGAGGACGACGCGTAGCGGGCTCTACACGAGGACGAGTAACGCAGCCAGGGGCGAAAAAGACCAGCGAATTATGAACGTTTATTGTGGGACAGGGCACTAGTAACAGCGACTTCAATGGACGGTTATACCAAACCTGTGCTCGCCATCCTGGGACGACCCAACGTCGGGAAATCAACCCTTTTCAACCGACTAACCAAGACTCGCGACGCTCTCGTCGCCGATGTACCGGGCGTTACGCGCGACGTCAATGTGGGTGTCGGTAGAGTCGGCGACGCCGCTTATCTCGTCGCTGACACGGGCGGTATTGATAATGCCGCTAAAGGAAACATCGGCGCCCAGGTTACCGAACAGACGCTCAACACGCTAGCCGAATGCGATGCGTTGTTATTGGTGGTCGACGCTAGGGACGGCCTGAGCGGCGAGGACGAAGCTATCGGCGAAGCCATCAGAAAAATGAGTATCCCAGTTTACCTCGTCGTAAATAAGGTCGACGACGAGAACTTGGAACTCGCCAGTGTCGAATTCAACAGGATGGGACTCGGCGAGCCTATCCTCATCGCGGCGCTCTCGGGCAAAGGCGTACACGACCTGATTGCACGCGTGACCTCAGGTTGGGTAACCGAGGAAGCCCACCCGCTGGACGCCGAAGGAACCCGTATCCGCGTCGCGATCGTCGGCCGGCCGAACGTTGGGAAGTCCACGCTCGTTAATCGCATGATCGGCGAAGAGAGAATGATAACAGCCGACTTCCCGGGCACCACGCGCGACAGCGTGGCCATCGACTTCGACCGTCGCGGGCAGCGCTTCAAGCTGATAGATACCGCAGGGTTGCGCCGTCGTAGCAGGGTCAGCGATACGGTCGAAAAATTTAGTGCCGTAAAAGCATTGCAAGCCATCGATTTGGCCGCCGTGATCGTCCTCGTGCTCGATGCGCAAGACGCCGTTACTGACCAAGACGCACACTTGTTGGGCCTAGTTCTCGAAAGTGGGCGTTCGGTAGTCATTGCGGTAAACAAGTGGGACGGGCTTAGCCAGGAAAAGCGCGACCAGATACGGCGCGAACTCGATCGCAAGCTAAAATTCATCGAGTACGCCGAACGCACTTTCATTTCGGCATTGCACGGTACCGCCGTTGGCACGCTATTTGCGAATATCGAAAAAGCCTGGCGGTCGTCTCAGCTTACGGTCAGGACAAACATCGTCACGGAGATCCTTCAAAGCGCCGTTGCGGCGCATCCGCCTCCTCTTATTCGCGGCCGGCGGGTGAAACTTCGATACGCTCATTTTGGCGGCCGGAACCCACCGACCATCGTCATTCATGGGAATCAGACGAAATCGCTACCGGCCGCGTACCAGCGCTACCTGGAGAACTTTTTTCGAAAGGCCTTCAAGCTCGTTGGAACGCCCGTTCGCATGGAATTCAAACAGGGCGGTAACCCCTATGCCGACAAGCGCAACCCGCTGACGCCGAGACAAGTAAAGCGAAAGCGCCGAATGATGAAACACGTCAAACAGCGGCATTGAAATGAAGGCCGGGAAACTCGGTTTGCGACATTTTCGGGAATAAGTCTCGCAGATTTTCGGCCTGGTTCTCGACGTTCGGATTCGACATGGATCTCAGCCGCATACTGCAGGCTAGATAGCTATTCCAAATTGTCGATCAATTTCGGAATAAGGACCGGCGCTCGTGCATCGTCACCGTGACCCGCGCAACCGCTGATTCGGCGGATCCACAAGTGACGCCGACACTTTTTTATGAAACACGCTATAGGGTCGTCCAATCCGTAACACGGTCTTGGGGTGCCAGACCCCAGTTGACGCCCGTACCATTCAGTGAGGACCGCAACGCCGCGTTAACGAGTTTCGTACTGTTCGCACGTTTGCTGATATGGGCCGCGAACACGTAGCGCAAACGCTTCGACAAGAGCCTTTCCAAAAGCCCCCCTGCTTGCCGATTATTGAAATGCCCAAGCCGTCCAGCGATACGCGTTTTCACCGAATCCGGGTACTCACAGTCGGACAGCAGCGCCAGGTCGTGATTGAATTCCAAAATCAGTGCATCGCAATCTGAAAAGTGCTGATGAATGTGGCGCGTTTCGTCGCCCAGATCCGTAAGAATACCGAGTCGCGCATCGTCGTATTGAACGACGAATTGGCACGGCTCCTTCGCGTCGTGGGGAACCGGAGCCGGTAACAAAGTAAGCGCATCCACGCAAAACGACTCGTGCGGTGAAACTTCGCGGATCTCGACCTCACGTTCGTTATCGAACGATGACCCGTAACGGGTCCCCCGTGTCATGTAGACTGGAAGGCGGTATCGTCTAGCGAGAGCGCCGACACCGCCAATATGATCGCCGTGCTCGTGGGTCACCACGATCGCGGCCAGACGCGACAGGTCGAACGTCAGTTCCGCCGCGCGTTGCTGCAGGCGCCGCACCGATAAACCACAGTCGATGAGCACGGAGGTTCCTTCGGCTTCGACGACAGTCGCGTTCCCGCTGCTGCCGCTCGCAAGTACCGCAAACCGCACGACAGGCCGTCCCTAGCCGGCCGGGTTACACGGAGCGGACGCGTCCATCGCCCATGATGTCCGGCTTGTTGTGCGGTCGCTGAGTGCCCGTGCTCCGATCCCCGGGTAGATCCGATACGCGTCAAAGTATCTCGGCATTGAGTTCCTGATTCAAACGACTCAATAGTTCCGCGGCTAAGTCACCCGTCTCCCACTTACCGTCGCGGTTTAACACCACAACCTCGGTTTTGTCGCCAACCCCGGTCAGGCTGAGCTGAAATTGAGTATTGTCTCCACCCCAAAATTTGAGCTTCGACCAAACACCTTTCTTTTGCTTGGCCCCGGCGTTGGACAAACGGACAAAATACAACCCCCGGTCGCGATCCTCCTGCTCGACCTCGATGCCGGCGCGGTTGAGGGCGGAGGCCGTACTCTTCCACGCGGCAACAAATTCTTCCGCTACCGTCAAGTACACCTTACCGCCGCCGGCGCTAACCAGCTCAGCACGTTGCGGACCAGCGTCCGCCTGCTCTCTTACTCCGGGCTCAGGAGTTCCTGATTCGCTCTTAGCGATTCCGCTTTCTGCTATGCCGCCGAGTTGCTCCTGGATACGTTCGACGACCTTCCTCTCGAGCCCGGCGTCGCGCGGGCGCGTCTGCCACACCAGTTTGTCGCCCTGCGAAACGAGTTCTTCGCCGCGATGAGATACATACAGCAGCGTAGTTCCCGGTTCCTGCCCCGGTTCGGCGAAGATCTTGAACTTATCCCGTACCAACTCATCTTGATTTTCATTCCACGCGGTTTCGATCACCCCGAGTTCTTCATCGTCCAACTCCAGGTCGTAGCCCAGGCGCTCCCAAAACTCTCGGAGGCGCGGCCAGATCTGCACGGTTACGCCCTCTACCGCCAAGATGTGTTCATTTTCCAGCAGCTTGATGGCGCTTGAACCCGAACGTTCCAACTCCTGTTCACGCTTGCGCTCCGCGGCCCGTTCCTGGAACGTCGAATACGTTGCAGTTTCTCCCCCTGACGGAATTGCGAGGCGATCTTGAATCGCTTCGACCGTCAGATCGGGAGGGACCTCGAGATCAGGCAGACTTTTGCTTTTCTTATATTCCGTCCGCTTATCGGGCAAGACTTGATCGAATTTCGGCATGATTTTGGCGCAGCCGGCCAATACCACCAACGATAGCAGACTCGCGAGACAGGTCTTCAACATACCTACGTGACCTCTGAATAGGTGACTAAACACGCCCATTATCTAGCATTAACCTCCCGGATCGTGTTCGATGCCGGCGTGGGTCAGCGCCTTGCTTACCCGGTGCTGTCCGGCAGAGGATAACCAAGTCATCGGTAACCTGATACCGATGTCGGCCAGACCCATAGCGTGAACGCCCCACTTAACAGGTATGGGGTTGGATTCGCAAAAAAGTTCCCGGTGCAGCGGCGCAACGTGGGCGTCGATTTCCTGTGCGAGCTTACCGTCGCCGCCGAGGGCCGCGCGGCATAATTCACGCATGGTCTCGGGCGCGACATTTGCGGTCACAGATATCACGCCGTCACCGCCGGCCATCATGAACTCACGCCCGGTCGCGTCGTCACCGCTCAATAGCACGAAATCGTCTCCGCACCCAGCGCGCAGCTGAGCGACTCGATCGACCTCCCCAGTTGCTTCCTTAACGCCGATAATGTTACCTATTTGCGCCAGACGGGCGATCGTGTCGGGCAACATATCGCAAGCCGTTCGGCCCGGCACGTTGTAGAGGATCTGTGGAATATCGACAGCCTCTGCGATAACTTTATGATGCTGATAAAGGCCTTCCTGAGTCGGCTTATTGTAATAAGGCGTTACCAGCAGACATGCGTCGGCGCCCGCGTGACGCGCGCGTTCGGTGAGGTGAATCGCTTCGGTCGTCGAATTCGCCCCCGTACCCGCGATAACCGGGATCCGGCCATCGATATGAGCCACGACTCGGCGGATCGCCTCGCAATGTTCTTCTGCACTGAGCGTTGCCGATTCGCCGGTCGTGCCAACGGCGACGATTGCGTCCGTCCCGTTGGCAACGTGAAAGTCCAGAAGACGCTCAAAACGGCTCCAATCGATAGACGCATCCGGCGAGATCCCGCCGCGCATCGGGGTAATCACTGCGACCATGCTGCCGGAAAAAGATGGCATCGGAACAACTCTCCAAAACAACAGAATATGGTAGCTTTCCGCGTCAGCTATGACAAGATGTCAAAAGGGCCCCGGGCCGGATATTTCTTGTCATTCTAATGGCACTTTGGCCTACCTTTTGAAGCGTGAGGACTATCCTGGGTTCTTGGCGGTAAGGCCGGTGAAACTTTGTCCCGAGCCGGCCCCCTCCCGCCGCGCCGGCTCGTTCAGCTTCGGCATCGCCGCCACTAGGACCCCGGACCCGGAGCGCCCGATACAAGCTGCCGGTCGTCGAGATGTATCGGACGCGCGAATGTGGCGGAAGCCAAAGATGGAGGGGCCGAGCGTCTGCGGTCCTCCTAGAATCTCCGGGCCGGTTCCCCGATTTTGCTTCCGCTACCAGCCTACCATGCTTGCGGATCGGCCTGATAAGCATGCACAATGAGTTCCACTCATAGGGGATTACCTGATCCGCCAAGTAATGCAGAACTACGTTGCTATTTCCGCCGTCGGAACCAATCGCCCGGGACTTATCGAACCTTTCATCAAAGCGGTCCGTGATTGCGGCTGTAGTGTGGTTGACAGTCGCATGACCGTTCTCGGAGATCGGTTCGCGATGATGATGTTGTTGTCCGGAACGTGGGATGCGATCGCGAAGATCGAAAATCTGTTACCGCGCTTAGAAGAGCAGCTGGAAATTGCCACGGTCGCCCAACGTACCGCATCGCGCAAACGCGAAAGCAGTTTGATGCCGTATGCGGTGGAGGTCGTCGCGGTCGATCACGTCGGGATCGTTCACGAAATTGCACAATTTTTTTCTCAACGGGATATCAATATCGAAGACTTGTACTCCGGAACCTACACAGCGGCGCATACCGGAACACCCATGTTCTCACTACACATGACTATCAGTGTACCGACCGATATTTCGATTGCCGCGCTGCGCGGAGAATTCATGGAATTTTGTGACCAGTTGAACCTCGATTCGATAATGGAACCGGTCAAATAGTCGGGCCCGCCGGCCCCGGACACCTCGTCGCTGAGATTTTCGATATTGACCCCGCACAAGCGTATCTTCGTGCTGGACACTAACGTGTTAATCCACGATCCGTCAGCCATCTTTCGCTTCAAAGAACACGACATCTTCATTCCGATGATGGTACTTGAAGAGTTGGACGCGGCGAAGAGTGGCACATCAGAATTCGCGCGCAACGCCCGCCAGGTAAGCCGACTCCTAGACGAATTGATTGACACAGGCGACCGTAACGCAATCGAGGCCGGTTTAGAGTTACCCGCCGTCAACGATGGAAGCTCCGATCAGGCGCCCGGCGGGCGCCTGTATCTACAAACATCGGTATTCGATCCCTCGCGACTGCCGGACGCTTTGCCCGGGAATACGCCGGATAACAGTATTCTTTCCACCGCGCTCGGGTTAACCGGTAGCCGCAACGATGCGGCCGTGACGCTGGTCTCCAAGGATATTAACTTGCGTATCAAAGCGCGCATTACCGGAATCCCTGCAGAAGACTATTACAACGACAAAGTGCTGGACGACGTCGACTTGTTGTATACGGGAACGCGCGAGTTCGATTCTGATTCGTTGACCCGGGAGCGATTCGATGCCGGCTGCTGGAAGGAAGGAGAAAGGACTTTCTACACCGTAGACGGGGAGCAAAATGGCGACAGGTTCCCCAATGAGTGCCTGTATAGTACGACAAACGACCTGGAGCTCATCGTCAAGAAGCGACCGGATGAGAAACAGGTTTTCGAGCAAGCGACTGATTTCAGGCATGATAGCCACGCCGTTTGGGGTATAACGGCAAGAAACCTGGAGCAAAATTTCGCGCTCAATTTGCTGATGGATCCGGAGGTGGAATTCGTCTCCTTGAGCGGCGTTGCGGGCACCGGCAAAACATTGTTGGCATTAGCCGCGGGCCTCGCACAATCGATAGAAAGCAAACACTATTGCGAAATCGTCATGACCCGCGAGACGATTTCGGTCGGGGAAGATATCGGATATTTGCCGGGCACCGAAGAGGAGAAAATGACTCCGTGGATGGGTGCTTTGCTAGACAACTTGGAAGTATTGGCCGACACCGCGGAGGGTGGCGAATGGGGAAGGGCGGCAACCTCAGATTTTCTGCAGAACCGGATCAAGATCCGATCTTTGAGTTTCATGCGCGGCCGAACATTCCTCAACCGCTATATCATTATCGACGAAGCTCAAAATCTAACGGCCAAGCAGATGCGTACTTTGATTACGCGAGCCGGATCGGGATCGAAAATTGTGTGTCTCGGCAATATCGCCCAGATTGACACGCCGTATCTCAGCGAGACAACGTCGGGCTTAACCTACGTGGTGGACCGCTTTCGCGGCTGGGAACACAGCGGGCATGTGACTCTAACGCGGGGAGAGCGGTCGCGTCTCGCGGATTACGCGACGAATAATCTATAAAGCACACGACCTCGCCGACTATGACGAAGTTCATTCGGGGCTCGGCAGCGGCTGAGTATGCACGTCGCTTGTGCGCGGCCAGGCGTTCAACAGAGACTTCACCAGCGTCGCGAGCGGTATTGCGAAAAACACACCCCAGAACCCCCACAGACCTCCGAAGACCAGTACCGCGACGATGATTGCGACCGGGTGGAGATTGACGACATCGGAAAAAAGCAACGGCACCAACAGATTACCATCCAATGCCTGGACGATACCGTAGGTCACTATGATCCAGACAAAATCGTTTCCCCAACCCAACTGTATATACCCGGCGACGGCGACCGGCAGGGTAACGACGGCGGCCCCTAGGTACGGGACGATCACGGACAATCCGACGAGCACCCCGAGCAGCGGCGCATAGGATAAACCGAGAAACGAAAACGCCGCATAGGTGACGCTGCCGACGATGAAGATCTCATAGACCTTCCCGCGTACGTAGTTGCCGATCTGGTCGTCCATCTCCGCCCATACCCGTTCGAGAACGCCGCGCTCCCGTGGTAGAAACCCGGTGATCCAGGCGACCAGCTGGTCTTTGTCTTTGAGGAAAAAGAAAACCAGGACCGGGCCCAGGATCAGATAGATGAACACCGTTATGAGCGCCGGTATCGACGCGAGCGATACCGATAGAAAGCTCTGGCCCAGTCCGCTGATCCCCGAGCGGATCGCGCCGATCACGTTATCGATCTGGGCGGCGGTAATGATATTCGGATAGATTTCCGGCAGCCGCAGCAGCAAAGCTCTGCCCTCGTTGATCATTCGCGGCAATTCCTGAACGAAGTTGGTAAGCTGCCGAGAAAGGATGGGCATCAACCCTAGCAGCAAAAATATCAGCACTGCGAGAAACGCGGTGAAAACAATCGCAACGGCAAGCAGGCGTGGAATTCTGCGCCGTTGCAGTTCATTCACCGTCCCTTCGAGTAAATACGCGATGATGACTGCGGCAAGCGCAGGCGCCAGCATATGGCCGAAAAACACCACCACTCCGGCACTTAGAAGCAGCAGCAAGACAAGCAACACCGCCTGCGGGTGCGATAAATAGCGCCGATACCAAGTACTGACTATGTCGAACATTGTGCGACGGTGAGTTAACGGCTAAAGCCAAATGAATCAGTTCGGAGTATATCGTTCGGTCCGCACGCATCACAACAAATCCCCAACGATGGTTCACGCCCACGATTCCTCTGAAAATCCGCCCACTTTTCGGGCCGGTCGTCAGGCCGCCTGCGCGATTGATCGGGCCGCGCGGAGATTTTGTGCCTGAGGCCCGCGCAGCGCGTCTTTCTCAGGTCGAAAGCTAGCGCCTCAGTTCGAGAGATAACCAAGGATGGGTCGTGCCAATCGCGAGCGGGACCGGCACCGTCGGAAAATGGCAGACGATTTTTGCCGCATTCTCAGTCGCAACCCGTCGCGGAGGCCGCTAAACAGGCCAGAGATTAATTGCAACCTCCTGATCCAGCTCAAATAATCGGTGCGCTCCGGTACTGCATCGCGAGCGCATAGTAGCTAGACTACTTACCTGCCGAAGAACGTTGGGACCGGCCCTTGCGTCAGATTGCTCATTTATTGCTCGACGAATCTCTCCAGTTAGGTGACGCCTGCGCAATGGCCCGCTCTTCGCTCGATGCGCGGACTGAAATCGCCCTAACCGGCAACCGGTACTATCTGGATACGCCGGATCGACACCTACTGCATCAAAACCAGGTATTCGAATGCGATGTCGAGAACGGGGAGGTCGTGCTGGCGCTACGTTGCGCAGAGAAGCTGCTCGCGGGCCCGGTCCGGCAACGAACGATGCCCGCTTCCACAGTCGAAGTCGTCGATTTCGACCTGCGGCGAAGGCTGAACGGTGACGCTAACTCGACGGCACTGATCGTCGCCGACAATCGACCCGTTCGGTATGAGCTGATGCGCGTTCGAAATGAGCACGGCAAAACGATTGCGTGGCTTTATCTGGAACAATTCGATCCGGGTTTAAGCGGCGAGCATCGCCCACCGGTCGCGGTACGGATCGTGGCCTTTCGCGGTTACTTCAAGGAGTCCCGTAAAGCGGTGCACATTTTGCGCGCGAAACTGCCGGATTATGTTTTGCCGACCGAGGGCATAGTAGCGGGGCCGGACCGCGCCTTTGCGTTATTACCTGAACCGCTGGCCGTTCAAAAATCGCGGCTTTCGCGCAATATATCGATAGCCGATGGCGTCACCGCGATCCTGACCGACAACTTCCGTGTGATGGTGACCAGAGAACAGGGGATCGAAGCCGACCTTGATATCGAGTTTCTGCACGACTTTCGCATTGCGCTACGACGGATCCGGTCAATTTTCGGTGCGTTTGGCGCGGTTTTTGCCGCGGAGATCGGTCCACTTTTGAAACCAAACCTACGTTGGCTGAATCGCCTAACAGGAACTCGTCGTGATCTCGATGTCTATCTCGACCACTTTCCGGAAATAGTCCATTCCGCCTCCCCGGCGAACCGTACCCCACTGCAGCAAATATGCGAATTTGTCGCTACCGAACGCCGACTAGAACAAGACAGACTCGTTAAAGCACTGAACAGCGATCGGTACGCGAAGTTCAAGCGAGACTGGTCTCGTTTCTTGAGCGCGCCGACCATCGCTCCGGCCGCTGCGAATAGAGGGATAATGAAATCGTCTGGTGCTTCCATTTGGAAAACCTATAAGCGGATCCGGAAGCAGATTTGCTCTCCGGATATAACGCACGAGATCGACGAGCTGCATACGTTGAGAAAGGACTGCAAGAAACTGCGTTACCAGGTCGAAGCTTTCGCGCCAATTTATCCGAAAACGCCGCTGACCAATGCGGTGGGCGAACTGAAGCACCTCCAAGATATACTCGGCGCAGTCTGCGATAATTCGGTACAGCAGCGATTTCTGCTCCGGCGCCAGAGCCACATTCTCCAACGCGTCCGTGATGCGGAGCGGTTCGAAAAATTGCTGGACGGAGTGCTCGAAGACTATGCTGCTAGGGAACGCCGAATGCTGCGCACAATCCGCAAGAACCTAGACCGTTTCGCGAGTAAAAAGGTCACGGAAACTTACCGAAAACTGTTCGAGTTTCGAACTCGATGAAGATATTCGCGACGTATAACATTAAAGGGGGCGTAGGCAAGACTGCGGCGGCGGTAAATCTCTCCTATCTCTCCGGGCAAAGCGGGTTCAGGACGCTGGTTTGGGACCTCGATGCTCAAGGCGCCGCCACTTTTTACTTTCGGGTTCGACCTCATCTGAAGGGCGGCGGCGAACGCCTGATTCGGCGCAAGCGTAACCTGCCGAAAGCTATCCGGGCGACTGACTACCATAACCTCGACTTGATACCCTCGGATTTCTCGTTACGCAACCTCGATCTGAAACTCGCAGGCACTAAAGCCCCCGAGGATCGTTTGGACAAGCTCCTAGGCGGCGTCAAGGATGATTATGACATCGCTATGCTGGACTGTGCGCCTTCGATCTCGTTGGTCTCCGAAAACGTCATCCACATGGCGGATTGGCTGTTGATCCCCTTGATACCGACACAATTGTCGCTGCGCGCATATGGCCAATTGCGGGAATTCTTTGTATCCGAGGGGCACAATACCGAACGTCTAATGCCGTTTTTCTCGATGGTCGACAAAAGAAGGCGTCTACATAAGACGCTTATCGTCGAATTCGCGGCACAACATCCGGAGTTGCTGCAAACCTATATCCCTTACTTGAGCCAGATCGAACAAATGGGCGTGCACCGCGCCCCGGTGGGAGTTTTCGCCGGCAAGGGAGCCGGCGGCAGGGCATTCGCAGGTTTGTGGCAGACCATAATGAACCGGACGAATCTCGCGCCCGAACCCGTGGTTTCGGCGCCCCATGAGTGAAACTCGGCAGCATCACCCCGAACTACATCGACCCGAAGAATTAGTCGCGAAAATTCGCTGCTGGGGGCGCGAGCTGGGTTTTCAGCGGGTCGGGATCGCCGGTATCGAATTGGAGGAGGACGGGCGGCGTCTACAGCGATGGTTGTCACGGGGGCGACACGGCGAAATGGCGTACATGATTAAGCATGGGACCAAACGCTCCCGGCCGGGCGAACTGATACCGGGGACGGTATCGGTAATCTCCGCGAGAATGAATTACCTTACTGATACCGTCGCCGAGGCCGAGAAAATCCTCCAAGATCCATGTACTGCTTATATATCGCGCTACGCGTTGGGACGCGATTATCATAAGTTGATGCGGGCACGGCTACAGAAGCTGGCGCAGAAAATCAGTGCCGATATCGGTGCTTTCGGCTACCGCGTGTTTTCCGACAGCGCGCCGGTATTGGAACGCGGTCTTGCGCGCGAGGCCGGTCTCGGCTGGATCGGGAAACACGGCAATCTTATCAGCCGAAATGACGGGTCGTGGTTTTTCCTCAGTGAAATCTATACCGATCTGCCCTTACCGCCCGACCGCGCGTTCGACGGTAACCATTGTGGTAGCTGTACCGCGTGCCTGGACATCTGCCCGACGCAGGCCATTGTCGCTCCCTATGAAGTGGATGCACGACGCTGTATTTCGTATCTAACGATCGAATACCGTGGTGCCATACCGGTTGAATACCGGCCGCTTATCGGGAATCGAATTTTCGGCTGTGACGACTGTCAGATCGTTTGCCCTTGGAATCGCTTCGCCAAGATAAGCTCCGAGACGGATTTCGCGCCGCGATCCGGGCTCGACTCGAGTGCGCTCCTCGATCTATTTGCGTGGACCGAAGCGGAGTTTCGCAAACGTACGGAAGGATCGGCTATCCGGCGGATCACCTATCGGCAATGGCAGCGTAATCTCGCTATATCGCTCGGCAATGCGCCCGCGTCGACGACTGTTCGCAATACCTTGGGAAAAGCTTCAGTCGCCGCGACGCCCTTGGTCGCGGAACATATTCAATGGGCACTTCGGCGACAGTCAGAAAAACTCGAAACCCATGAAGAAACGTAGACACGATAGCGCGCACCCCGCCGACTCGTGGGCAATTCCATCGCGACAATGAGTAAAAACCCGTTTGCGCGACGATACCTCTCTGCATGACCGAAGCGCCAGTAATCGACTATCGAATACCCGTTTCGATGTGTTTTCGTAATTCCGGGCTTCGACCGACCGCCGGTCGCGCGTTCGTTACCTCATTGTCGCCGGTGAGCCAGGCCAGCAAAGGCTCCCAGGATTCCAGATCCACTTTTGCACGATGCCGGGGCAATTCGAATATCCCCTGCCCCAATCCCGCGGCGTGCACGTAGGCCTGCGCGTCGCGCAAACTTGTTATGAACGGAATTTCGAGAGCTTTTAGAAAACGCAATAATGCTTGATATACACGAGTATTCTTTTTGACGCGATTCGCGACCACACCGATGCGCCCATCCCGCGGTTTGATTTTCGCGCACAAGAGCAAGTCGCCGATGCAACGTGACGCCGCGTGGATGTCGATTTCGGAGGGCAGTACCGGAATCACTACCGCGTGCGCATCACGGGTTATCTCTTGTAGGTCCTCCCGGGTAGCGCCCGCGGGCGTGTCGATAACAATGTTGGTCGCGCCCCGCGTTGCATGGAGTTGCCAAGTGCGCGTCATTCTGGAGTTACGTTCGAAGGCCTTTACTAGCGCAATCGACGGCCGCTCCGGCGGCCGCGCGGCCACCCAGCGAGCGCTGGACGCCTGGCGATCGTAATCCATGAGGGCGACCCGGTTGCCGGCAATCGCGTAGTACGCCGCAACGTTCGTTGCAATAGTCGTTTTGCCCGATCCTCCTTTGGGATTCAATACTACGATCTTCTGCATGAGTTTAGGGGCCGTCTGGGTTGGGATCGGGGCTATCGCGTTACCCAAATTCTTCAATTACTGTTATCGTTCGGCGTAACTTTAACGCCGTTAGTCGGCCGCGAACAAGCCGTTACGTCGGTAATCATAGGTAATACGTCACAGCACTGCGATGAGATTAGCGCTGCATCATTGCGAGGCAGAGGCGGCCAATGAACCTTTGTGGTCGATGGTTCGTCCGGAGATCGTCGTATGGACGACACGTTTGATCTAAATCCGCAAACTTATGACTGGTGCGTCCGGGCGTTCGATCGCGTCAAGAAACTGCTTGGCGTGCGTATCAAGCTACACCATGAGCTAGGGCAAATCGAACAAGGTGACGTGTTTCTGTTCAACCACTTCGCGCGGATGGAAACGTTTATTCCGCAATACTTGATCTACCAAGAAACCGGTTCTTTTTGCCGTTCGATCGCGGCTGGCGAATTCTTTAAGGGTAGCGATAGGTTTACTCAAGTCCTATATGATCTCGGCGCTGTACCCAGCGACCACCCCGACCTTATGCCCATGCTCGCGCGGGATGTTCTCAAGGGTCGAAAAATTGTGATCTTTCCCGAAGGCGGCATGGTGAAGGATCGCCAGGTTTTGGACGAGCAGGGCAAATACAGCATCTACTCCCGGGCCAGCCGCGCCCGCCGGAAACATCATACGGGCGCGGCGCGGCTCGCGATTGGGTTGCAAATCATTAAGTTGCGGGTGCTCGACGAGCATCGCCGCGGGAATCGGGAACTGCTTCGGTCATGGGCCGAGGCCCTGCACCTCCCGTCTCCGCAGGCGCTGCTTGAAAACGCGCGACGACCTGTGACTATCGTGCCGGCAAATATCACGTTTTATCCTCTGCGGATCAGTGACAATATTCTACGCCGAAGCGCGGAGCTCCTGCATGGGAGCCTCAGCCAGCGGGCGGTCGAAGAACTCATCGTCGAAGGCAATCTTTTTTTTAAAACGACCGACATGGACATCAGGCTCGGCGACGTCATCTGTCCGCTGGAATCCTGGGCGTGGTGGGAACGAATGCTGGCCGATTATCTGGGGCGCAGCTTGAACGCCCCATCCGACATATTCGACGGCGACTACTTACGCGCGGAGATGGTCCGGCGTACCGCTGTAAAAGGGTTGCGAGCAAGTATCAGCCGCCTCCGCAACCGTTATATGCGCGACATCTACGATGAGATTACGGTAAACACGAGCCATCTCGCATCGAAGGCGATCTTGAAAATGCTGGAAAGCGACAACGAAGGATTTTCGTTGGAAGAATTCAAGCACGTCATTTATCTGGCTATAAAGAAATTGCAAAGACACCGCGACGTCCATCTCCACCGAAGCATCTGCAACCCGACGGTTTATCGTGAACTGCTGAAGACCGAAACGCCGGAAATGACCCAGTTTCTCGAATCCGCAGTAAATGCACAGTTGATCGAGCTGAAATCTACTGAAATTGTCTTCCTGGATAAACTCGCGGCCGACCACGAGTTCGATTCGGTGCGTTTGGAGAATCCGATCGAAGTCTACGGCAATGAAGTTGAACCAATCCAGGAAGTAGATGCCGCGCTCGAAGCTGCTATAACCGAAGTCGGCTCGCTTACGCCGCGCGGTTACGCAAAGTTGATCTACGACGACGAATTGATCGCGTTGGAGTGGGACAGAAATTTCTTTGACAAACCCGCTCATCAGGAGATTAACCGCCGAGAAACGGCAACCGCGGACGCCAGCCCCTTCTTACTGGAACCGGACCAGGGTTCGGAGGTGGGCGTATTGCTTGTGCACGGCTTTCTGGCGTCGCCAGCAGAAGTACGGAGCCTAGGGGACAAACTGCTCGGCGCCGGAATCACGGTTCTCGGCGTGCGGCTCAAGGGCCACGGTACGTCGCCTTGGGACCTAAGGGAGCGGAGCTGGCACGATTGGTTCGCCTCGGTAGAACACGGTTTGGAAATAATCGGGAGTCTGTGTGAACGTGTTTGCGTTGTGGGTTTCTCCACCGGCGGCGCGCTGGGCTTATTACTTTCCGCGCGCCGGACCGAACGGGTAGAGGCGGTCGCCTCGATATGCGCACCAATCAAATTCCGCAACAGAAATATGAGATTCGTCCCCTTGATGCACGGAGCCAATCGCGTCGTACGCTGGGTCTCGAAGTATGAAGGTTTGATGCCTTTTCGTCTCAACGAATCAGAGCACCCACACATTAACTATCGCAATATGCCCATCCGTAGCCTCTACGAATTAACGCGGCTGGTCGCACATCTAAAGGAAGAATTAGGCGCGGTTACCTGTCCCGTATGCATCGTCCAGTCCGCTGAGGACCGTGTCGTCGACCCGCACAGCGCAACGATTGCCTACGACCTCCTCCAAACCCAAGACAAGGAGATCCACTGGATCGAATCTGAGCGTCACGGGATCCTTAACGAGGATATCGGCGGAACACACACGGTCTTACTCGATTTCGTCGAGCGAGTTGCCGCTCGGCACGTTCGGCGACACATCGACTCAAACGAGCCGACCGCCGGCAGCTACGCCTAAGTCCGGGAAGCTCCCAGCCCGATATTGCGTGAAGCGGTCACGGTACCGGCCGGGCCACCGCGGCCCCTGTTCGTTTGACGGTCGCGCCGGGCGCCATGCGCTTGAGCCATCCGCGAACCCGCTTTGCGACGAGCGCTTCGTACCCGAGAAAAGCGGGCCCGGCGCCATCGACTTCGAGCACTTCGACCGGTGTTACCCGCGCGCCGAGCCTTGCCATCCGCAACGATTGTAGCGACACCGCTCGCGCATCCCGGGTACCCGCGACGCCCAACACCGGAATATCCACCTCGTCTAACGGCGCGTCCCATGCGCCGAGTCCGACGAAGCCGGTAACGGTCGGCGGGACCTTCCCGGCGAAGTGACGAATGGCGATCGCCGCACCAGCCGCGTCGCCTATGATAACTACGTTTGCGATCCCCTGATTCGCCAGATAGTCGATTCCGGCGTCCAACCTCAAGCCCGCTCGTGCCGTGAGTTCGCCATCGTGGAGCGCAATGGTACGGGACTCGGGTATGGGTTGCTGAATCGAAAGCACGAACCAGCCGGCGGCCGCGGCGGTGCGAGCCAAGGTCTGGTGTAGGGGAAGGCCGTCGACGATCGCCCCGATCGGGGCGTTGATAACGATGCCGCCTTGCGTGGCTGCGCCTGTCGCCGCCCGCAAGATAGCGAGAAATTTCTCTCCGGCGGCCTCGATCCAGAGTATTTCGCCGCCCAACAGAGCAAACTCAAGTCGTTCTGCGAGCACCGCCTCGCGGGGATCCGCACCCTCCGCCGCCGCCTGCGCTCCAGGTACCGCCTGCGTTTCGGAAGTGGCCTGCGTTTCGGGTGCGGCCGACGTCGCGCCACCGGCAGTGGGAACGGCGAGCGCGAGCGACACGGTGAGCGCCGCGACGGAAGAACGAGTGCCGAAGATACGTTTCATCAATACCTATAGCGGCAGCGCAGCCGAACCCCGTAGCTTGTCGTCGCTTCATACCGCGGGTACGGACGCTGGGTCGCGATCGGCTACACCGGGAAACCGCGCGGCGTAGGCGCAGCCGATCGACAGAATCGGTCTGGAAGCAGCCGACCCGCGTGCAGATCGAGTAGTGATGCGGTACAGTTGCCGCCCTTCGCACAAGACCCTGCACCGGCGCCCACTTCGCATGAAACAAAATGACGTCATCGCACCATCCATTCTGTCGGCAGACTTCGCTCAGCTCGGTGCCGAAGTGGACTCTGTCGTAAACGCGGGCGCGAGTTTCATCCATTTCGATGTGATGGATAACCACTACGTGCCGAACCTGACGGTCGGTCCTCTCGTCTGTGCCGCGCTCCGGCGACACGGCGTTACGGTAGACATCGACGTCCACTTAATGGTCAAACCGGTCGACCGGCTGGTAGGCGATTTTGCCGACGCCGGCGCCACCTATATCACGTTCCACCCTGAAGCGAGCGAGCATATCGATCGCACCCTACAGTTGATAACCGCTGCCGGTTGTAAGTGCGGCCTGGTCTTCAATCCCGCGACATCGCTGGACTACCTCGACTACATTCTGGACAAGATCGACATGATCCTGATCATGTCCGTCAACCCGGGCTTCGGCGGGCAGTCTTTCATTTCGGGAGCGCTGGACAAATTGCGGCTCGCCAGGGCGCGCATCGACGGCGGCAACCGACCGATCCGTCTGGAGATCGACGGCGGCGTCAAAATCGAGAACATCGGCGAAATAGCGGCCGCCGGCGCAGATACCTTCGTCGCCGGTTCAGCGATCTTCGGAAGCGACAATTATGCCGAAACGATCGCCGCTATGCGGGCTGAAATCAATAGATCCCGGTCCGTATGAACGGGCACGAGGATAACGCCGTTGTCGGTCTTGAAGCGACGCCGATCGACCGCACTGCCGATATCGGTATGCGCCGATGATCCTAATGATCGACAATTACGATTCCTTTACCTACAACTTGGTGCAATATTGCGGTGAACTCGGGAAGGACGTCGAGGTCGTTCGTAACGACGCCATAACGATAGAAAACATCCGCACGCAACGACCTGAAGCCATTATCATTTCGCCCGGACCCTGCACTCCGAACGAAGCCGGCATATCGATGGCCGTGGTCAGCCAACTCGCCCCACAGATCCCCATCCTCGGTGTTTGCCTGGGGCACCAAAGCATCGCGCAAGCCGTAGGGGGCCGCATTGTCCATGCCGGGCACGTCATGCATGGGAAAACCTCGAATATTTACCACCACGACTGTGATGTTTTTGCCGGACTCGATATGCCGTTCGTCGCGACCCGATATCATTCTCTCGTCGTCGACCGCGAAAGCCTGCCATCCTGTTTGCAGATCACTGCCTGGACTGAAACAAGCGAGGGCGAAGTCGAGGAAATCATGGGCCTGAGGCACGATACGCTGCCCTTATACGGCGTTCAGTTCCACCCCGAGTCGATACTGACCGAAGGCGGTCACGATTTGCTCGCGAACTTTTTTTCGTTGGCGGCGGGCACGCACTAGGCGAAGTGCGTCCGATGGATATTCGAGCAGCAATCGCGCACGCCGTCGCCGGCAAAGACGTCGACTTCGACGACATGCTCGTAGTCGTGCGCGCAATCATGTCAGGCGAGCCGACGGCAGCTCAAATAGCCGGCCTGTTGGTTGCGCTGCACATGAAGGGTGAGACGATCGATGAGGTTACCGCTGCAGCGACCGTGATGCGGGAGCTGGCGACCCCTGTTTCGATTTCCGCGGCACCGCTGATCGATACGTGCGGCACCGGCGGAGATGCTACAAACACGTTCAACATTTCGACGGCGACCGCTTTTGTCGTTGCGGCTGCCGGAGGCTACGTCGCCAAACATGGCAATCGCTCGGTTTCGAGCTCTAGCGGGTCGGCGGACGTGCTCGAGCAGGCGGGCGCGCGAATCGATTTGGAGCCCGCCGAGGTCGCGCGCTCCATCGAGGAAACCGGGGTAGGCTTCATGTTCGCGCCGGCTCATCACGGTGCGACTCGCCACGCCGCTGGTCCTCGCCGTGAACTCGCGATCAGGACGCTATTCAACGTCCTCGGCCCACTCACCAACCCGGCCGGAGCTCCGCTGCAACTCGTCGGGGTATTCAACCGCGAATGGCAGACCAAGCTGATCGAAGTGCTCGCTCGCCTCGGCTCCGAGCGCGCTTTCGTTGTCCATGCGGACGACGGTCTGGACGAGATCAGTATCGGCTCGAAAACTACTGTCGCCGAGCTTCGTGACGGGGCCATCCATTGGTTCGAGATCGACCCGGCGGAATATGGGTTCGAACAGCAGCCGATATCCTCGGTAAGCGTCCGCGATGCCGGCCAGAGTCTAGCTATGATTGATTGCGTATTCCGCGGAGAACCGGGACCGGCGCGCGATATCGTAGCGTTGAATGCCGGCGCGGCCATTTACCTGTGTGGGCTCGAGGACACACTCGCCGATGGGATTGAACGGGCCCGCCACCTGCTGGCTAGTGGTGCGGCCGGCACGCGATTTGAGCGTTTCATCGATTTTACACAACGCTGCGGTCGCTAGAACCGATGAACGACCGCGAATCCGTCAGTTCCCGTTCCTCGCCGGACATACTCGGCGAAATCGTCAAACACAAGCACAATGAAGTCTCCGCGCGCTCGCGCAAAACGCCGCTCGCGGAACTCGAACGTCGCGCAAAACGCGCGCCCGAGTCGCGCGACTTCGTTGGTTCGATTCGACGTCGCATTGCTGCGGGCGATCCTGCCGTTATCGCAGAATGCAAAAGGGCGTCGCCGAGCAAAGGACTGATCCGTGATAGCTATGAGCCCGAGCTCATTGCCCGGAGTTATGCGGCCGGCGGCGCTGCGTGCCTGTCCGTTCTCACCGACGAAAAATACTTTAGGGGCGGCGACGACCATCTAGTGGCCGCCCGATCCGCCTGCGAGTTGCCGGTACTGCGCAAAGATTTCGTGATAGATCCCTACCAGATCTATGAGGCTCGGGCGCTGGGCGCCGACTGCGTCTTGCTGATCGCGGCCTGCCTCGACGACGGAGCGATGCTGGAACTGGCCGAGGTAAGCATCGGGCTAGGCATGGACACGCTGATCGAAGTCCACGATGGTACGGAGCTGGAACGCGCGCTGCGGTTGCGGACACCCTTGATCGGCGTTAACAACCGCGACCTACGACGCTTTGTCACCGATATCCAAACGACGATCGACCTCATGCGTGATATTCCCGGCGACCGGCTGGTCGTCACCGAGTCGGGTATCCGTACCCCAGACGACATCGAAAAACTTCGCGCCGCCGGCGTCGATGCGTTCCTGGTGGGCGAGGCTTTCATGCGCGCAACGGACCCCGGCGCGATGCTTAAGAAGCTATTTTTTTAACTCGACCCGTTTTGGGCCGGACGCCGGCGCCCCGCCGGTTCTTATGGCGGGTCAGGTGCCGAAGACGTCGCTTGGCTCTTTGAAGGCCTTGAACTCCAGACAGTTACCGCTCGGGTCCTCGACAAAAAACGTCGCCTGCTCGCCCGCCTGACCCTTGAAGCGCACGTGCGGTTCCACCCGGAAATTTACGCCGATATAGGTCATGTGGTCGACCGCGCGATGCCAGTCCTCCCAATCCATGGTGAGGCCGAAATGGGGAACCGGGATATCGTGGCCTTCGATAGTATTCATTACCTCGGGGCCGCGATCCGGAACCAGGTGCGCGGTGATCTGATAACCAAAGAAATTGAGGTCCATCCAAGATTCAGTACTCCGGCCTATCCGACAGCCGAGTACATCGACATAGAAATTCCTTGTCGTTTCGAGGTCGAGCACGGCAAACGCCAAATAGAAGCTCGGCCTTCCCTGGAATTCTTCAAGCGGCCCGACACTGCTCATTTTATTGGCCATAGGTTTCGAATTTCTTCAGCACTTCTCGCATTTGTTGTTCATCCAGGATCACTGGGTCGCCTTGCTGCTTAGCGATGCAATACTGCTTTGCCAATTCTTCGACCTCGATCGCCAACCTTACGGCGGCGGTCGGCGTCGCACCCAGAGCTAACGCGCCGTGATTTGCGAGCAAACAAGCTCGTCGCCCGTTGAGCGCGGACACCGCGTGGTCCGATAGCTCCTGCGTTCCGAACGTAGCATAGGGCGCGCAGGGGATCGAATCACCACCCGCTATCGCGACCATATAGTGGAACGCGGGCAGGGACTTTCCCGTACACGCGAGCGCCGTCGCGTAGCTCGAGTGGGTATGGACGATCGCACGGATTTCCGGCCGGGCGCGGTAGATGCCCTGATGCATCCGCCATTCCGACGACGGCCGCGAGGTCGGCTCCGGCTCGGGGTTGCGAAGCGACATCGCGACGCACGATTCGATCGTCAACGCGCCCGGCAAAACGCCGGTAGGAGTGATCCAGTAATTTTCCGGGCCGGCGCGGCAGCTTGCGTTCCCTGCACTCCCGGTATTCAAACCCGCGGCATCGAGATATCGCATTGTCCGCACGAGCTCGGCCACCGGTTCGGCGTTGAGTTCAGTCGGTTTCATCTAAAGAATCTCTGATTCATTCTGAGACAGTCGAGTTGCGGCCCGAAACTGCTCAGGTCAAGGCGCGGCGCGGAGACGATAGCGCCGCAACGCGGACCTGGACGATTTTGGGCGCAAGGCGACATTCCATGAATTGATCAGAGGTTCCCTAAGACTAGCTCAGGAATAACTCGTAAGCGGGATTATCGTGTTCTTCCACGTATTCCATGTTCAGATCGGCCAGAAACGCTTGGAATTCCGCACGATCGGCCGGCGGGATCTGGATCCCCATCAAGACGCGCCCGTAGGCGGCGCCGTGATTGCGATAATGGAACAAGCTGATATTCCAGCGCCCGCCGATCTGGGTCAAGAAATGCAATAACGCGCCCGGCCGTTCCGGAAATTCGAACCGCAGCAGCCGCTCGTTCGATATCCCGCCGGCGTGCCCTCCAACCATGTAACGGACATGCATCTTAGCCAGCTCGTTCGCCGAAATGTCGATGACCTTGAAACCTTTTTCCTCCAGATTCTCCATCAAGGCTGCTTTTTCGACGTCACCGTGCCGTAGTCGGATGCCCGCGAAGACCACTGCGTTGTCGTGATCGGAATATCGATAATTGAATTCAGTAATTGCGCGCGCTCCCAGCGCGTGGCAGAAGTGTCGAAAGCTGCCCGGCCGTTCCGGAATGGTGGTTGCGATCAGGGCCTCACGGTGCTCGCCGAGCGCCGCAAGCTCCGCGATGTGTCGCAACCGGTCGAAGTTCACATTAGCGCCACTGAAGATGGCGACCACGTCGAGTCCGGAGGCGGACTCCCGTTTCACCCATTGTTTCAGGCCGGCAAGCGCGAGCGCCCCCGCCGGTTCGGCGATCGCGCGAGTATCTTCGAAAATATCCTTAACGGCGGCACAGATTTCATCGATATTCACGGTAAGTATTTCGTCGACGCAACGCTCCGCGACTCGGAACGTTTCCTCTCCGACCTGCCGAACAGCAGCACCGTCAGCGAATATGCCGACGCGTTCGAGCGTCACTCGTTTGCCGGCCGCAAGCGCCGACTTCATACTCGCGGCTTCTTCGGCTTCGACCCCGATGATCCGGATCGACGGCTCCAGTGCTTTGACATAGGCACCAATCCCGGCGATCAAACCGCCACCGCCGACCGGGACGAATATCGCGTCGATACGGCCCGGATGTTGGCGCAGGATTTCCATGCCCACGGTCCCCTGCCCGGCGATTACCAACGGGTGATCGTAGGGCGGAATGTAAGTCGAACCGGTTTTCTTGGCGATCACGTGCGCGTGTTCGCTCGCTTCATCGTAGGTGTTCCCGTGCAGGACGATATCCGCGCCCAGCCGCCGGACGGAAACAATCTTGATCTCAGGGGTAGTTTTCGGCATCACTATCGTCGCGCCGACCTGCAACTTCGCAGCGGCCATGGCGACACCTTGTGCGTGATTGCCGGCCGACGCCGTAATTACGCCTTTTTCGCGCTCCGCCTGCGAAAGTCTTACCATTAGATTGTAGGCGCCGCGGATCTTGTAGGAGAAAACGGGCTGCATGTCCTCCCGCTTTATCCAAACGGCATTGTCAAGACGCCGGCTCAGCTCCGGAGCGGCCTCCAGCGGCGTTTCGCGGGCGATATCATAGACCGGAGCCTTGAGGATCATCTTTAGGTAATCGTCGAGCATCCGTATAAGATACCATTTAGCGCTATGGGCGGTATCCTCTATTGTCCAGCGAGATTAGTCAGGGTTATGAGGTATGGATCAGAACGCGAAAAAGCAGGCGGCCGCGGAGGCCGCCATCAAACTCATTGAACTCGAAGGTTACATAGGTGTCGGTACCGGAAGCACGGCCGATTACTTCATCGATCTGCTGACTCAACACAAACATCAGATCGAAGGCGCGGTTGCCAGTTCCGAAGCCTCGGCCGCCCGGCTGAAAGCAAACGGGATCAGCGTGCTCGATCTCAACGGTGTCGGAGACCTCGCCGTTTACGTCGACGGCGCGGACGAAGCCACCCATCACCGGCACCTGATTAAGGGCGGCGGTGGTGCGTTGACGCGCGAGAAAATCGTTGCGCAAGCTAGTACGTTATTTATCTGTATCGTCGACGACTCGAAAGTCGTCGACCGCCTGGGGCGGTTTCCCCTACCGATCGAAGTAATACCCATGGCGCGGAGTTTTGTGGCGAGAGAAATGGTCAAATTGGGCGGCCGACCGGAACTTCGACACGGATTTACCACCGACAACGGCAATCAGATCATCGATGTCTACGACCTTGAAATCCGAGAACCCGTCGCCTTAGAAGAGACGATTAACCAGGTCCCGGGCGTAGTTACCAATGGTCTGTTCGCGCGGCGCGGCGCCGACATCGTCCTCGTCGGCGGTGACGAAGGCGTGAAACGGCTGGACTAGCGGCACTGTGCGGGCCCCCGACTACGCAGTCCCCGAGCTCTGATCGCCCATCTCTTTCGGCTCGTCTTCGTCCTCTTCTTCCTTGATATACAGCTTGCATAGCGCGAGACCCACTTCAAACAGCAGCCACACCGGAACCGCTAACAATATTTGGGAGATTATGTCGGGCGGTGTCAGCAGCATTCCGAGCACGAACGATGCGACGATAATGTAGGGCCGTTTAGCCGCTAAGGCTTCGCGGGTCGTAATGCCGGTCCTTACGGCCAGATAAGTGGCGACGGGCACTTCGAAGGCCGCACCGAACGCAAAGAATAGTTTCAAGACGAAATCCAGATACCGGCTGATATCGGTCATTACCGTGACGCCCTCTGGCGCGATCGCCGTGAAGAAACCGAACATCAGCGGAAAAACGACGTAGTAGGCAAAGGCAATGCCGAGATAGAACAATAGCGTGGTCGAAACGAGAACCGGAAGCGCAAGCTGTTGTTCATTACGATAAAGGCCCGGCGCAACGAACGCCCAGGCTTGATAAAAAATGTAGGGCGCGGAAATAAAAATCGCGACAAACAGGGTCAATTTGAAAGGAGCCAGGAATGGTGAAGCGACTTCCGTCGCAATCATCGTCGCCCCCGTTTCCGCCATGTGGTGCAACAATGGTTCCGCCAGCCAGAGGTACAAATCGTTGGCAAACGGCATGAGCACCAACAGCACGAGCAACACGCACAGAAGCGCAGCCATAATACGCTTGCGCAGTTCTCTCAGGTGGGAAACGAAGCTTTGTTCGCTACGATCAAGGCCGTCCGTTTCTTGCGCTGTTTCTTCCTCGGCGGACATAGAGAATTCGTTTAGGAGCCGGCCTTGTCTTCCACCCGAATTTCATTCTCGATATCTATCGGTTCCTCGAGGGTTTTGGCGAAATCGTCCAGGGATTTCTTCGAAAAATCACTCTTGAAGTTCTCGATTTCCGAAAATTCCGCTTCTCGCTCCAAATCGTATTTGAGCTCGCGCATCGTCCGTTTCGCACGGCCGATCAGTTGCCCCGCCGTACGGGTCATAGCCGGTAGGCGATCCGGGCCGACGACGACCAACGCGACGATTGCGATGAGGGAGACCTCCCAGAAGCCGACGTCAAACACCGCAGATTCCGCCTATACGTTCTCTTTTTCCGCTACGCTGGCGTCGCCTTCGATCACGCGCCCGGATTCTGCCTGGACGACGTCATCGGTGCCGTCTTCGCCGTCTTTCAATGCCTTCTTGAAGTCACGGATCCAACCTCCGACGTCGGTCCCGACATTGCGGATTTTCTTAGTCCCGAACACCAACATCACGATGACCAGGATGACGATAAGTTCCTTAATTCCGAACGACATGCTCTGCCTCCAAGGGCGTAACTGCTAACCCAGACGCCTATTGTTGCTGACGCGAGGCCTTTTCCTCAAGCCCCGACTGCCCGAAACGGCGTTCCAGCTCCGACATCACACGGTCGGAGCTAATGCCTTTATAAGCCAATAAGACCAGGGAATGAAACCAAAGGTCCGCCGTTTCGCGAATAATCTGGTCCTGAGACCCCGCTTTTCCGGAAATCACGAGCTCCGTGGCCTCTTCGCCGATTTTCTTCAAAATGTGATCGACACCGTCGGCATAAAGCCCGGCCACGTAGGATTGGCGCGGATCGGCCGTTTTCCGCTCCTCGAGAATGCGATAAAGTTCATCGATGATGTCCGCTGGCATCAGTCTGCCTCCCTATGCTACGGCGTGCGACCGTAGATAGCCGCCGGGTCCTTGACGACCGGATCGGTGTTACTCCAGCTCTCGTCCTCGTATTTTCGGTAAAAACAGCTCTCCCTGCCGGTATGGCAAGCGATCCCGCCGACCTGCTCGACCAAAAGCAGGATCGCGTCGGCATCGCAGTCGATCCTCAGTTCGCGCAGACGCTGAACGTGTCCGGACTCCTCGCCTTTACGCCACAGCCGGCGTCGCGAGCGCGACCAGTAAACCGCCCGGTTCTCTGCCACGGTGGCTGCCAGTGCCTCACGATTCATCCAGGCAAGCGTCAACAGGCGACCGCTGTCGTAAGTTTGCGCTACCGCAGGAACTAAACCCTGCTCGTCCCACTTGATTTCGTCCAGCCAGCTCATAATCGAACTTCGATCCCGCTCTGCCGCATATGGGCTTTGGCCTCGGCCACCGTATGCTCACCGAAATGAAAGATACTCGCCGCAAGTACGGCGTCTGCGTGTCCTTGGCATACCCCGGCTGTCAAATGAGCCAGCGTCCCGACGCCGCCCGATGCGATCACCGGAATCGGCGTAGTATCGGCCACCGCGCGTATGAGTTCGATGTCGAAGCCATCACGGGTGCCGTCGCGGTCCATACTCGTCAGCAGGATCTCGCCGGCGCCGAGTTCGGCCATTCGGGAACACCACTGTACCGCATCGATTCCGGTCGGTTCGCGCCCGCCATGGGTGTATATTTCCCATGCGGGCGGCTCGACTTTGGTTCGTCGGGCGTCGACCGCGACGACGATACATTGCGCTCCGAACTTAGTTGCCGCCTCTCGCACGAATTCCGCGTTAGCCACCGCCGCGGTATTGATCGATACCTTGTCCGCGCCCGCGATCAATAATCGACGGATGTCTTCGATCGTCCGGACGCCACCGCCGACAGTCAGCGGAATGAATACCTGACTCGCGACTTCTTCGACCACGTTGGCCATGGTGTCTCGCCGCTCGTGGCTCGCGGTAATATCGAGAAACGTTATCTCGTCGGCGCCCTGTTCGTTGTAACGCTTGGCGACCTCAACCGGATCACCGGCATCCTTTATGTCGACAAAACGAATACCCTTGACCACTCGCCCCGCGTCTACGTCGAGGCAAGGGATCACCCGCTTGGCCAGCGCCATCAGTCGCCGCCTTGGCCACTTAACTGATCCGCCAGCGCTTGCGCTTCCGCTAAGTCGAGGGTTCCTTCATAGATAGCGCGCCCGGTTATCGCGGCTTGGACGCCCTCTGCTTCGACCGCACACAGCGCACGGATATCATCGAGGTTAGTCACCCCACCCGAGGCGATGACCGGTATCGCTAATTCCTGGGCGAACGCAACGGTGGCCTCAATATTCAATCCGTCCATCATGCCGTCGCGGCTGATATCCGTAAAAACGATGGCCGCAACGCCATCCTTCTCGAAATGCTGAGCGAGATCAACCGCATCGTGCCGAGACAATTTCGACCAACCTTCGATGGCAACCTTCCCGTCGCGCACGTCCAAGCCGACGATGATATGCCCGGGAAACTCCAAGCACATGTCCGAAACGAAATGCGACGCCGTAACCGCCTTCGTCCCGAGGATCACGTAGCGTACCCCAGCGTCGAGGTATTCTTGAATGCTGTCCTCGTCGCGTATGCCACCACCGATCTGAATGGGCAGGTCAGGAAACCGCTCGGCGATGTCGTGGACCACCGCGGAATTCACCGGTTTCCCCGTTGCCGCTCCATCCAGGTCAACGATATGCAGGCGCCTCGCGCCGGCTTCCACCCACTTTGCGGCGGTGGCGATCGGATCGTCCGAGTATACGGTATCGTCATCCATGCGCCCTTGTTTGAGGCGGACGCACTGGCCATTTTTCAGATCAATTGCAGGGATCAACAACATGACTGCGAGCCTGTTGATTTCTCAGATTGCTTAGAAGTGGTCTTCGCGGGTGGACGAGGTTCAATTCATTCGTAGTTCGACTGTTGAAGTTTAGCACATACGAATTTCGATATCGTAAAGCTCTGGACCACCGGCCGTGCGGTAACCCCCCTAAGACGGTCAATGCGCCTCGTCCCAGTTGGCGCCCCGGCCCTCATCGACCACGAGCGGGACGGCCAGATCGGCGGCACCGACCATCAGCTCGCGGATCCGCTCGGAGACGGTGAAAACGGCTTCCTCATCGACCTCAAACACCAACTCGTCGTGCACCTGCATGATCAATGTCGCGGGCACCGATTCGTTTTCGATCCATGCATCGACCGCAATCATCGCGCGTTTGATGATGTCTGCGGCGGTACCTTGCATTGGTGCATTGATGGCCGTGCGCTCGGCATATTGCCGTCGCTGTGCGTTACGGGCCTCGATCTCGGGCAAATACAATCGGCGACCAAAAATCGTTTCCACGAAACCTTGCTCTCGTGCCCGAACTTTGATTTCGTCCATGAACGACTTCACACCCGGGTAACGGACAAAGTACAAATCGACGTATTCCTGCGCGGCAGCGCGGTCGATACCGAGTTGCCGCCCCAATCCGAATGCGGACATGCCGTAAATCAGACCAAAATTCACCGCTTTCGCCGCCCGGCGCTGTTCGCCGCTGACGGCGGTCGGGGCGACCCCGAGGATCTCTGCCGCCGTCGCACGATGCACATCGTCGCCGGCCCTGAAAGCCTCCAGTAAACGTTGGTCCTCGGACAAATGCGCCATGATCCTCAGTTCGATTTGGGAGTAATCCGCGGCTACCAATACGCGCCCTGGCGGCGCTATGAAGGCATGTCGTATGCGTCGTCCCTCCGCGGTCCGGATCGGAATATTTTGAAGATTCGGATCCGATGACGAGAGGCGGCCGGTAGCCGTAACGGCTTGGTGATAACTCGTATGAACTCGGCCGGTAAGTGAGGAGATCTCTAACGGCAGTTTGTCAGTGTACGTCGATTTCAACTTACTCAAAGCTCGGTGCTCCAAGATCAGTTTTGGCAGAGGGTAGTCGTCGGCGAGTTCAGCCAATACGGCCTCGGCGGTCGAAGGCTGGCCTTTGGGTGTTTTCGCCCTGACCGGGAGACCCATTTTTTGAAAAAGAATCGTCTGGATCTGCTTCGGAGAACCGATGTTGAATACCTCGCCGGCGCAATCGTGAGCCTCGGCTTCGAGTTCGTTCAACCGTAGCTCGAGTTCGCGGCTCTGGCTCGCCAGCATCTCCGCATCGACGAGCACCCCGCGGCGTTCTATTCGGGAAAGAACGGGCACCAAAGGCATTTCGATTTCACTGAAAACGCTCGCTAATGCCTTCTCTTGCTGCAATTTTGGCATCAATGTTCGGTGCAGACAGAGACAAGCTTCGGCGTCTTCGCCGGCATAAGGCGCCGCTTGTTCGATCGCAACTTGATTGAATCCAATTTGCTTCGCACCTTTTCCGGCAACATCTTCGTAATGGATCGTGTTACGACCGAGGTGTTTGGATACGAGTGTGTCTAGATCGTGACGACTGCCGACACTGTTCAGGACGTAGGACTCAAGCATCGTGTCGTACTCAATTCCGTTGAGTTCGATCCCATAGTTCTGTAAAATGTTGCGATCGTATTTCAGGTGGTGCCCAAGCTTCGGCTTTCTTGGGTTTTCGAGTAACGGCCGCAAACGTTCGAGCACCATGCTGCGATCGAGTTGCGCGGGTGCGCCCGGGTAATCATGGGCCACGGGTACATAAGCGGCCGCTCCCGGCGCGACCGAAAACGATAGGCCCACGATCTCTGCCTCCATGTAATTCAGGCTTGTCGTCTCGGTGTCGAAAGCAAAATAGTCGGCGCTTTCCAACATCTGGAGCCAACGCGCCAAATGAGCGTCGTCTAGCACCGTTTCGTAATTGATTTCGGCCCCGGTGGCGAACGCCGAACCTTCGTCGGACACGACATCCCCGAGTTGCTTCAGCCAGCTCTTGAATTCCAATTCACGGAACAATTCGAGAAGACGCTTTTCATCGCGGTTCTCCAGCCGTAAGTCTTGCGGCGCCACATCCAGGTCGATCTCGTCGATGATGGTGACGAGGCGTTTATACAAGGAGAGGTCGTCGATACTGTCGCGCAGGTTCGCCCCGACCTTGCCGGGTATCGCGGCGGCGCCGGCAATGATGTGATCAAGGTCGTCGTATTCTTTCAGCCACTTTACGGCGGTCTTTGGGCCCACCTTATCGACACCCGGAATATTGTCGACTTTATCGCCGACGAGCGTCAGATAGTCGACCATTTGTTCCGGCCGGACCCCGAATTTCTGGACGACGCCTTCGACGTCGAGAACCGAGTGGTCCATCGTGTTGACGAGCCGGGTACGGCCGTCGACCAGTTGCGCCATATCCTTATCACCGGTAGAGATGATCACCTCGATGTCGTCGGCCGCCGCCCGCCGGGCCAAGGTACCGATGACGTCATCGGCCTCGACCCGATCGACGATAAGAAGAGGATAACCAAGGGCCCTTACTATTTCGAGAATCGGCGGCACCTGAGCTCTGAGCGCGTCCGGCATCGGCGGCCTGTTAGCCTTGTAGGCCGGGTACCAATCGTTCCGTATCGTCTTCCCTTTGGGGTCGAACACGACGCCGAAAAGCTCCGGCTCGTACTCCTCATAGAGACTCCGCAGCATCGCTATGACACCGTGGACTGCACCCGTCGGGAAGTCCTTGGAGTTCTTTAGCTCCGGCAAAGCATGAAAAGCCCGATAGAGGTACGACGAACCATCGACGAGAACCAGTTTTTTGCTACTCATAGTTAGAATCCGGCTGCCGGCGCCGGGACCGGCAGGAACTGGCAACGCATAAATGCTATGCTATTTCCCCGCTCGCGTTGCTAGCGATGTTGATGTAGATGTTGAGAAAAATAAATGTTTCGTAACAGTTCCGCCATAGCATTATCGTGTTTGGTTTTTTTCGCCGCCAGACTCAGAGCCGAAGCGCCTTCCGGGCTTGAAGAACTCCCGGCGCCGCTGCCGCCGCCTGAACGCGTAGAACACGACGAGGGAATGGAACCGGAAGTAACCATTATCCAGCGCGAGGACGCGACGGTCGAAGAGTACCGCGTAAACGGCCAACTCTATATGGTCAAAATAACACCGGTCGTGGGCAAACCGTACTATTTCGTCGACCGCGACGGTGACGGACTCATGGAGTCGCGGATGAGCGACCTCTACAATCCGACGCGTGTGCCGCAATGGGTGATCTTTAGCTGGTAAGTTTTCGTCGACCGGGGGTGCGGCCAGAAGGGGTTTTTCTCACCCGGTCGAAACGCGCGAGTTTGTCCTTCGAGTTTCATCATGCGTATCCGTCTACACAAAGACGGGGCATCCATCACTGCTGAAGAACTTGAACGTGACCGACCTGCCGGACCGCGTCCGATCGGAATACTAACGAGGGTCGGGAGTGAGCCATGTCCGTCTACACCGACATCAGTGTTTCAGAACTTGACGGTTTCCTGCGTCGCTACTCCGTAGGCGCCCTGCGCGACTATGCGGAGATCACCGACGGGATCGAAAATACGAACTATTTTGTCACGACCGACGCGGGGCGGTTCGTCCTCACGCTTTTCGAGTCGACAACGGCGGAAGCACTTCCATATTGTCTGAGCCTGATGGCGTTCCTGGCCGAACGGGCCGTTCCATGCGCGCACCCGGTCGCGGACCGTGAGGGCCGATACCTGCAGGATTTCAAAGACAAGCCGGCCGCGCTGGTGCAGCGTCTGAACGGGGTCAGCGTCAAGCAACCGGACCGCGAACATTGCCGTATCCTTGGAGCCACAATCGGACGCATGCATCAGATCGCACAGGCCTACAGCGGGTCTCGCGAAAACGAACGCGGTGCCGTCTGGCGGGAGGCCACCGCGGCGCTGATTCGCGACCAATTGGGTCCGGAAGATAGGGCGACGCTCGATACCGAGATCGCATTTCAGCGGAACTTCAATTCGGGCATCCTGCCCCATGGCGTGATCCACGCGGATCTGTTTCGCGACAATGCTTTGTTCCAAGGTCACGCCTTGACCGGTTTAATCGACTTGTATTACAGCCATACCGGACCGCTCATCTACGATTTGGCGGTCGCGGTGAGCGACTGGTGTTTCGGCGACGCGGGCCGCTTCGATACGACGGCTGCCCGCGCTATGGTCCAGGGATACACCCTCGAACGCCCGCTCGGTGTTGTCGAACGAGAGGCGTGGTTGGCGTGCCTGAGGGCCGCGGGCCTGCGCTTTTGGCTGTCGCGGCTGAAAGATCAGCAATTCCCGCGTGGCGGTGCGATCACGCATATCAAAGACCCGGAACCGTTCAAGGCGGTGATCGAAGCCTGCCACAGCAACCCGAGTCAACTCGCTTCAATTTGGTGAGAAATCCCGGCTAACGGGCTGGCAGGAAAAAAAAGGCCCTCTTGAAAGAGGGCCTTTTAAAGCTTCGTTTGGTTAACGTCGAGTTAGTTGTCTGTGACGACCAGATCTACCCTTCGGTTCTTGTACATGTTTTCGGCCGTGTCGTTCGGCGCCACCGGCGCGCTCTCGCCATAGCCGATGGCCGACAACCGATCGGGATCGATACCGTTGGCCGACAGATAAGCCGCGACAGCCTCCGCGCGACGCTGCGACAACTTCTGGTTATGGGCGTCGGAACCGCGGCTATCCGTATGTCCTTCAACACGAACGTGGACGCTCACATTATCGCTCAGAACCTTCACGGCGTTGTTTAAGATCCCTTCGGATTCAGCCTTGATCGTTGCCTTGTTGGTGTCGAAGTTTACGCCTTCCAGGCTCAAAATCGTCTCGCCAACTTCGGGGCATCCGACTGCGTTGACTTTGACTCCGGCCGGCGTCCCCGGGCATTCGTCGTTGGGGTCGATAACGCCGTCACCGTCGCTGTCTTTCGGTGGCTGGGGCTTCTTTGGCTTGGGCGCAGGCTTACGCGGCGCTGGAGGAGGCGCTGGCTCTTCTTCTCGACACAGGAACCAGGCGAGACCGGCTCCGAGCGCGGCACCCCCGGCGATGGCGCCGTCGTTGTCGTCACCGTTGAACGCTCCGGCGGCAATTGCGCCGCCCGCAACCGCGCCCAAGATCGGACAAATAACTTCGCCGGGTTTGACATCTTGATTGGCGCAACCGGCCGCCAGGACGGCGCTCAGCAGCACGGCTAAAATTCTTGCTATTCTGTTCATCATCGATTCCCCGATTAAAACAACACGAGACAACGCCCCCGATTGTTGCCCAAAAACAACAAAAACGGACGTAATGCGTAGCATAGCACAGAATGCTCGCGAAAATGTAATGCGCGATTGGCGGCAATAACGCCACATTGCGTTACAGCAGAACCACAGTCGCAAGGCCGAGAAAAGCGAAGAAGCCGACGACGTCCGTTACCGTGGTGAGGACGACCCCGCCGGCCAGAGCCGGGTCGACGTTGATACGGCAAAGTACCAGCGGGATCACGGCGCCCGAGAACGCAGCGACAACGAGATTGATGATGATAGCGGCGCCGATGACCACACCGAGCCAGACGTCGCCGAACCACAACCCTGCGATCACGGCGACGACGACCGCCCACAAAATGCCGTTTAGCGTGCCGATGGCGAGCTCCCGATAAAGCAGCAGCCGGGCATTGGCCGATCCGATCTGCCCGAGCGCGAGACCGCGGATAACGATCGTCAAAGTTTGACTACCCGCTACGCCGCCCATGCTGGCGACCACCGGCATCAGGATCGCGAGCGCGACGAGCTGCTCGATCGTGCCTTCGAAACGCCCAATGACCCACGCCGCTAGAAACGCGGTCCCCAAATTTATGGCGAGCCACGTCGACCGACGTCGGGTCGAATCAACCACCGGCGCAAAGATATCTTCTTCTTCGTTCAAGCCGGCTGCCGACATGAACGAATGCGCGCTCTGTTCGCGAATGACGTCGACGACGTCATCAACGGTGATCCGGCCAAGCAGGGAACCATCACCGTCGACAACCGCCGCCGAGAGCAGATCCCGCTGTTCGAACAGCAAGGCGACGCTCGCGGCGTCGGTATTTGCAGGAATACCGTCGGCATCGATTCGCATCAGATCACCGATATAGGCGTCAGGAAAAGCGGAAACCAATACCGCCAACGGGACCACGCCCAAATAGGTATTGCCGCGGTCGACAACCATCAAGCTATCGGTTTTTTCCGGGACCGCACCGAGTCGCCTCAAATAACGCAGGACAACCTCCACGTCGACGTCAGCCCGGACCGTTACGACGTCGACATTCATCAGGCCGCCCGCTGTGTCTTCCGGATAGGAAAGTATCGACGCGATACGAACTCGATTCTGTTCGTCCATCGAGCGCAGCACTTCGTCTGCGCGAGACCCGGGTAGATCCTGGAGAATATCCGCCGCGTCGTCGGTATCGAGCGAGGCGGTCGCCGCCGCCACCTCGTGTGATTCCATGTTTTCGAGCAAAGCGGCGCGTACCATGTCGTTAGCCTCGGCAAGGACATCGCCCTCGACTTCGGCTTCGACGTGGACCCACAGTTCATCCCGAATCTCGCTGGGAAGCGATTCGAGCAAATCGGCTACTTCGGACGGGTGGAGACTCGCTAAAGCTTCACGAACGGCGAACAGATCATTCGCCTCGAGCGCTTCCTGGATGGAAAGCACCAATTCTTGATTACGACTGTTCTCTTCGGCGTAGCTCATGTTGGAACCTTGGATACTACTTTCGAGGTGTCGATGGGCGATCTCGCCGCCAAAGGAACTGTCCAGCCACGTGACAAGACGCCGATCCTCCCTGCCTCACATTGTTCGCACCCCATAAGGGCCTCGACATTGCGCGGGTCGACGCGTAGCCACGCTCGGTCCAGATGACGGCTATGGTATGCGGGCGATCCGGCCCGAAGAGTGTAGCAAAATTGCCATTGCCGCGGCTGCGCTAACGCGATTGTCGGGCGTAGTCACCAGAAGCGGTCTCCAAATTATCCACGACGGCGCCGGGAGTCGTTTTTTCGCGATTCAAGGCGACACCGCCATGGTTGACCGGGTGTCAATGAGTGACGAACAACGCCCTGGTGCAAAAAATGGCCCAGGGCCGCATGGGTTGTGCCCCCGGACAATTGTGGACGGCAACTCGACTGTCCCCGAATGAATCAGAGGTTCCCTAAACGAGTTCGGCGATCACTGTTTTGAATTCCTCGGGATCGGAAACACCCAACAATCGCCGCGCCGGCTCCGCCAGGTCCGCAGCCCGACTTTCTTTGACGATGCCTTTGACTTCCAGTAGTAGCGATGGATGGACGCTAAATTGGCGCAATCCCAAACCCAAAAGCAACCTTGTGTAGCGAACATCGCCGGCCATCTCGCCGCACATAGCCACTGGGATCGCCGCCGCCTCGCCGGCGTCGATAGTAGTGGCAATTAGCCTCAATACCGCCGGATTGAGCGGATCGTACAAATAATTAACCGCATCGTTCACTCGATCGATTGCCATGGTGTACTGAATCAAATCGTTGGTCCCAATGGAGAAAAAATCCAAATAGCGCGCGAACGAATCGGCACAAACCGCGGCGGCCGGGACTTCGATCATGCCCCCTATCGGCATAGTCGAGTCGAAAGCTATTTCGCGGCGTTCGAATTCGTTTTGTACGGTACGGATGTTTGCGACCACCTGCCGCGCTTCGTCCAGAGTCGAAAGCATCGGGATCATCAATCTCACCGGCCCAAGTGCAGAAGCCCTGATGATCGCCCGCAACTGGGGCCAATAGAGGTTCGGCTCATTCAAAGACAAACGAATTGCCCGCAATCCCAGTGCCGGATTCGCGGGGAGCGGTCCAGCGCCGCCTTCAAAGTCCTTATCCGATCCGAGATCGAGTGTCCGGATGGTCACCGGCATGCCGTCGAGCGCTTCGATCAACTCGCGGTAAGTCTGGAAATGCTCGTCCTCGTCCGGTTCGTCGTTCCTATTCATATACAGGAACTCTGTACGGTACAAACCGACGCCCGAGGCGCCGACATTTCGCGCGGCTTCAAAATCACCTGGGAGCTCGACATTAGCCAGGAGTTCCACGTGCTGGCCGTCCAATGTTACGGCCGCCGCGCCGCGCAATCGATCGAGGCTTTCGCGGTGACGCTGGTGTACTACCTGCTGCTCCCGGTAGTACGATAGCGTTACGTCGTCCGGATTCCCAACCACGACGCCGTCGTTGGCATCGATCACCAGTAATTCGTTTTCGCTAACGTAGCGGCGGATCCCATGGGCTCCGACGATGCCCGGAATGCCGAGGCTGCGCGCCAGGATCGACATATGGGAAGTCGGTCCGCCATAGTCGGTAACGAAAGCGATGACACCATTACGTCGCATGAGAACGGTATCGGCCGGCGCGAGGTCATCGGCGAGAACCACCATACCTTCGAGACGATCGCCCGGGAGCTCGTGCTTGAGCGGTGCATGATTGAGCAGGATCCGCTGGATCCGCGCGACAACGTGATCGACATCGTCTTTGCGGGTACGCAGGTAAGCATCGTTCATTTCGTCGAACGCTTTTACCAGAGCGTTACGTTGCAGTTTGAGCGCCCATTCAGCGTTACAGTTCAGTTTCCTAATTAGCCGCTCCGCGTCAAACGTAAGCGCAGAGTCTTCGAGCATCAATAAATGGGTGTCTATAAACGCGGCTATGTCGGCGATCGTCGTCGTCGGGATATGCGCACGTACCGCCCGAAGATCGGTTTTCGCCTGCTGAACGGCATCTCTCAAGCGTGCGATTTCCTCAACGATCGCTTCGCCGGGAATATGATATTTGTCTATTTCGAGGTCGGCGCGGTCGATAATATGCGCCCGACCGATCGCGATACCGTGCGAGACGCCGACACCGTGGACGGTAAAGGTCACTATTTTTCGCCGAATCCGTCGGCAACGAGCGTTACCAGGGCATCGAGCGCGGCTTCCTCGTCGGTACCATCGGTCGAAATCTCGATGATCACACCTTGCGCTGCGGCAAGCATCATAACGCCCATTATGCTTTTCCCGTTTATCTTTTTATCGCCCCGCGATACCTCTATCTGGCACGGGAACTGGCCGGCCGTTTGCACGAATTTGGCCGCCGCCCGCGCGTGCAGACCGAGCCGATTTACGATGGCGATTTCGCTTGTCTGCATAGCATATATGCTAATCGAGGATCAACGCCGAGAGAAATCGCCCGACCATCGACGCCGCGGCAGATTCCGCTAGCAGCGGTCGCGGTTCTTTGCCGAAATCTCTGATCGTTAGGCACCGCCCGGGTTTGCCGGGGGTCAACTGTTGCGGTGGACGACCATTATCCGACGTCCCGTTTCGAAATGGGCCGCCACCCGCTCGGCTACGTACACCGAACGATGCCGCCCGCCGGTGCAACCCATCGCGATGGTCAGGTAGCTACGATTGTCCGCTTCAAAGGCCGGGATCCAGCGCTCAAGGAAGGCGACGATATCGCTTACCATCGTGCCTACTGTCGGTTCCGCCCGAAGAAAGTCCTGGATCGCCTGGTCTCGGCCGGATAATTCTCGCAGAGCCGGGTCCCAGTACGGATTCGGTAAACAACGGAGATCGAACACGAAATCGGCGTCCGGCGGTACGCCATTTTTGTATCCGAACGAAGAGACCTGAAGGGACAAGGCGTCGGTCGATCGGTGCGCTACGCGGTTTGCGATGAGCGCACGGAATTCGTGGACGTTGGTATGGGTCGTGTCGATGCGGAGATCGGCACGATCGGATAACGTCTCCATCACGAAACGTTCTTGAGCAATCGCCTGACCTAATGGCTGCTCGCTGGACGATAATGGGTGCCTGCGTCTCGTTTCACTGAACCTATTGATCAAAGTTTGGTCGCTCGCTTCGATGTATATCAATTCGACATCGAACGCCATTTCGGACAGCGCCTCCAGAAACCCGGGAAACCGCGACAAATCAGCGGCCGGATTCCGAGCGTCGACCCCGACGGCGACTTGCGGATAACGTGGGACGTCGTCTTTTTCAACGAACTCGGCGAAGTTCATGAGCAACCCGGCGGGTAGATTATCGACGCAATAGAAGCTAGCGTCCTCCAAGGCATGCAGCGCGATGGACTTACCCGCTCCCGATAATCCAGTAACGATAATAAAACGACGGCGGTTCATACGTTCGCCGGGGTCTCGGCGAGTAACGAGTGGATTTTCTGGGTCGACGTCAATTCGCGCAATTTACCGACCAGCGATTCGTCGGCGAGCGATTCGGCGAGATTCGCCAACATCGCTAAATGTTCATCGTTAGTGTTCTTGGGTACGAAAAGCGCGAAGAACAAGTCCACGGCTTCGCCGTCGATTGCGTCGAAGTCCAATGCGGTTTCGGTCCTCAAAAACGCGCCCATCATCGCCGATAGGTGGTCGATACGTCCGTGCGGAATCGCTATTCCCCTACCGAGACCGGTACTTCCCAGTCGTTCACGTACGACCAGCCCATCGAATGCCTGGGCGGCCGTCAACTCGAGCGTATCGGCTGCCGCGAGCCTGGCTAAATGCTCCAATACTGCCTTTTTGCTATTGGCCTGAACGCCGATCGCGATACGCGCCGGCGTCAATATATCGGCTATCTTCACATCGCCCGCCCGTTTCTAGTCGCCTCCTTGTTGCTGTTTCATACCACCGTGTCGTTTGTGATGGTCGGTGACCTTTTCCTTGTGCTTGCGTACCTGCCGGTCTAGCTTATCGATCATAGCGTCGATCGCCGCGTACATGTCCTCATGTTCGCTCGCCGCATGAATTCTGCTCCCACTGATTTGCAGGGTCGTTTCCGCCTTATGTCTTTGCTTCTCTACGTCCAAAACGACGTGTGCGTCGATTACTTGATCAAAATGCCGTTTCACCCGCACCATCTTGGTGTTGATGTACTCTTTCAACGATTCCGAAATTTCGACGTGATGTCCGGATATACTGAGTCGCATTGCAGCCTCCGCTACTGATTTTGAAGCGGTCGAAACTACTCGCGCCGCTCCTGGATCCAAATTATAGGGCATCTCTATTAAAAGCTATCTAATGGCCCGGAATCGTACTGATGCGACGCGGCAAATATACGAATTAGGGGTTTCTTATTCACTCTGGGACGGTCGGGTTGCCGGCTAAAATTGTTCAGGTCAAAGCGCGGCGCGCAGGTAATAGCCCCAGGACTATTGGCAAGCGCCGCAACGCAGACCGGGCGATTTTAGGCGCAAGGCGAGCTTCCATGAATTGATCAGAGGTTCCTTAGGTCACTCGGAGCCTGTAAACGGTTAAGCGAAGGCGAAAGTCAACGGAGTTGCTTGCGCTCGTTCGAGGGCGGGATCCGCATCGCTTCCCGATACTTGGCAACGGTCCTGCGAGCCACCTTCACGCCCTGATCGGACAACAACGTCGCTATCTTATTGTCGCTTAGCGGTTTCTGCGTATTCTCGGCCGAAATGAGTTTCTTAATGACCGCCCGGATCGCGGTGGAAGATGCTTCGCCACCGAGGGTCGTGCCGACGTGACTGGAGAAGAAGTATTTGAGTTCGTAAAGGCCGCGGGGTGAGTGCATGTACTTGCGTGTGGTGACGCGCGAAATAGTCGATTCATGCATACCCAGTACTTCCGCGATATCGTGCAGTACCAAAGGCTTCATTGCTTCTTCGCCGTGTTCCAAGAACGCCTGCTGCCGTTCTACAATCGCCGTGGCAACCCGCAGTAGCGTTTCGCTACGGCTTTGCAAGCTCTTGATAAACCATTTTGCTTCCTGCAGATGAGACTTCAAGGAACTGTTGTCCGGACTGTTGTCTGCGCGTCGGACCATGCTAGCGTAGTAGGGATTCACCCTGATTTGGGGTACCGAGTCCGAATTCAGCTCGACTTTCCAGCGGCCCTTCTCCTTACGTACGTACACGTCGGGAATAACGTACTCCGGGGGTTTCCCGTTGAACGGGGATCCGGGACGAGGATTCATGGATTGAATCAAGTCGAGAATGAGCCGTAACTCGTCCTGCGATACTTTTAACCGCCGCATCACCTGAGAGTAGTCGCGTGACCCCAACACCTCCAGGTGGTCGGCGCAGACCAGTTTCGCCTCTTTCAGCCACAACGTCGAAGAATCAAGCTGTCCGAGCTGCAGCAACAGACATTCGCCCAGATCGCGCGCTGCGACCCCGGACGGGTCGAGACCCTGCACCTGCTTTAGGACGGCGGCCGCTTCGTCCTCTTCTATTTGCGTTTCATCCTGCTCGTTGACGGTTTCGCACACGGCGTCCAAATCAGATTCCAGATATCCGTCATCGTTAAGCATGTCGATAATCGCGAAAGCGATCGCCCGATCGGATTCGGTCAATGACAGCAAATTCAGTTGCCACAAGAGGTGATCACGCAACGTTTCTTCGGCGCTACGAACGTTTTCAAATTCGGTCTGAATGCCGCTACCCGTACCGATGCCCTGGCCGGTGCCTGGAGGCGCAGCGCTATCGTAGATTTCGTCCCAGTCGGTATCGACCGGCAGATCTTGGGGGATATCCTCAGTAGTGCTTTCGACGACGTCGCTTTCGCCGCCCTCATCAGCAAATTCCGCTTCCTCTTTCTCGGGCGAGGTTTCTTCGGCCTGTTCGCCGTCCGGACTTGCGCTATCCTCGTCCAGCTCCAGCATCATGTTCGAGTCCAGCGCGTCCTGCACTTCCACGCCCAATTCAAGCGATGACAATTGCAGCAGCCTTATCGCCTGCTGCAATTGGGGTGTCATCGTCAGGTGCTGTCCTAACTTGAGCTGGATGGACTGCTTCATAGTAAATACTTAATCGGCCGGTTGAGCCTTATCTTTTGCCCGAATTGGTCAAGTATCCTTCAAACCAGGAGCTTATAGTTTAACTCATAATCCACCGGCAACACCGGGCAATGATTAAATATTGTTAGACTCGACACACGGCAGGATTCGGAACATTAGTTGGCGGGGGAGAAAGAAGCAAAGCCGGCAGCCCTGTAATGATTCAAAGTGTAAAATTATCTCCTAAGTAGACTTCACGCACGTGTTCGTCGACGAGGATCTGATCGGAGGTTCCTTCTGCGATTATCCGGCCTTCGTTGACGATGTACGCGCGATCGCAGATCCCAAGCGTCTCCCGGACGTTGTGATCGGTAATCAAAACACCGATCCCGAGCTGGCTTAGATGTTGAATTATTCGTTGAATGTCGCCGACTGAAATCGGATCTACGCCGGCGAAGGGTTCATCCAGAAGGACGAATTGGGGCTGGTTGGCCAACGCCCGGGCAATTTCCACGCGCCGCCGTTCTCCTCCGGATAACGACATGCCGAGGTTGTCCTCGACGTGCTTGATATGAAATTCCTGTAACAGTGCCTGGAGACGCCGGTCTCTCTGATCTCGCGTCAGATCAGGGACAATTTCGAGCACGGCTGCAATATTCTGCTCGACGGTCAGCTTTCGAAATATGGAAGCCTCTTGTGGTAAATAGCCCAGTCCCCGACGAGCGCGCAAATCCATCGGCAGCCGCGTCAGATCTTCCTTGTTCAGGTAAATGGAGCCCCCTTCGCCGGCTACCAAGCCCACGATCATGTAGAAACTGGTCGTCTTACCGGCTCCGTTGGGGCCGAGCAGGCCGATCACCTCGCCGCTATTGACTGTCAGGCTGACATCCTGCACGACCTGACGAGACTTGTAGGCTTTGGATAGGTGCCTGACCGCAAGGACGCTCAACGTATTTCTCCGGCCTCGACTAAGCCCATTTCAATAAGATGAACATACTCAGATGACAATCGGCGCGTCCGGGAACTAATCGGCAGTTCCTTTCGCTTTCGGTTTCTTCGGCGGGATAATCACACGCACGCGACCACGTTTCTGGGGCTGTCGTTTCGTCCCCGTCGTCTTTGGTACGGCGCGGGCCGTGATGACGCTTTTCGCAGTATCGTAGTTTATGCGATCGCCTTCGAATAGGCGCTTGCCCTGCGTAAGGCGGGCCTTCTGGATTAAATGCAAGAGGCTTTTTTGCGCGTGGTATTCGATCAATAGCGCTTCACCTTCGACGTCTTCACCGTCGTCAGGTGTCTGTTTAAAATAAGCAGGCCGCCCTTCGATGTATACGTCACGCAGATCGCGATCTTCGGAAAAATTGACTTTCAGTTTATCGCCGGTCATTTTTATCGATCCCTGGATCACGATTACGTTACCGACATAGATGGTTTTACCCTCCTGATCGTCCAGTTCGGCGAAGTCGGCCTGTATTTCTATGGGTTGCTGGGAATCGGTGGCCAAGGCAGCTAGGTCTGCCGCCAACACGATACCGATCAGTAATACGCTAGATCTGAGGATTAACTTCATGGCGGCTTCGTACCTGTTGCAGCAACTCCAATCGATCGTGAGCGAAATTGGCGCGCATTCCGATCGTCTTCGTAACCGTAGTTTCGCTAGTAATCGTAGCCGGATCATCCGTTTCCGCATACTGTTCCTTGGGTAACACCCGCAATTCCGAAGTAATGACTTCGAATTCGCGGCGGCCGGCTTCGTCCTGTCTCCAGATTTCTACTTCGCCGTGCAGCAATACGACCTCGCTGCCCGAACCTACCCAGCCGTTCTCCGCAACGACGTACCACGGCTCCGAATTGCCATTGTAGATTTCCATGCGCGGTCTGGACAGTTCTGTCGAATCATCGTCAGGATAGTGCGTCACCAAGTCAGCATACAGCACATTTTTGAGCGCGCCGGTCTCGTCGAGAGTATTTCGCACCATGTCCTCGATGTAGTAGTCCGGCTCGTGCACGCTCGGGGGCGACACGCCGTCGTCATCTTCGTCAAGCTGCTGCCACACCCAGAAAGTAAGAGCGCCGAGTACGATGAAGAAAACGGCGGTCGCCCCTGAGCTAGTCATCGTCCACCAGATGCTGCGAGCGAGACTCGAAACGCGCGATCTGAGCGTCGAGTTTATCCTGCGCGGTCAAAATCAATTCGCATACCTCTCTGACAGCGCCAGCGCCTCCGCTCACGGTCGTCACGTACGCAGCGTGATCGTGCAACCGCCAATGGGCATCGGCAACGGCGATTGGCAGCCCAACCCGTATCATGATCGGAATATCCGGGAGATCGTCGCCCACGTAGCAAATGGCGGTCGGGTCGATCTCGAGTTCTGCCAGCAACAAATCCAATGTTGCCGATTTATCGGTTTGACCCTGAAAAACGTGCTCAATTCCCAATTGAGCCATCCGCTCGGCGACGACGGGCGATTCGCGGCCCGTTATAATCGCCAACACGATACCGCTGTCGCGAAGCATAACCAGACCGTGGCCATCGCGGACGTGGAAATTCTTGAACTCCTGGCCGTCCGGCCCGAGCACTAAACGGCCATCGGTCAACACGCCGTCGACGTCGAATATCGCGAGCCTGATCCGCGATGCAAGGGTCAGAATACGTGCGCTGTGCTCTATCACTAAAATACACGCGATCGGAGCAGATCGTGCATGTTCAGAACGCCCACCAACCGCTTTTCGTCGTCCACCGCGAGCAACGCGTTGATTTTTCGATCTTGCATGATCCGGAGCGCTTCGGCGGCAAGTATGTCGGCGGCTACCATCGTGCAGTCCGGGGTCATGACCGAATCGATCGGCGTCGAGGTGATGTCGAATTTCTGGTCGATGACCCGGCGTAAATCGCCGTCGGTGAATATACCCAAAACGCGCCCTTCGGAATCGATGATCGCCGTCATACCCAGACCCTTACGGGTCATCTCTACCAGCGCTTCACCGACGGCAGAATCCGGTCCGACGGTAGGCATCCCGGCGCCGGTGTGAATGAGGTCACTGATCTTGAGCAACAACCTCCTTCCCAAAGCGCCGCCCGGGTGCGAGCGCGCGAAATCCTCCTCCGTAAACCCGCGAGCCTGCAACATGGCTATCGCGAGCGCATCGCCCATCGCAAGGGCGGCGGTCGTACTAGAAGTGGGCGCCAAGCCGAGCGGGCAGGCTTCTTCGCCGACCGCTACGTTTACGTGAACGGTCGCCTGTTTAGCCAGACTGGAATTCGGGTTTCCCGTCATCGCTACTAGAGGAATACCCAAGCGGCTAATCAGCGGGATCAAAACCACCAATTCGTCCGTCTCACCGGAATTGGACAATGCCAGCACGACGTCGTTTTTGGTAATCATGCCCATGTCACCGTGACTCGCTTCGCCAGGGTGCACGAAAAACGCCGGTGAGCCGGTACTTGCCAAGGTCGCTGCAATCTTGCCGCCGATATGCCCCGATTTTCCCATTCCGAGAACAATGATACGGCCGCGGCAGGCCAGCATGCACTCGGCGGCCCGGGAAAATGACTCGTCAATCTGCCCAATCAGGTCGCCGATTGCGCGTGACTCCACCTCGAGCACCGCGCGACCGAGAGCGAGCAGGCGGCCGGAATCGGGACTGGAGGCGCTGGATCCGGGCGTACTCATGCGACCCTATGCGAAAGCGATCGAAACGTTAGCTCGTGACATACAACAACCATTGATAGGCGGTAAACGCCAACAAAAACCCGGTTCCCTCGAGTCGGCTGATGCGCCCGTCTCGACCCCATCCCGACGCGGCCGCGACCAGCAAAATACTCAGACCAACCATTACCGGAAAGTCGCGTGACATCACCGCCGGCGACAATACACTTGGATGCAATAATGCCGGTACCGCCATCACGCCCAGAACGTTAAACATATTGGACCCGATCACGTTACCGAGCGCAATCTCAGGCTCACCCTTCAATGCGCTTGCGACGGAGGCCGCCAACTCGGGCAGGCTGGTGCCAATAGCGACTATCGTTAGACCGATCACCAGATCGCTGACCCCGAAGTGCGTTGCGACCGCGACCGCGCCGTCTACCAGCGCGTTGGATCCCAACAGTAGCATCCCAAGACCTATCCCGAGCCGGCTAAGCGCGCGAAACGTGGTCATCCGCGCCGCCAAGTGCTGCTCCATTTCCTGGCTCAAAGGATCGCGCGCCTTGCCGCTCTTGCCTAGCAGCGTTGTCGCGGCCATCAGTATGGCCAGACCGAGAAGAAGCACGGCACCGTCGTCGACGCTGAGTTCACCGTCCCAGCACAACAGCAACGAGAGCGAAATACAGGCAAACATACCGGGGAATTCACGCACTAACACTCGGGAACGTACCTCTAGCGGCAATATCACGGCCGTAGCTCCGATCACAAGCCCGATATTGGCGATGTTCGACCCGATTGCGTTGCCGATCGCGATCGACGGGTTCCCGTCCAGGGATGCTACGCCGGCGACGAGCATCTCGGGCGCAGAGGTTGCGAAACCTACGACCGTAAGCCCGACCAATAGCGGTGGGATCCCGCAGTTACGGGCGGTAGCAGCGGCGCCTTCGACGAAACGGTCGGCGCCGAAGGTGAGCAAGCCGAGACCGATGATAATGGCAAGATAAGATTCGATCATGGATTTGGAACCGGGAAACCAGCTCCAATATGCCAGAATCGTGCGACCATATACAAAGGCTGCCGGCGCCGCTGGCCAAGCGTTATAATCCGACCATCGAGGCTCGAAGGTTTCATAAACGTCCTATGCGCGCGATGATTCTCGCGGCCGGGCGCGGCGAACGGATGGGGCAGCTCACCGCGCGCGTCCCAAAACCCCTTCTTACGGTCGCCGGAAAGCCGATGATCGTGCGCCACGTCGAACGACTGCGGGATGCGGGCGTTGTCGAACTCGTGATCAATCTCGCCTATCGGGGTGAGCAGATCCGGGCGCTGTTGGGGGACGGGCGTCTTTTCGGCGTCAAGATCGAATACTCACCAGAGCCAAACGGGGCGCTGGAAACCGGCGGCGGTATTGCGGCGGCGTTGAAATTGCTCGGGACCGGGCCGTTTGTCGTCGTCAACAGTGATATCTGGACCGACTTCGATTTCTCCGTGTTGGGCGCGCCGAAGGGCGACGCGCACCTCGTTCTCGTCCCGAACCCTGCGCACAACCGCAGCGGCGATTTCTCGTTTAGAGACGGCAAAATCGTGGGCAACGGCGGCGCTACGGCGACTTTCGCAGGAATTGGGGTCTATCGACAGGCGTTGTTCGCGACGACGCGCCGGCCAAAGTTTGCCCTCGCTCCATTGCTACGCGAGGCCGTTGCCCTGGGCCGGGTGACCGCCGAACTGTATCGGGGCCTTTGGTTGGATGTCGGCACGCCCAAAAGGTTAATGATCGCAAACGAACTTGCTGCAACGCAGCAATTCTCTGAAAAGCCTGTATAATGCAACCTGAGTGATGGACGATATCGGCGCCGGCGCGGCTATACCTTACCGCCCGTTTACGATAGCTTCCGTACCTTGAATTGCCGGCCGAAAGACCACGTGAAGATGGCGCCCAACAATCTCGAATCGGGTCGGCAGAGCCCCGTTTATACGGGTTTCTAACGCTAAAGACGCTGCAATTTGCCAGATGGACTACGATCCTTGTTGGGCGGGTCGACTGTGGCTGCGGTGCGCTGCGAGCGCATTGATCAGCTGTCTGCTTCCGTGTTCGTTTACTTTCGCTGCCGAGCTGGGCCTCGAGGCGACCACGCCGAGTCTTCCGCTATCGACACTGGAGACGTCGGACCGACGTGTTCTCCGAGTGATTAGATTCAACCACAATGCGGCGCCCGACACACGTCGCGAAGTCGCCGTCCAAACGAGGATGATCCGGGATTTTGCTGACTCGGCAGACCTAGAGATCAAATGGGTCGACGTATTTCGCTCGACCGAAGCTTTGCAGAAACTACTCGGCGGCGAGGGCGACCTGAGTATCGGCGCGGTTCCTATCGATCATCATATGGACGCGCGGCTCAGCGCTTCGATGCCGATCGCATTGCAGCGTTTTCGGGTCATCGGTCGGGACGACGAATCGTCGGAAAACCCGCTCGAACTCGCCGGCCGGCGCCTCGCGGTCAAGATGTCCTCCCCGATGTGGCCGTACCTCGAGCGGCTCCGCGCGGTCGTGGCAGACTTACGGTTAGAGGTTCTTCCGAACGAGTTACATCGCGACGAAATACTGCAAATGCTCAGTGACGGACTCTACGATGCCGCTTTGATTGCAGTTGAGGTCGGCGACGAACCGACCGCCGATTTCCCCCGACTAAAAACGCTGTTCGACCTGACGGGGCTAGAGCCCGTGTCGTGGTTCGCGCGCCGGGATAACGCCCTGTTAGTCGATGCCATTAACGAATTCATCAAGCGTTTTCACACCGCCTACCATAATCCGAACCCCTCGGTAAGAACATTCGCCGACATCAAGCAACAAGGCGTACTGCGGATAATCACGCGACTCGACGGGCGCAATTATTTTCTCAACCACGGTCAACCGGCAGGGTTCGAATTGGGGCTGGCGCGACGCTTTGCCGACCGGCACGGTTTGCGCCTGGAAGTCTTGGTCGGGCGCAGTGACGATGAGATCCTGCGGTGGTTGAGCAGTGGCGCCGGCGATATCGTAACCACCAGAATTGGCACTCATAAAGTTCACGGCGAGCCGGCATTTTCAATGTCCCGCGAGTATCGTCATGACGCTCTAGTGCTTGTCACCTCCTCGGAAAACCCAATCCGCTCTAGCGCCGATCTGCGCGGTAAAACCGTTGCCGGCTATGCCGGGTCATTGGAGTTAGCGGCGCTCGAGGACATCTTGAGTGGCGCAGGAACAGTGATTAGCGTCGACCGGCAAGTCTCGATGACCTTGCTGTTCGAACGCGTAGCAGCGGGTGAGGTTGACGCCGCCGTAATTGAAGCGCACCGTCTCGAAGCCGGATCGGTGACGCACGACAAGCTGGTTGTCGGCATGTCCATCCCGAACCCGTACCGCTATCGGTGGACGCTACGCGCCGAGGACGGGCCGTTGGTTGAAGCGGTCGAGGAATTCATCCAAACCGAATACCGCGACGAAACCTACAACGTTCTCGAACGACGCTACGTGCAGGCGAGACAAGTCGCAAAATATCGTTTTGATGACATCTCGCCATTTGACGACCTGCTGCAAACCTATGCCGATCGCTATGGTTTCGACTGGCGGCTGATCGCGGCCCAAATGTACCAGGAAAGCCATTTTGATCCGAAAGCGGTATCGGTCGCAGGTGCCGTGGGGTTAATGCAATTGATGCCGGCAACCGCCGAATCTCTTGGGTTTTCAGACCCTGCAGACCCCGAGGTCGGCATCCACGCCGGCATCAAATACCTTGATCGTCTGCGGGACCGGTTCGACCGCCACATCCCGATGAACGAAAGAACTTGGTTGGCGCTTGCTGCCTACAACATCGGTTACGATCGGGTCCGGCGCGCCCGAATACTGGCTCGCGAGGCAGGGTTGAATCCGGATAAATGGTTCGACAATGTCGAAATGGCGATGCTGCGGATGACGCGAGTCGGTTCGATTAAGGCGGCCGGCTGCAGATGCGGGCAAGCTATCGTATACGTCCGCGCAATTCGATCGCTTTACTCCGCCTACCGTAATCTGGTACCCGCGGCGAAAACGCCGCGGTCCTCATCGTGGCCGCACGCGCCGAGAGTATCCCGGCTGACAACAGGGAATGCCGGTTAGTCCGAGTACCTGGTCGGGTCATCGACCTCTGCGGCCGCGAACCCCTGCCGGCGCAGGCGGCACGCTTCACACTCGCCGCAGGCCCGGCCGGCGGTGTCGGCTTGGTAGCAGGACACCGTGACCGCATATTCGACCCCGAGGCTGGTCCCGAGCGCGATGATATCCGCTTTGCTCATCCGTATTAGGGGGGCGTGAACAGTGACTGGATTCCCCTCGATCCCGGCTTTGGTCGCGACCCGCGCCAAAGCTTGAAATGCAGCGATAAACTCTGGCCGGCAATCCGGATAGCCAGAAAAATCGACGGCGTTCACGCCGATAAAGATGTGACCCGCCGCCACGACTTCCGCCCAACCGAGCGCTATCGACAGCATCACCGTATTCCTCGCGGGTACATAAGTAACGGGGATCCCCGGACTTGGTTTAGTCGGGACCGAGAGCTTCACGTCGGTTAACGCCGAACCGCCGAATTGATCGTAGTCGATGTGCACAACGCGGTGCTCGACCGCGCCGTAGCGACGCGCTAACGTTCCGGCGGCGGCCAACTCGGCGGCGTGCCGCTGACCGTAGTCGATGGTCAAGGCGAAACAGTCATAGTTCTGCTTCCGTGCCGACGCTAAAACGGTTGCGGAATCAAGCCCACCTGAAAGTAAAACGATTGCGCGCATGAAGGGCTAGCCCCTAGCGGCCGCGTTCATCGCCCCAGAGATATTTGTGGAGCTGAATTTGCAGACGCACGGGCAAACGATCGGCCAAGATCCACTCGCCGAGCGTACGCGCCTGCAAATCTTCGTAGTTGGGGGAAAAAAGCAGGCGGCGATGTTCCGCTAAGCCGCGTTCGGCGATCGCGGATTTTGCCCATTCATAATCGTCCCGATCCGAGATCACGAATTTGATCTCGTCGTTCGGTCCGAGATGCGTGAGATTCTCATAATGATTGCGGTGGTGCTCACCAGAAGAAGGCGTTTTCAAATCCATTACTTTGCGTACTCGCCGGTCGACATCAGCTATGGACGTAGTTCCACTCGTCTCCAGTGAAACTGCGTAACCACTATTGCAAAATGCTTCGAGGAGCGCGGTGCATTGAGCCTGAGCCAAAGGTTCTCCACCGGTGACCGTCACGCGACCCACACCGAGGTTGGCGACCTCGTCGAGAATGTCGCCGACCGACATTTCGCGCCCGCCGCTAAACGCATAAGAAGTGTCGCAGTAATTGCAGCGCAACGGGCAGCCGGTAAGACGGACAAACACGGTCGGCAAACCCACTGTGGTCGACTCTCCTTGAATCGAAAGGAAAATCTCTGTTATGCGCAACACCTTAGCCTGCAAATGGTGCCGATCGGTGGCGAGCTTGCGCCGGTCGGCGCGACATGAGCTTAACGAGCCGGGTTCTCAGCGAGAATGCGCTGGATCCGCTCCTCCGCCAAGCGTGCCGCCGTAGTTCCCCCATACCGATTGCGCAAATCTTCAAGCATCGCCCGCGCCTGGTCGACCTCTCCCAATTCGTGGAAACTGTAGCCGATTTTGAGCATAGCGTGTGACTGCTTCTTGCTCGCCGGATAATGATCGATCAACTTTCGATATTCCACGATAGCCGGTTCGAATTGCCGTTTCACGTAATGCGTTTCGCCGAGCCAATACTGCGCGTTGTCGGCATATTGGCTTTCGGGGTATTGCTGGAGAAATTCCGTGAACGCGGTAATGGAACCGTCGTACTGACCGGCTTTGAGCAGGTTAAAAGCGTCCCGGTAGGCTGCTTCGGATTCTTCATTGTCGATCATCGGACCGGTCGGCGCGATCGACGGCAGCGCGGGCGCCACGACGGTCGATGCCGGGCGCGACGCTTCGGCCCCCGTATCCACTCCCGCTACGTGGTCATCTGACCCGCCCTCAAGGCCGCCGGCCTGGGGTTGGGGTTCGACCTGCAAAGAAGACGATTGAGGCGCCGGCGTTCCTGCCACGGTCTCGACTTCGCCCGTATTCAACGTCGTAAGGGGCGGCGCCGCGGCGGTGCCCGGCGATATTTCGGCAAAACTACCGCTCTGACGTTCGACTCTCTGCATGCGTTGGTCGAGATCTACGTAGGTATCCCGCTGAGTCTTTCGCAGCTGCTCGATGGTGTACGCCTGCTCTTCGATTTGGCCTCGCAACCGCTGCACTTCCTCCTGCAGGGTTTCAAGTTGCTGCAGCAAATCCACCAAACCACGACCTTCGAGCAAACGTTCGAGTTTCGCCACGCGCGCCGCGATATTCGCTTCGTTGCTCGCGGCCGGAAGTGAACTACTGAAAACGACGGCCGCCGCAAAAATTGCACTGACGACGACGCCACGCTGCGTGCTCGGAACGCGCATCAAACGGTCCTCCACATGATCAATAAAGGATCTCTACGCGCCTATTTAGCGCGTAGGATTCCTCATCGTGGCCTTCTGTCGCCGGGCGCTCCTCGCCGTAACTCACGGCTCTAATCTGCCCCGCCGAAGCGCCTAGCAATACCAACTGCTTACGTACGCCCAAGGCTCTTCTTTCACCGAGCGCAAGATTATATTCACGCGACCCGCGTTCGTCCGCATGCCCCTCCAAGGAGATTTCAACACCCGGGTTCCCGGCCAGGTAGGCCGCGTGCGCCTCTATTGTGCCGCGAAACTCTTCTCGTACCGTGCTCTGATCATAGTCGAAATAAATGACCCGAACGGAAAGCGGTCCGTCCGGATCATTGGGATCGCCGAGAGCGCTGCTCGACAAGGGATCGACATCTTCCAAGCCCTGGGTTCGAGCCGCCGAATCAATAGCGTCCATTTCATCGCTCGATATTCCACGGTCCTCGACTGAAGCGCGAGTTGCATCTGAATCTTTCGTCTTGGACCCTCCGCAGCCCACGATCAGAAGGGCGAGTAACGCCACCGGGATCCACTTTAAGCTCGCCATTGTCATGTCGCTCTCCTTTACGCTCGATTGATCATTTGCGGTCGTGAATGCACAAACTCGCGGATGCCGGCTGGGGACTCCACGGGTCGCGGGCGCGCTCGGCTGCTATTTTCGTATCGGCCCCCATGCCGGTTCGCGCACTTCGCCTTTTTGCAGGGCCAAACGCTGGCGCACTCGCCCATCGACCGAAACCGCGGCCAATTCGGCTCCGGTTTTGCCCATTGTCGCATAAATTATCATCGCGCCGTTCGGCGCGAAGCTTGGCGATTCGTCGAGGCGCGCGTCGGTCAATATATCGAAATGATCCTTCTCCAGATCAACTAATGCGATGCGATAACCCTTGTCGCCGCCGTTGACCACGGCCATCAAACTGCCGTCCGGCGACAGGCTGGCCCGCGAATTGTAGTTTCCCATGTTGAACGTCTGGCGCTCGGGCTTTCCTCCGCCAACAGCGAGACGATAGATTTGGGGGCCGCCGCCGCGGTCCGAGGTAAACATGATGTGGCGCCCATCCGGTGTCCAGCGGGCTTCGGTGTCGATTGCCGGGTGGGTCGTTAGCCGCCGCTTCTTGCCAGTGCTCAAATCCAGTACGTAAATATCGGGATTACCGTCGAGCGAGCGCGTAAGAGCCAGACGGCGGCCGTCAGGAGAAAAGGCAGGAGAACTGTTGATGCCACGACCCGCCGCTACTTTTTCCCGTTGCCCGGTTCGTATATTTTGGACGTAGACGGCCGAGTTTCGCTCCTCGAAGGATACATAGGCCAGTCGGTCGCCCAGCGGCGACCAATCGGGCGACAACAGCGGCTCGCGTGACTCCAGGATCGTACGTGCATTATGGCCGTCCGAATCGGCAATCTGCAGTTGGTAACGGGTTTGGTTTTTACCAAGTTTCTCAACGGTAACGTAGGCAATCCGCGTCGCGAACGCTCCTTTCATCTTAAGAATCGCCTCGAAGATAATATCGCTGATATGGTGCGCCGTTAAACGGAGGTTCGCGATATTCGTCGGGATCCGAAACCCGGCGAGCTGTTTCGCCGTAATCACGTCGATGACGCGGAACTCGACTGCGAAAAGCGCCTCGCCGATTTGTTTGACTTGTCCGACCACCAGGTTATCCATTCCCAGTAAACGCCAATCCTTGAAATTGATTTCGGCGAAGGATCCCGGCCGCGACGGCAGATCGGCGGCTGGCATCGGTAGGAACCGCCCGCTGCGTCGCAAATCTGCGGAAACGACCGCGCTCACGTCCTCCGGCGGAACGACTTCAGCCTGCCAATCGAACGGCACGATAGCGATGGGCAGCGCACTCTCGATACCCTGAGTGATCCGGATTTCCAACAATTCGCGAGATTGCGCGGGCATCGCTACGGCGGCGAATATCAAAATGATGGATAACAAAAGTATGCTGAACAATTTCACGAATTACTGCTCCGGATCGAAAACGAATATTATTTCACGCATGCGTTGAAACAGCCGCGGATCAGACGGTATAGGCAACGGTGCGGCTTTACGCAAAGCATTCTCCGCCTGCCGATCGAAAGCCGCGTTTCCGCTGGATTGAGTCACCTGCGCGTCCACGACCTCTCCGCCGGGAATGATACGTACGTATAGCGTGCAGTTGAGTCCGTCTTCAAGGTCAGGGTAGATAAAAACACTGGCTACTTTCGTTCTTATGGCCTCTATGTAACGAGCGATCTCGGCGTCGTCGGTGCGCCGTTGTTCCTCGACCTCATTTTCTTTCTCCTCATTAGCGAGCGCTTCGCGCAGCGCTTCCACCTCTTGACGCGCCTTTTGCTCTTCGAGTTTCCTTAAGTTCTCGGCGAGCCGCCGCTTTTCTTCCTCCGCTTTGCGCTTGTCTTCTTGGGCCTTTTCCCGCGCCCGCTCTTCTTTCCGTTCGCGCTCGGCAAGGCGCAATTTTTCCCTCTCCAATTTTTTCTTTTCCGCCGCGATTCTTCGTTTTTGTTCGACCTGCGCTTTCTTCAATTCTTTCAGCTTCTGCTCTTCGGCGCGCCGCTTCTTTTGAGCTTCCGCAGCCTTCTTTTCGGCCTCCCGCCGCTTCTGGTCCTCGGCGTCTTTGAGCCGGCGTGCTTCTTCCTCGATCGCTCTTTGATCCACGACACGGGCTTTCACAATCGGTGTCACGACCGCCGGGGCGGGATCAGATTGAGACTTCATGTCCGTGGTTGTAACAAGTACCAACACGACGATCGCGTGCAACACGAGCGCGTAGGCGAACGCGCGTGATTTTCCGATTCGACCCATTACCGTGCAGGCCCGCGAAAAACCTTCATGACGCGCCGGTTCTCACGCTGCAACAGGCGCTGGTTTTCGGCGCCGCATGCGCGTCGCTTGGCGCCCCGGGTCCACGGTACGAATTCTGCTTGATTTGCCGGCGCTTATTGCAGGGCGGCGTACTGCCATAGTCAGATTTCCAATAGTCCTTCCGGATTCCGGACAAATATCCCGCCCGATTGCCCAGGGGAACCTCCGATTTATTCGTGGAACGTCGCCTCGCGCCCAAAACCTTTCAGTCTGCGTTGCGTGGCGGCCTATAGTCATAGTCATTACCCCCGCGCCCCGCCTCGGCCTGAACGATTTTGGCCGGTAAATCGACTGTCCAAGAACAAATCACGGGTTCCTTAGTTCTCCGGGGGCTCCGTGACGAGACCGACACTCTCCACCCCGGCGCCTTGCAACATTGCCATCGCGGCTACGACTCGACCGTAAGGGACGCCGCGATCACCTTTGATCAAAAACTGAATGTCGGGACGATATTTCAATAGGCCGGCGACGCGCTTGGCCAGCGTCTGATCATCGACCGCTTCGTTGGGGTCGTCTCCATAGTCGATATAAACGGCGCCGCCGGCATCGACGGTGACCATCACGGGCTCCTGTTGCGACGGCGGAATCACTTCTGAGGGTGCCTGCGGCAGGTCAATCTTGACACCTTGGGTGATCAAAGGCGCCGTGATCATGAAAATGATCAGCAATACCAACATCACGTCGATATACGGTACCACGTTGATCTCCGCCATCAAGCGAGCGCGTGAACGTCGATATTTCATCGGCCGCTCAAGCGTGCGCCTGCCGTTGCAATATCGCGGAGAATTCTTCCAGGAAGATTTCGTAGCTAGCGTAAAGCCGATCGATCTCGCTCGAAAAACGATTGTAGCCGATGACCGCCGGGATGGCCGCGAACAAACCCATAGCCGTTGCCACCAGTGCCTCGGAGATCCCGGGCGCCACCATGGCCAGGGTTGCTTGATGCACGTTCCCCAAAGCCTGAAACGAATTCATGATCCCCCATACCGTGCCGAACAAACCGACGTAGGGGCTCACCGAACCAACTGTTGCGAGTATCGGCAGGTTTGCTTCGAGCACCTCCAGCTGCCGGCTCACGGCGATCCGCATCGCGCGTTGGGTACCGTCGAGGACCGCGGCCGCGTCAAAACCTTCGCGGTTGTGCAAGCGGGCATATTCCTTGAACCCCGCTTCGAAAATCTTCTCCATTCCGTCGGCCGTCCCCCGTTTTCCGGTCACCCGGTTGAACAGCGCGGTGAGATCTTCGGCCGCCCTGAACTGGTCTTCGAAAAGCCGCGCCTCGCGTTTCGACGAGCGTAGTTCGCGGCGCTTAATGAATATCAGGGTCCATGAGGCCACCGATGCGACCAGCAAGACGATCATGACCAACTTGACGAGGAAACTAGCCCCGATGATCAGGCTCGTGATCGACAGATCAGCATGCATTGCATACCTCCATATAGACATCGGGCGGCATCGCGGTCGGCCTCATGCTGTACACTTGTACGCATCCGACCTTCACGGTAGCCAGGCTGAGTAGTTCATCGGCGGCGACGACTCTTTGTTCAAACTCGAGGCTGGCTCGGCCGTGGCGCAATACGCGCGAGACGACGGCAATTTCATCATTGAATCGCGCCGGCCGAAGGTAATCTATGGAAATCCTTCGGACAACAAACGCGATGCCAGCATCCGCGCCGAGCTTGTCCTGCTCGTAGCCTATCCGCCTCAACCATTCGGTGCGCGCGCGCTCCATGAACCTCAGATAGTTGGCGTGGTATACGATCCCCGCGGCGTCGGTATCCTCGTAGTAGACCCTTATCGGCCAGCTGAATTCCCGCAACCCGCTTTCGAGCGCCATATTCAGTCTGCCGCCCCGGACGGATCGAACAAGTCCTGGACGGCCGAGTCTCCGACCGGCGGCGCGATACCAAAATGTGTCCAGGCGGTGCGGGTAGCCATTCTTCCTCGCGGCGTGCGCATGAGAAAGCCCTGCTGGATCAGATATGGCTCGAGTACGTCTTCGATCGTGCCGCGCTCTTCCCCGATCGCGGCGGCGATACTATCCACCCCGACCGGCCCGCCGTCGAATTTCTGGATAACGGCCAGGAGCAACTTACGATCCATCATGTCGAACCCGTTGATGTCGACATTGAGCATGTCGAGCGCGCGCGCGGCAACATCCTCGGTGAGCTGTCCGTCTGCCTTTACTTCCGCGTAGTCTCTTGCGCGCCGGAGCAACCGGTTCGCGATCCGGGGGGTCCCGCGCGCCCTGCGCGCGATTTCCGTCGCACCACGAACGTCGATCGCGACATCGAGAATCTTCGCCGCGCGCAGCACTATCGTCGTCAGGTCTTCGGTCGAATAGAATTCCAGACGTTGAACGATACCGAAACGATCGCGTAGCGGTGAGGTCAACAGACCCGCTCGCGTCGTCGCGCCAACCAGCGTGAAAGACGGTAAATCGAGCTTTATCGCTCGCGCCGCGGGACCTTCCCCGATCATGATGTCGAGCTGATAATCTTCCATCGCCGGATAAAGAATCTCTTCGACCACGGGGCTCAAGCGATGAATCTCGTCGATAAACAAAACGTCGTGCGGTTCAAGATTCGTCAGTAAGGCGGCGAGGTCACCCGCTCGCTCGAGAACCGGCCCCGAAGTGTGCCGGAGATTGACCTGCAATTCGTTCGCGACGATGTGAGCGAGCGTCGTCTTGCCTAAACCGGGCGGACCAAAGATCAAGACGTGATCAAGCGCATCCGCGCGTTTCCGCGCAGCGCTGATAAAGATTTCCATTTGCTCTCGGACCGCCGGCTGCCCGATATAGTCCTCGAGGCTGCGCGGACGGATCGCGTTTTCCATCGCGACGTCTTCACCGGCCGATTGGGCGCCGATCAATCGCTCCTCTTCCATCACTGTATTTACCGCAGTTCCTGCTCGTGCAACACCTTGGTTGTCGGGCGGTCAAGCCGGTGCTTTGACCAGACGCCGCTGCACCCACCACCGATGCATTGTACCGAAGCACCCCGGTAGGGGGATGCTCGCTCCAAACCGACCCCGTGAAATCCATCCTTCCATCGCAAGATAATCGACAAATATGGCGAACTCGAGGCATGGTAGGGGCAATTCTGCCCGAATCGGCGCCGGTAAGGCTGTCGCCGCGTCATGCGAGGCTTTTGAGAACCTCGCGAATGAGTGCTTCGCTCGATTTGCTCGATGTATCCAACTCCAACACCAGTCGACTGGCTTCGGGCGGTTTGTAACCGAGAGCGATCAAGCCGTTGATGGCATCGGTAACGGCGTCGGCCGTGGCGCTGTTCGGGGCTGGTCGCGGGCTACTTCCCGCCGGATCCCAATCACCAACGCGATCGCGCATTTCCACGATTAAGCGCTCGGCGGTCTTTTTCCCGATTCCGGGTAACGCGGTGAGCCGCGCCGTGTTGCTTTCGTGTACGCATTGGACGAATTCATCCGCTTCGATGCCGGATAGAATCGCTAATGCGACTTTCGCCCCGACCCCGCTAACCTTAATGAGACTACGAAATAGTTTGCGTTCTGCTTCGGTCGCGAAACCAAACAAAAGGTGAGCGTCGTCGCGCACGACAAGATGTGTGAGCAACGTGACTTTGGTATCCAGATCCGGCAACGACCATACCGTGGTCATCGGCACCTCGACCTCGTATCCGACACCGTGGCAGTCGATCACCAACCACGGGGGCCGTTTCTCGACCAGGACGCCTTGCAGCCGGCTGATCAACGAAGGGGGCCTTCTCGATCGATCCTGGCGGCCCGGATACCGCGTGACCCGTAGTCCGTGTGCCCGTGGCAAAGCGCCGCGGCAAGCGCGTCGGCCGCGTCGGCTGCCGGGGCCTCGGGCAGGCAAAGCAGCGCTTTGATCATGTGCTGAACCTGTTGTTTACCCGCGTGCCCACGACCAACGATCGCCTGTTTGATTTGCGTCGCGCTGTATTCGAAAATCGGAAGCTCGCTCCTTGCGCAGGCCACGATCGCCGTCCCGCGTGCCTGACCGAGTTTCAGCGCAGAATCGGCATTGCGGCTCATGAATATCTTCTCGATCGCGACATGATCCGGCCCATATTCTTTGACGATCGCGGTCAGCTCCTCGAATATCCGCTTCAGTCTTTCGGGAACGTCTAGTTCCGCTACCCGAATGCAACCGCTGCCAAGGTGTACGGCGCGCGGCCCATCCATTCGAACCACCCCGTAACCGGTGATCCGGGAACCCGGGTCGATGCCGAGTATGGTAATTACCGGCAAGACGCGACCTTTTTCACTAGGGTTCGAGTTGCGCGAGTACGTCGTCGGCGATTTCTGCGTTCGAATAGACTTTCTGAGTGTCGTCCAGCTCTTCGAGCATGTCCAACAACCGCATCATTTTTTCCGCGTCGAGCGCGTCCAAAGCATTAGTGGTTTCGGCGCGCATCGTGACCTCCGCGTTCTCTGGATCGAACCCGGCGGCGAGCATCGCTTCTCTTACGTCGCTGAAAATATCCGGCTCGGTTAACACATCGATCGAGGTATCGTCATTCACGATCACGTCGTCGGCTCCCGATTCCAACGCGACCTCTATGATGGCATCCTCGTTGCTGCCAGCCGGAAAGCCGAGCAGGCCAACTTTCGAGAACATATAGGCAACCGACCCATCGGTACCGAGATTACCGCCACCTTTCGTAAAGGCGTGCCGCACTTCGGCGACCGTACGATTACGGTTATCGGTCATGCAGTCTACCATTACCGCGACCCCGCCCGGTCCATAGCCCTCATAGCGGATCTCATCGTAGTTATCGCCGTCGGCGCCGCCGGCGCCTTTGCTGATCGCCCGACCGATCGTATCCTTGGTCATGTTGTTGCCGAGCGCATTATCGACGGCGGTGCGTAAACGCGGGTTTGCGGCGGTGTCACCACCGCCGAGTCTCGCTGCAACGGTAATTTCGCGAATGAGCCGGGTAAATATCTTACCCCGCTTTGCATCCTGGCGGCTCTTGCGATGCCGGATGTTCGCCCACTTACTGTGTCCTGCCATGAATACCCTCAAGGTCGCCTGCGGACGAAAGGGCTATTTTCGCAGAACTCGCCCTGCCTTGCAGCGCCGCGTGGCCCGGTCAAGCGTCGTTATTACCGTAGATTACCTGGCCCTTTTGCGCTGCGAAGTCCAAGAGACGTTTGATCGGGACCCGTGCACGGTCGCACAACTCGCGAGACAATTTGATTTCGTTATTGCCCGTACGTAGCGTATCGAGCAGAGGCACCAATTGGTTCATCGCCATCCACGGGCAGTGCGCGCAGCTTTTGCAAGTCGCGCCGCGACCGCTCGTGGGTGCTTCGATCAATGTTTTGCCGGGAGCGGCGGCCTGCATTTTGTAGAAAATCCCCGCATCGGTCGCGACGATGAATTGCTTCGCGTCCATGTTTTTTACGGCCGCGATGAGGGCGCTGGTGGACCCCACGGCGTCTGCTTGCTCGATCACGGACGCCGGTGATTCGGGATGCACGAGAACCTTTGCGTCCGGATGTTTGAGACGGAGTTCCTGGAGCTCGATGCCTTTGAACTCCTCGTGCACAATACAAGCGCTATTCCACAGCAGCATATCGGCGCCCGTCTGAGTCCGAATGTAATCGCCGAGATAGCGATCGGGAGCCCAGAGGATCTTTTCTCCGCGCGCGTCGAGGCTACGCACGACGTCCAGCGCGCTCCCCGACGTCACCATCCAGTCGGCGCGCGCTTTGACCGCGGCGCTCGTGTTCGCATAGACGACGACGGTACGATCCGGATGCTGGTCGCAAAATTCGCCGAAAAGGTCCGCCGGACATCCCAGATCCAGCGAACATTCGGCCCTCAGATCGGGCATCAAGACGCGCTTTTCGGGGTTCAGGATCTTCGCCGTTTCGCCCATAAAACGGACTCCTGCGACGACTAAGGTGTGTGCCGGATGTTCGTGGCCGAAACGCGCCATGTCCAGCGAGTCGGAGACGTGCCCGCCGGTTTCGTCGGCGAGTGCCTGAATCGCTTCTTCGGTATAATAATGGGCGACGAGAACCGCGTTTTGTTCCTCTAGCAGACGCTTGATCTGCTGAATGGCCGATGCGGACGCCGCCGCCGTGAGTGGCTGTGCTGCGCGCACGGGGATCTCGAACCCCGGCAGGTCAATTTCGATGAGCCCTTCGATTGGTTCCGTCATTTACACCACTACCCCACAACTGTGATCCGCGCTTGGACCGTCGACGAATTCCAGTTCCCACTTATTCAATGTGGGGTTGCGCGTCGCAAGATCCAACGCTTTGGCGCCCGACTACAACCGACCCGGGCGCAACCGACACTCAAGCCGGCGGATAGATGACATGTAAGTTAGTGCTTACTCGCCCATTACCTATTGGTTTGTTCGGATCGGCGTAGCCGGATCCCGATCTCGCGCAACTGCCCATCGTCGACGGCAGCCGGCGCGGCGGTGAGCAAACAGTTCGCCGTCTGGGTCTTCGGGAACGGGATCACGTCCCGTATCGACTGCTCCCCGGCGATCAACATGACCAATCGGTCGAGACCGAACGCAATACCGCCATGGGGCGGGCAACCGTAATGTAACGCTTCCAACAAGAAGCCGAATTTCTCGCGTGCCTCCTCGGCACCGATGCCGAGGAGCTCGAAGATAGCGGATTGCACCTCCGGGTCATGGATACGGATTGAGCCGCCGCCGATTTCGCTACCGTTCAAGACCATGTCGTAGGCGCGCGACAGCGCGGCGCCGGGGTCGGCGACCAGCGCGTGATGGTCGACGGTTGGCGCCGTAAACGGATGGTGCAGCGGTTCCCAGCCCGGCTTCTCGGCGTTCCAGTCGAACATGGGAAAGTCGACCACCCATAGCGGCCGCCAACCCTCCTCAAGCAAACCGAGATCGACGGCAAGTTTATCGCGCAATGCTCCAAGCGCGTGATTGACGACGACCGCATCGTCGGCGCCAAAGAAAATCAGGTCACCGTCGGCGGCGTCGGTCCGGTCAACGATAGCGTCGACAACCTCGTCGGGAAGGAACTTTAGGATCGGCGACTGCAAGCCGGCTCGGCCGGAACTTGCGTCGTTGACCTTGATATACGCCAATCCCTTGGCACCATAGATGGCTACGAAATCGGTGTAGTCGTCGATCTGTTTTCTGGTGAGGCGCCCTCCCCCGGGCGCAAGCAACGCCGCGACGCGGCCGTCCGGGCTGTTGGCCGGACCGGCGAAAACCTTGAACTCGACCGCTGCCATCACGTCACCGAGCTCGATCAATTGTAACGGGTTACGCAGGTCGGGTCGGTCCGTACCATAACTTCGCATCGCGTCGCCGTAGCTCAGGCGCGGAAAAGGATCGGGAAGAGATACGTCAAGGACGGCACTAAATACCGACCGGATCATCGCTTCCGTCAGTTGCATAACGTCCTGCTCATCGACGAAAGACAACTCGATATCGAGTTGCGTGAATTCGGGCTGCCTGTCCGCGCGTAAATCTTCGTCTCGAAAGCACCGGACAATCTGATAGTAACGGTCGAAGCCCGACATCATCAGCAACTGCTTGAACAATTGCGGCGACTGCGGCAGCGCAAAAAAACGGCCTGGGTGGGTTCTACTCGGAACCAGGTAATCGCGCGCTCCTTCGGGCGTCGCTTTCGTCAGCATGGGAGTTTCGATATCGAGAAATCCTTTCCCGTCCAAGTAGTCACGCAACACCCGGCTGACCTTAGCGCGCAACACGAGATTCGTCTGCATCCGCTCGGTACGCAAATCGATGTATCGGTACTTCAGCCGCGTGTCTTCGTGTACGTGACGTTCGTCGACCTGAAACGGCGGCGTGGCCGCAGCGTTGAGAACTTCGAGTTCTTTGACCAGAACTTCTACTTTGCCGGTCGGCATGTCCGGATTCTCGGTTCCCTCGGGCCGGTAACGCACACGGCCAGACGCTCGCAACACGTACTCACCGCGGATGCGTTCGGCAGTCGCGAAACTCTCCGGGGTATCGGGGTCGATAACGATTTGGATTATCCCGTAACGGTCACGCAGATCGATGAAAATGACACCGCCGTGATCACGGCGATTGTGGACCCAACCACAAACGGTCACAGAGGCGTCCAATTCCGCTTCGGTGATGTTTCCGCAGTAATGGCTACGCATGGTTTGGATCGCTGCTCATATCAAGAGCCGTTCGTACGCAAGGCCGGGAATGATACGGTGTGCGGTGCAACACCGCAATCTGCTAGCTTCTCACCGGCACCGTCATTCGTCGGCCTTCGTGGCGGGCTTTTTCGGCCCGCCTGTGGTTGCAGCGGTCTTGTCTTCCTTGCCGCCGGTATCCTTGGGGTCACCGGAGGCATCTTTACCGCTTTTATCGGATTCCTCCGTTTTTGCCTTCGCGGGCTTATCCTTGAAATCAGTTTCATACCAGCCGGTACCCTTCAATCGGAACGCGACCTTCGAAACGCGCTTGCGCAGGGTATCTTTTCCGCAGGACGGGCAACCGGTCAAGGGATCATCGTTCATCTTTCGCAGGGCCTCGAGCCGGTGTCCGCAATCGCTGCATTCATACTCATAAATCGGCATTTTCGTTCCTGTGAGATTTGGACGACCGGGGGAAAATACGGCTTACTGAGAAAATTTCAAGGAAATACGTTCGACAGCAACGGAAATCGGCCATTTTTGCGAGATTTCTGTTGCCGGGGCGAACTTGGATTACGTCCGGTCGCCTGGTAGCTCGAATGTACCGGAGACAGCCGCATCCTGCACCCAGACCCGGGGCAGTAGGGTAAGCTGTTTTTGGACTGCAAGCCCGAGATTCGTTATTATCGCCGACCTTTCGATGGCGGCGCGCGCCTAGGAACGTTGCGATCGGAGAGGCAAAATCGACAGTGAGGCGTCGGCCGACCTGTTTAGTCACCGGGCCGTTAGCTCAGTTGGTAGAGCACCGGACTTTTAATCCGTTGGTCGTAGGTT
>CAZFZX010000002.1:0-35251 GCA_964523765.1 uncultured Enterobacteriaceae bacterium
ACTGGCGCGGGCCGGCTGTCATGTGATGTGCTGTGGCAGCCGCTACGCCAAGAACGATACCGCGTTGATCATGGAGAAGATCGTCGTCGATTTGGGCGAATATGTGCGCTACGCCAAGGACACCCTTGGTTACAAAAATATCGTCCTGATGGGTTGGAGTGGCGGCGGGTCGCTGACCTTGTACTATCAAGCCGAAGCGCTGCACCCGACCATTACCCATACGCCTGCCGGCGACAGCGTCGACCTGACGAAGAGCGATTTGATACCGGCTGATCTCGTCGTTTTTATCGCCGCCCATATCGGGCGCGCGCGCATCCTGTCGGAATGGATCGACCCTTCTGTGCAAGACGAGTTGAACCCGGATGATCGTTTGGCTGATCTGGACCTGTATGACCCGGCAAACCCCAATCAACCGCCCTATGATCAAGTCTTTCTCACCAGGTTTCGCGCCGCACAGAAGGCCCGTGTGGCACGGATCACCAACTGGGTGCAGGATACATTGACGGAGCTGAAATCGCGCGGCGGCGACGAAATCGAGCGCCCGTTTGTGACCCACCGGACCATGGCCGATCCGCGTTTTCTCGATCCGGCAATCGAACCCAACGGCCGGCCCGCGGGAGTGTGTTATTTAGGTGTACCAGCGACCGTCAATGTCGGTCCGGTCGGCATGGCGCGGTTTTCCACGCTGCGGGCCTGGTTGTCGCAATGGTCGGAATATTCCAACGCCGACGGTATCGCCTGTGCCGCCCGCGTCGAGACGCCGTTGCTGCTGGTCGAAAACCAGGCCGATGACGCCACCCCGCCTAGCCATACAAGAGAGATTTTCGAAGCGGCCGCGAGCCCGGACAAAACCATGCGGCAGATCCAGGGTGCTTCACACTATTACAAGGGGCAACCCGACAAGCTTGAGGAGGCCGTTACGGTAGTCGTTAATTGGGTGGGTGAGCACGGCCTTCTCTAACGGCTGGTGCAATAGGCAGGCTAAGCCCCAGCGTTCGGTTCTCCGGTTACCCTTCCACTGGAAATGGATCTTCCGGCGGTTCGAGAAACACCCGAACCCCCGATCGGCCGCGAGGAATTCCAGACCACGAGCAGGCTGCTCGCGGACATCGCGAGCGCAGCAAACAAGGGATTGAGCAGCCCCGTCACTGCGAGCGGGATCGCGGTCGCGTTGTACAACAACGCCCAGGCGAGGTTTTGACGAAACCGCCGACGGGTAACCGCGATGATTTCGAAAGCGTCGAACAATCGTTCCAACCGATCACCGAGGATGACCACATCAGCGGCGTCGGCGGCCAGCGCGGTCGGCGCGCCGAAAGCGATCCCCAGATCGGCCGCCGCCAACGCTGGCGCGTCGTTGCTGCCGTCGCCGATCATCACGACTGTACCCTGCGATTTCAGCTGGCGGACGACCGCCGCTTTCGCCTCCGGTGGAACACCGGCATGAACCTCGTCCACGCGCTTTTCATAGCCGCCGGGATGCTCCGCGCCCGTCAACAATACGACCCGCCACTGCTCGCGCAGCCGATCGACCACATCTTCCCACTCGGGCCGCACTTGATCGCGGGTGACGATTGCGCCTTGCGCCCGACCCGCCCAACCGACGTAGGAAACGACACTACCGGGTGTCGCGCTCGTTGCCGAAGCCGTCAACGGATCCGGGATATCCCATCCAAGCGTCGCAAACAACGACTTGCCGCCGACGGCGACGCGCCGGCCGTCGACCTCGGACACCGCTCCCTTTCCCGGGTGGTTTGACAGCGCGCGACCTGTCCGCCGCGTGTCGATCCGCGCAATAGCCGCCGCGATCGGATGTGAGGAAAGCCGCTCCACGGCGGCCGCGTACTCGCCGACATCCGAAGCTCCGATTATCTCGACTACGTTCATTGCAGCGGTAGAAAGGATCCCTGTTTTATCGATCGCGACGATATCGACGCGCGGCGCCTTCTCAAACGCATCGGCGCTGGTGACGATGATGCCGCGACGCAGACCCGTACTGATCCCGACCGCGCTCGCCAGCGGTATCGCCAATCCGAACGTACACGGACAAGACACGATCAGGGTCGCCAAACCAGCCAATAACGCGGTCCCCGGCTGCGCGCCACCGAGAAACAAATAACCACTGACGACTACGGCCAAAGTGAGTACTAACGGTACGAAGATGCGCGCGACGCGCGCGCCGACGCCCTGTACGCCCGCCGTCGAGCTCTGAACGTTCCAAAGGATCCGCGCAAGGTTTTCGGTCCGACTCTCGACCGCAGGGCCAACCTCGATCTCGAGAGTTCCCTCGACGACGATAACCCCGCCGAGGATAGGTGCACCTGCGCCCCGGGTGACCGGCACCGGTTCGCCGCTCATGAGTGATTCATCCACCGCCGCCTGTCCGGCGACGACGGTGCCGTCCACCGGGACCGGCTCTCCTGCCCGAACCACGAACCGATCACCGGCTTCGAGTTCATCGACCGACAACTCGAGCCATTCGCCGTCTTTGCGCACCCGCGCGGTAGCCGTCCAGGCCGCCATAATATCGACCAGTTCGCGGGTAGCGTCCTCCTTCGCGCTGCGTTCCAGATACCGCCCGACGGTCACGACCGCCACAATCACGGCCGCCACGTCGAAATAAAGATCGAGGGAGCCTGCCACGAGTTGGCCGACGCTATATAGGTAGGCGGCAACGATGGCGACTACCAAAAGGTTGTCCATGTTTAGCGCCCCGGTCCTTAACCCAATCCAGGCGCCGCGGAAAATCGGCGCCCCGACATAAAAGACGAGTACCGTGGTCAGCACCGCCAATGCCCTCGGCACCGCCTCGAAAGCGAGCCAAGCAATCGGGCGGAGTTCGCTCAATTCGACTAGACCAAGGTGGGTGGGATAGAAAAAGGCGAGATAAAGCATCATCACGACCGCCGCGAGGCCGACCGCGACGATGAGCCGCAGCAATGGTTGCCGTTCATCATTTTCCGGCGCGGGATCGGTGCGGAGTCGGGCGCGATATCCGGCTACGCTCAAGATCTCCGGTAGCAAGGAAGGGTCTATGCGATCGGGGTCGTAGACGATTTTTGCGGTCGAGGTCGCGTAGCTCGACGCCACCGCAAGGATGCCATCGACCTTGAGCGCCAATCGTTCGATCAGTAGTTCGCAGGCGGAGCAATGCATTCCTTCGATCCGGAGATACGCCTCGGCGCCCGGCGGCACGGGACGCGGGGGCCGGGCCGATTGCTCGGTCTCGCCCGTGAGAACATCCGCGCCGAAGCAGCGGTACACTTCGGCGCAGCCACCGCAACAAAACGCATGCCCGTCGCGGCGAATCGGCGCCGTCGGGGTGGGCAAACCACAGAGTCTACATTCCATCGTGATCGCTACGGCGCTGAACAAATCGCTCCGGCCTATGCCTCCAACGTGATTGATATTGCCGCGGATTTATACCGAAGTAGATTGATCTTGGCTAAAGGGGCTATTATCGGCCAAGTAGAGCCGATGCCCCAAACGTCCCAATGGGCGGGTACCCCTTCGGGCCGGGACGGGAATTCGCTAAACAGAGTCACTGCGATTTTGTCCTTGAATGAGGAAACAGAAGATGCTTGATTTCATGTATCAAAGTAGCTGGGGAGCGTTTACGATAATGCTCTTTTTTCACGTGCCGTTCCTACTTGTTTTCTTCTATATCCTGTATCGCAAAACCGCGGTCGACCCGGGACCAAGCGGTACGGACGACGGGCGGATCTCGCGCGCGGAGGGTCTGTGGATCACACTCGTGATCGTGCTGTTCGTCGGGATAAACGTCGTCAGCATCAAGTACATGCCGACCGTTTCCACCGCCCACGCCGCGAGCGCGGAAAATATTCAGAACATCGACGTAACGGCGCAGTCGTGGTCCTACGAGATCTCGGAACGCCAGCTCGAAGTAGGAAGGCCGGTACGCTTCTCGGTTAAAAGTGCGGACACCGTGCACGGTTTCGGGGTCTACCATCCCGACGGCAGCGTAGTGTTCACCATGATGTTGATACCGGGCATGGAAAGGGCCTCCCTCATCCACACGTTCACCGAGCCGGGCAAGTACAGGGTCCGGTGTCTGGAATACTGCGGCATCGCGCACCACGCGATGGCCGACGAATTGATCGTCAGCGACAGTCAATAAGTAAACGCGTCCCGAAGAGGATTTCCCTATGCTAAACGCCGGCACCGCCATTCAAAAAACGCCTCTTTTCGGTTCCATGTTCCGTATCGACACAAGTACCGGACTCGAGGAAATCAACGGATGGCCCGGCCTGATGATCATGGCCTCCTTCGTCTGGCTGGCCGTCGCCGGGTTGTTGGGATTGGCGATGCCGCTCTCGCAACTGCTCGGTCTGCAAAGCGATCTGTTTTATACCGCCCTGACGGCGCACGGCGCAGCGCTGGCGTTTCCGTTTATTTTCCAGCTCATGGTTGGCGCCTCGCTGCACCGGGCCGGCAGTTGTCTCGGTAAACCGGTCACCGGCATACTCAGTGCATCGATATTCTGGTCGATGAACATCGGCGCGGTCCTGTTGACGATCGCCATACTGTTCGGGCTCAAAATCAGCTATGCCGTCATGTATCCGCTGCCGGTTATTGGGGTGGCGACCGGGCAGTGGAGCATGGGCGTGGTGGTGCTCGGGTTCACGGGCATCGCGTTGGTCCTGACCTCGATGATCGTGTTGTACCCGGTGAAGGTTATCAGCATGTTGTTCTACGGCGAAAAGCGCGAAGACCTCCTGCTTTCGGCGCGTGCGCTCAATGACCCCGGCATGCTCGGCATGGCGATCGCGGTATTCGTGCTGCTCGTAATGGGAACGCCGCTTATGATCGTTGCCGGTACCGTACTGCTCGGGTTGTACGGGATCGTCCCCATGGATGCCATTTCATGGGCCACCGATCCCGCGGTTTTCCAGTTTGTGTTCTGGATCTTCGCGCACAACCTCATGGAGGCCATGGCGGTGATGGTGATCAGCGCCATGTACGGCACGCTGCCGCTATATCTGGCCGATGGGACCCGCAAGCTGTACAGCGATCGCCTCGCCAATCTGGCGCTGTGGATTCTGCTCTTTACCTCGGTCACCTCGTTCTTCCATCACTTCTTCACCATGTTCCCCGCGCTGCCGGCGGCGTTGGCCTATCACGGGAACGTCATGAGTTGGGGAACCGGTGTCGGCGCTTCCTTGACGATCTTTACCGTACTCGCCACGATCTGGAAACACGGTCTGCGACCGGAGCCCGGGATACTAGCCGTCCTCATGGGATTTATGCTGTATATCCTGGACGGCGTCAGCGCGATTGTAACTTCGAACGTGGCCTGGTCCTTTGAGCTGCACGGCACGATGTGGGCGGGCGGACACACCATGAACGTACTGGTCGCCATGAGTCTGATGTGGATGGGCGTGCTCTACCACCACTATCCTGTGATCACCGGCCGCAAGCTCAGCAGAAAGCTCGGTTACCGGTTCGTCACGCTCTTTACCGTCGGCTCCGTCGGTTCATCATATGCGTTTCTTGCGGCGGGAGCGGCCGGCATGCCGCGACGGTTTGCGGCCTGGAATCAGGAAGGCTGGATGATCTACGGCGTATTCATACTGATCTTTGGGCTCATCACCGCGGCGTCCCTGCTTGTCTATGCCTATGATCTGCTGAAATCCAGCGACGAAGCCGCGGCCTAGCGCCGATCGGTTCGCTGCGCCTCGTTAATCCTTCCCGCCCACGAGTTGAATAGCCCCTGTGGATCATATTTGGCGCGCAGATCATCGAGGCGCGCCATATTGGCATCCGTGATAAAGCGCGCCACACGACGACCCAGGTTCTCATCTGCAAGCTGAATACCCGATCCGAACGGCTCCATCTCACGCATGCGTTCAGTCGCCCAATCCGCATACTTCGCATCATCCGCTTGCTTCTTCCACTCGCCGTAAACGGCGATGTATCGTCTGGCTTCCAGCGAGAACGCCATGTCGGGACGGTCGGGATGGAGATTCCAATTCAGCCACAGAGAGTGGCTTGGTGCCGGGGGCATGGTTTCGCTGATTTTGTGCAATCCCGGCAGCAGTTGCTCCAAAGGATGGTCGGTCCACATGTTGTCGGTGCACCATCTTGCGTTGGGCGGGAAATGCGTAATGTTCGCGAACTGTGACATCAACGACGTTGACACCGGTAACAATGGCGTCGTCAAGCTGGCTTTCGAACGGATCGGGCTGTTCGTGATGAAGGAAACCGCCGCTCCGGCCTCCTTCCGGCTTTTTGCCAGGACGGGGGCAAAAACTTCAATGCCCGGGGAGAAGATACCCATGGCTTTAGGGGTCATCACCATCTGGAACTCGACCAGTCGCGAGACTTCGGGCCCGACGCGATCTGCCCATGAATATACTTCATCGAGATATCGCATGCGGAAAACCTGCATTTTCATACCGGTAAACTTGTGGCGCGGGTGGACTCTCAAGTGGTAGCGCACGACCACGCCGAAGAACCCCGGACCCGCTCCGCGAGCCGCCCAATAGAGATCGGCGTTTTCTTCCTCGCTGGCGTGAACGAGACTGCCGTCGGCAAGAACGACGTCCAACCCAACAACGCTTTGACAGGCCAATCCCAACCTTGCCCCGCCCCAGCCAAAGCCGCCTTGCAGAAGATAACCACCGAGGCAAACGTCCGGTGCATGAGCAATTGGAAAAAAAAGATCGTACTTTTTCAGCGCGCGATCCAGGTCAATACCCCAGCATCCCGGCTCGACCACGGCGTGTTGGCTTTCAGCATCGACCTCTACTTTATTAATGCGCGCCATGCTCAGAAGAAGCCCGCCCTCACGCAAATGGTTTTGCGACCAGCTATTATGGCCGCCGGAGACGATGCTTATCTTCAGCTGTTCGCGTCGCGCCCGCTTAACGGCGTTGACGACGTCGAAAACGCTATTCGCTTCCGCCAGAACCTGCGGTCTACGGCCCGGGTCTCTTCCATTGAAACTCGTCCCAAGAACTTTCTCGTCGAACCCCGGAGCGCCGCGCTCATAGACGGCTCCTCTACCTTTCGGTCTTTTCACCAGTGTTTCCCCGCGTCCGATAGCTTCGTGAGTCAGTTTTCGTTGAACGCCGCGTGGAGCTCGGGTAGAAAGACCGCGAGATGAGACATTTCCTGGGAAGCATGAGCCAACAGCTCAGCCGGGTTCGGTAATTTGAACCTCGAGAGTTGTCCTGCAATGAAACCGACCGCCTTGCCGAGCGATCCTGGATCGTCCCCCAAGCTGACGTTGGAGCCACCAAACCACATGCGGGACCGCATTTCGGCGCCTTCGGGCACCGGGCGAATGTGATGCAGCAGCCAGCCTATTCTTAGCGGCGTATTCGGGAACGAAACCCGCGCGCAGACGGCTACTTCTCCCCGCGCGGTCAGTTCGTTCTCGTCAAGCCCCATCCTCGCTGGAGGAACAAAACCGATGGCCCCGTTGATGCGTTCGGACCCGAGGTATTCAACAATATTGGAAGTGCGTCCGACGTAGTGGGCCAGGTCATCTCGGCCGTCCTGCCAACCGACATGCACGTGTGCCTTGGGATGCCAAAGCTTGTAACGCTCTGGTTCGCTGCCGTGCCAGGCAAACCACCAATCCCACATGGCCGGCGTAACACCCGGCATCGCGGTTAAACAAAAAACGCGGATCGCCCCGTCCGGCGCTCGCGAGTAGCCGTTTTCCACGGGCCAATAGCCTGGTTCACGCATCTCTGCCGCCCTTTCAACGGGATACATCAATTCCTCGGCCACGCCACCGGTCAACAACGCTTCGGCGACCTGTTTTTGAAACGGGGCCATCTCCGGATTGAAGAACCGGGCATAGGGACTCTCGGCCCGCTCCGTCTCGTCATAACCTACGCGCATCTCTTTCACGGAATCTGTCTCCTAGCGGGGCGTCCGAATGAATTACCCCACCATTGTCCTCCCGTGGCGGCAAACGGCAAAGCGGTGATGGCCGAACTCGACGACGAACTCGTTGCTCAACTCGCGGCAAGCGAACTGCCCCGAGCATCCAGCGGCATTCGCTCGCTCGCCGAGTTTCTTACGGAAATCGAAGGGGTTCGCGCTCTGGATTACGCGCTCGATCTGGATGAACACAGCGACGGCATTTCTGCCGCCGGCGTCGCATTTGGGGATCCTTTGAGGAACTTCTGATTAAGACATCGCCAGTTTTTGCCCGGCGCGCAGCGCGCTCAGATTCAAGTCGCGAAATTTTGCCGGTGCCGAGCGTTCCACGACGATTTCGAGATTAGCGAAACTGCAGATCCCACTCATCGCTGCGAGCGCGCCAAGACTCACGACATTCGCAACCCGCAGGTTACCGAGACCGCGCGCCGATGCAGTCAACGGCAGCACGTGCGTGGCGAACTCGCCGCGCGGCGGATCCGGCACCAGCACTTCGTCGACGAGTACGAGGCCGTCGTCGCGGACCAGGCGCGCCGAATCCTCAATTGCCGTTTGATCCAATATCAATAAGTAATCGAGCCCCGTCACAAGCGGGTAGTCCACCGACCCGCCGCTGACCACGAGATCGGTACGGCTCGTGCCGCCACGCGAGGTCGGCTCGTATGTTTGTGACGAAGCGACCTGCATACCGTCCGCGACCAGCGCGTCCGCCAGGAAACGTCCGCCGAGCCCAAGGCCCTGGCCGCCCGTACCGGCAAGGCGCACCTGAAAATATTCCCGCTCAGGCATCGCGTTTAGGCTTGGCGGCCGGGTGAAGCTTACGGCAGTAGGCCTGATAGCTAGCGCCGTACTCGGGCCGATCATTACGCGCCAGGACGCCGGTCTCCCAGCTGCCCGGTCGAAAGGGTTGATCAACCGCGTGGCCGTACGTTTCGGGAATGATGTCCTTTTTCTGGCTCAACACCATTTCTGCGGATGAACCCAACTCGTTTTTGCGCCCGTAGATCTCGGTGCAATCCGAAATGACCTCGATGAAGGCGAAACCGGGATGGGCGATCCCTTCGCGGATCAACGTCTTCAGCGCCGGCGCCTGCAGCGTGACCTCGCGGCCGACGAGCCCGGCACCGGCGGCCTCCGCCAACTCGCAAGCGTCGAAACTCGGCTCGTGATTACCCAACGGGGTTGTCGTCGTGTAGCGATCCGCGCTGGTCGTTGGCGATCCCTGCCCTCCGGTCATACCGTAGACCTCGTTGTTCAACATCACGCAAGTAATATCCAAATTGCGGCGGCAAGCGTGAATCAGATGATTACCGCCGATGGCGAGACAGTCGCCGTCGCCGGTGATCACGATCACGTGCAGATCCGGCCGCGCCAGCTTGAGCCCGGTAGCGTAAGCGAGCGGCCTCCCGTGGGTCACGTGAAAGGTGTTGGCATCGATGTACGCCGTGAGTCGCCCGGAACAGCCGATGCCGCTGACAAACGCCAGGTCGTCTTTAGCGATCCCGAGTTCGTGGATGGCGCACAAAAGGGAACGCAAGGCGATCCCGTGACCGCAGCCGGGACACAGAAAATGCGGAAACAAATCGAGGCGCAAATAATCCTTGATTTCGAATTCGCTTTCCACGCTCGCGTCTATCTTTGTGCTACCCATTTTCGGCGTTACGATTTTAGCTGGAGACGGTAGGCGCGACGTTCGTCAGAGCGTTGATTTCGGCGGCTATTTCTTCTGGCCGAACCGCCTCGCCGTTCATCCGGTTCAATGTCGATACCGCCATCGCATCGCCACGCAGGCGTTCGATTTCGAGGCTCAGTTGACCGGCATTCATTTCGGGGACGATGATGTGTCGCGCCCCCTGCGCCGCCGATCGAAAGGCTTCCTCCGGAAACGGCCACAGCGTGATCGGACGAAACAGACCAACCTTGCGCCCTTGCTCACGCGCGCCGGCGACAGCACGGTCCGCGGCACGAGCGGTGATCCCGTAGGCGACGACGATGACCTCCGCGTCTTCGCAATGCACGGCTTCGTATTGTTCTATCTCTTCGCGGTGCGTATCGAGTTTTCGCATGAGACGGCTCATGACCGCCGCCACCCGATCCGGGTCCTGGGTGGGGAAACCCGTCGCGTCGTGGGTCAGTCCGGTTGTGTGAGTACGGTAACCATCGCCCGGGCGGGCCATGACCGGGACGTCCGTATCGTCGGTCGCATACGGCTGATAGTCTTCTTTTGGACCGCTAGCCCAAAGCCGCGAAGAGATTTTCACCGCATCGCTGGCCGGCAGCTCGACGGTTTCCACCAAATGACCGACGACCTCGTCATACAAAACAACGACCGGTACGCAATACGCTTCCGAGAAATTGAACGCTTGGATAGTCTGAGAGTAGATTTCCGATACCGAGGCGGGAGCCAGCACCAAGGCGGGGTGGTCTCCGTGCGTACCCCACCGCGATTGCATTACATCGCCCTGGGAAGGGCGCGTCGGCATTCCGGTACCAGGACCACCGCGCATGACGTTGACGATCACGCACGGGATCTCGGCGCCCGCGGCGTAGCCGATGTTTTCCTGCTTCAGCGAAAAGCCGGGGCCGCTAGTCGCCGTCATTGCTTTGACGCCGCCCATGGAGGCGCCGATCACCGCCCCCATCGAAGCAATTTCGTCTTCCATTTGCACGAACACGCCCTCGACTTTGGGCAACTCCAAGGCCATCGTCTCGGCGATCTCGGAAGAAGGCGTAATCGGATAGCCCGCAAAGAAGCGGCAGCCGGCGGCGACCGCGCCGAGCGCGCAGGCGCGATTCCCCTGCAAGTTCCTTGCCTCGCCCGCGGCCGCCATCAATCGACGCTTTCCGGCTTGTCGATTTTCACCGCGATCGCGAAGTCAGGACACAGCCACTCACAAACCCGGCAACCGGTGCACGCGTCCGCATCTGTGAGTTCGACGACCTCCTTCTCGTTCAGCGTGAGGCAGAGTTCGGGACAGGTTTTCACGCAAATGTCGCAGCCCTTGCACCAAGCGTCGATGATCTCGAGCCGGCTGTCGCGCCGCTGCAGCGCGGCCGCCGGCGTTTTCTTCTTACGCGCGAGTGCCGGAACCGCATCTTCAGCAGCGGCCGCGTCGGCTTGGGCAACCCAATCGCGACCAGCCCGCAGCGCGCGCTTGTTGGTCTCGAGCGTCTTGGGCGGCACGAATTCGGCCAGTACCGTTTCCCACTCATCGGCTGGAAAATCCAGAACGGTCGACAAAATACCCAGCAGCAGGGTGTTGGCGACTCGCTCGTTTCCGAGGTCCAAGGCGATCCCTTTCGCGTCGAGGGCGAATCGATTCGCGACATGCTCCACGATCTCGACGGCATCGGTCTCGGGATACTGGAGGCCTGCGCCACGGCGCCGATCGACGCAGGCGAACGGCGGTACGATCCGCTTGGTGTCGGCGATCAAGGTGCCGCGCTCAGGATGCAGATAAGGCAGCCAGCGAAGGCCCTCGGCCCATTCCAGCGCCAACAAAACGTCTGCCTCGCCGACGGGAATCGTCGGCGCCCAAACCTCTTCGCCGAAACGGACGTGGCTGTATACGGAACCGCCGCGCTTGGCCATACCGTGTACTTCACTCTGCTTGATCTGCAAGTCGTGGAGCTGACATATCCGGGCAACGATCTTGGACATCATGATGACGCCCTGTCCGCCGACGCCGACAATCAAGACATTGGTCGGTTTCGTTTTTGGCGACGGCAGCGGCGCCGATTCACGGGCAGTCGAACTCATGCGCTGGTCTCGGTTTTGCACAGCCTGATCGCATCGGTCGGGCATAATTGCAGACACAGAGAACACCCCATGCATTGCTGCTCGTCGATTTGAACCTTGTGATGGCCGTCGATGATTTCATCGGTCCAGGTGATCGCGGGACAGGAAAGGTTCATACACGCCTGGCAGCCGGTACAGGCCTGGGCTACCACTTCGAACGGCGGCCCTTTGATTTTGACGGGATCGAGCACGCAGGGACGATCCGAAATCACCACAGCCACACCGTCGTACTCCATTGCCTCGCGCATGACCTGATGGATGGCGGCCATGTCGTAGGAATCGACAGTACGCACCCACTGGACGCCCAGCGCGCGGCACAGCGCTTCGTATTCGACCTGGTGCGTCTGTTCACCGCGCAAAGTGCGACCCGTACCCGGATGGTCCTGGCCTCCGGTCATGGCGACGGTCTTGTTGTCCAGCAACAACACGGTGATGTTGGCCTTGTTGTAGACCGCGTCCATCAAACCCGGAATGCCGCCGTGGAGAAAAGTCGAATCGCCGATGGTGGCGACGATCGGCTTGGTCTCGGTCCCGGATTTCGCCATCCCCACGGCGTTGCCGATGCTCGAACCCATCGCCACGCAAGTGTCCATCGCCTGCAAAGGTTTGAGCGCCGCCAGCGTATAGCACCCGATGTCGCCCGCGACCCTGACATGCCCGGTGCGCAACGGGTAGTAACTGCCCATGTGCGGACAACCTGCGCACAACACCGGGGGTCGTACTACCGGTTCGAAGTCGAGCGCCGGACCCTTTGGGCGCGGCTCCAGGACACCGGCCTGCACGAAACCTTCGCGCACGATTTCAGGGGACAACTCTCCGGCCCGAGAAAAGAACTCCTTGCCGCCCGGTGCGAAACCCATCGTACGCAGTTCCATCTCGATGACGGGTTCGAGTTCTTCGACGACGAACAACCGATCGACCGACGCGCAAAAATCCTGCACGACGTCGCGGGCTAGCGGGAACGACGAAGCCACCTTGAGGATATTGACATCCGGCAGGACCTCCTTGACGTAGGTGTAGGCCGTGCCCACAGTAACCACGCCAACGTCCGAATCGCTGGATTCGCGACGCGTCAAAGGCGAAGCGCTGAAATATTCCTCGAACCGCCGCTCGCGGTCGAGGACCGCGGGACGCTGCCGCCGTGCGGTCGACGGCAGCAGCACGTTGCGGCCCGGCTCGACCTTGATTTCGTTCGGCGAACGTTCTTCCCGTGCGCCCATCTCGACCGGCACCCGGGTATGGGACAAGCGCATCGTACTGCGGACAATGATCGGCGTGTCGAACGCTTCGCTGAGCTCGAAAGCGAGCTTCGTGAAAAGCAGTGCTTCCTGCGCATCGCACGGCTCCAGCACCGGTACCACAGCGAGCTTCGCGTAGAGACGCGTATCCTGCTCGGTCTGCGAACTGTAAATTCCCGGGTCGTCGCAGACTGCCAGTACCAGACCACCGTTCACGCCCATGTAGGATTGCGCGAGCAGCGCGTCGGCGGCAACGTTTACACCGACGTGTTTCAGCGCCGTGAATGCCCGCACCCCGCTGTGCGAGGCGCCGATGGCGACGTCCAAAGCAACCTTCTCGTTGGGCGACCACTGGGCGTGGACGTCCTCCACCGGATAGGTCGCCAGGGTTTCGAGGATCTCCGTACTGGGAGTCCCCGGGTAGGCACTCGCGACGCACACGCCAGCTTCCCAGGCGCCGCGCGCGATCGCCTCATTACCGGTCAGCGGGCGAATTTCGCCTTTCGGTTTTTCGTTCGTCAATTCAAAATCGATGGCAGAACTTGACACCTTCGTGCCTCCTGTTACGTTCTGATGGATGTCCTTCGGGCGCGGTATACTGACCGGAACTCAGGCGGCCGGCGCACTAACACAGACTGACCAGCGCTATAGTGTAATCGATTCTGGACCAAAAAATCCTCTTCGATCATCATGATGAGGGCATTGGGCGACGATCCGGATGAACGTCTGATAGCGTAGGACAGGCCGCAGGGACGTTGGAAGGCTCGCGTTCCGGTCATTTCGTGCAAAAGGCCATACGTAGCCGTATTGTTACCTATCTCCGACGATCAGGAACTTTGAGCAAAACAATGAGCACGATTTCTCAATCTGACGAACCCCTCGGTCTCGGCATCCCGGGTTTTACCTATGCCGATTTATATGAACCTCATGCGCTAGCGCGCCTGAGCGCCGCCTTCGATAATTATCTCGCCGATGCGGACCCCGCGCTCGCGGCGCGCTTCGTCGACTATCAGGGCTGCCGCGGCTCCGGTATGGCGGCGGCGGACATCTCGATGGTTCTGACCGAGGCGGCGCCGTGGCTCGGGCGGTTTATATCACGCCTGTTTTGTGTCGAGGATGCGTGCGAGGCCCAGCGCGAACGCATCCGCGACGAGGACGAGACCGTGATCGGCTTTCGCAACGATTTCGTCGCGCCGCTGGCGAAGCGCTGGAAGCCGGAGGAGGCCGAAGCTTTCGACCGCGATACACTGCGTGTCGAAGTCGCCGCCTTACAGGAGGCGGCAGCACACGGTGCGCGACTCGACGATGCGGAATACCTGACCGCGCGCGCCGCCGCGCTGGTGAGCGGCAAGCGATCGGTCCCGGCACAGTTCCACTCGGCGTTGCGCGCAGCCCATGCGCCGTGGTCGACGTTGGACGACGCCCGGCTCATCGAAGCCGCCGGGGACAGCCTCGCGCGCTGGTGTTTTCTGGTACAGCGCGACGGGACCTTTGAACCGGCGGCTACCGACACGTGGATTGGATTCAAAGCACCCGCTCGCACCGACGTGCGCCGTCTCGTCGACTTTCGCGAGCGTGATTACCCGGATTACAAGGCGCGGGTTACGAACGCCGATGAGTGTCGTCGCCGCGACGGTTTCTCGCTTACCGATCCCCGCTTCGACCAACGCCGTGTGCTCTACGAGGTCGACCATTGCATTTACTGTCACGACCGCGATGCCGATTCGTGCGCCAAGGGAATGAAGAACAAAAAAGCGGGAGGATTCAAGACGAACACCTTGGGCGTCGCCGCGATCGGCTGCCCCTTAGGCGAGAAGATCTCGGAAATGCACGTGGTCAAACGCCAGGGCGACAATATCGGTGCACTGGCACTGATCGCGATCGACAATCCGATGTGCCCGGGCACTGGCCACCGCATCTGCAACGACTGCATGAGGGCTTGCATCTACCAGAAGACCGAACCTGTCGATATTCCTCAAGTAGAAACCAACGTGTTAACCGACGTGCTCGACCTGCCCTGGGGATTCGAGATCTACGCGTTGTTGACACGCTGGAATCCGCTGAATGTCGCACGACCTCAACTCCTCCCCTATAACGGCAAAAAAGTACTAGTCGTTGGACTTGGCCCGGCCGGCTACACGCTCGCGCACTATCTCTTAAACGAAGGGTTTGCCGTGGTCGGTATCGACGCGCTCAAGATTGAACCGCTGGCCGCCGCGCTGACCGGTTCGATCAACGCGCCGCCACAGCCGGTACGCGACTTTACGACCTTATACGAGGATCTCGACACCCGCACGGGAAACGGTTTCGGCGGTGTCGCCGAATACGGCATCACGGTACGTTGGGATAAGAATTTTCTGAAGGTGATCTATCTGACGTTGCTTAGACGACGTACGTTTCGCGCTTACGGCGGTGTACGTTTCGGCGGTGGCGTAACGGTTGACGACGCCTGGTCGCTTGGTTTCGACCATGTCGCGCTGGCAACCGGCGCCGGCAAACCTACAGTCATCGGTTTGAAAAATAACCTCATGCGCGGTATCCGCAAAGCGTCGGATTTCCTGATGGGACTGCAGCTGACCGGCGCTGCGAAGGGATCTTCGCTCACCAACCTCCAGGTCCGCCTGCCTGCCGGCGTCATCGGCGGCGGCCTAACGGCGATCGACACAGCGACCGAGGTCATGGCCTATTATCCGCGCCAGGTCGAAAAAGTACTGCATCGTTACGAACGGCTGGTGGCGGATATCGGCACGGACGCAGTCCGGGCACGCTACGATACCGAGGAACTCGCAATACTGGACGAGGCCTTGCATCACGGCCGCGCCGTGCGCGACGAACGCGTCCGCGCGCTTGAAAACGATGAACGACCGGACTTCGCCAGCCTGGTCAAGAGCTGGGGCGGAGCGACCATTTTCTACCGCAAACCGCTCGAGGCGTCACCCGCCTACCGTCAGAATCACGAAGAAATCAACAAAGCGCTCGAGGAAGGGATCGAGATCGCCACCCAAATCAGCCCGCTTGAAGCGATCGCGGACGAATACGGCGCCTTGGCGTCGGTGCGTTTCGAACACACCGGCGAGGATGCAAGCGAACCCGACTTCGAACTACCCCTCAAGAGCCTGTTCATTGCAGCGGGAACTTCACCGAACATCATCTACGAACAAGAGCACCCGGGTAGTTTCGAACTCGACGGTAAGTTCTTTCGGCGCTTCGAACCCACCGACGGCGGCCTCCAGCCAATTGATGCGGATGCGCCGACGACTCCGAAGCTCGCGAGTGCATCGCCCTTCACCTCGTATGAAAAGAACGGCCGTACTGTCAGCTTCTACGGTGACAACCATCCGGTATACGCCGGCAACGTGGTCAAGGCCATGACGAGCGCCAAGGACGGTTACCCCTATGTCGTCGCGCTTTTTGCAGACGAACTGGCCGCCCTCGACCCGGCCCTGCAACCGCAGCGCGAAGTGGATTTGCGCCGTTTTCTACAGAAACTCGACGATACTTTCATCGCCGCCGTCGTCGCGGTCAACCGACTGACTCCTACTATCATCGAAGTCATCGTCCATGCACCGATCGCGGCGGGCAATTTCGAACCCGGCCAGTTCTACCGGGTGCAGAACCCGGACGCTTTCGCACCCCGCATCGACGACACCGTGCTGGCGCCGGAAGGAATCGCTTTGACCGGAGCGTGGGTCGACAAAGAACAGGGTCTTATTTCGCTAATCGCGCTCGAACTCGGGGCTTCCTCGCGCTTGCTTGCCCGCTGCCGTCCGGGCGATCGCCTCGTCGTGATGGGCGTCACGGGCGCACCGACGCATATCCCCCGCGACAGCACTGTGCTGTTGATCGGCGGCGGACTCGGCAATGCCGTGCTGTTTTCCATCGGCAAGGCGATGCGCGCAGCCGGCAACAAGGTTCTCTATTTTGCCGGCTATAAAAACGAGAAGGACGTGTTCAAAGTAGAAGAAATCGAAGCCGCTGCGGATATCGTCGTGTGGGCGGTCGACCCAGGAGACGGTGTCGTCCAGATCCCTAGCAGACGGCCGCAGGATCGCAGTTTTATCGGCAACGTCGTACAGGCAATGGTAGCTTACGCGGAAGGTCAACTCGGCGACGTCGACATCCCTCTCGCAGAGGTTGAGGAACTGATCGTCATCGGTTCCGACGTCATGATGGCGGCCGTCAAGCGCGCGCGTCACGAAGTGTTGGCAACCTACCTCAAGCCCGGACACGAAGCCCTCGGTTCGATCAATTCACCCATGCAGTGCATGATGAAGGGTGTATGCGCACAGTGCATGTGCAAGCACGTCGATCCGGACAGCGGCGAAGTGTCTTTCGTCTACTCCTGCTACAACCAGGATCAACGGCTCGACGAAGTTGATTTCGCCCATTTGCGTGCGCGGCTCAGACAAAACTCGGTGCAGGAAAAACTTTCGAATCTCTGGCTCGACCACTTGTTGAAACGGGGCGCAAAGTAACCTCGGCGGTTACAGCGATTGCGCTATCGTCGGGCGATACGGTTAGACGACGGGCGACTTCATACCACACCTTCGGGGAAGGAATCCGAAGTGCCGACGGCGACGACCACAGATCAAGCGAATATTGACTTGGGCGAAAAAACGGGCATTCTTGGTCCATCTAGAACTACTGTGGGAACCGCTATTTTGGTCATAAAACAACAGAACTGGGACATTGTGTTGCCGCGTTCGAGGTCATCGGTAACCGGACCGATACGATAGTCGGAACCACGGCCGAACTGCACCGCATAGACGTTTGATGCGGGTTCGGCACCGCTAAGGCACCGACCTCACCCATGGAATCTCTTGTCACAATCGCTCTGGCGGGCGGCTTTCTCGCCGTACTCGGAGTCACTCTGGCCTGCATCATCGCCGTTGCCAATCGCAAGTTGTTTGTCTATGAAGACCCGCGTATTGACGAAGTCGAGGAAATGCTGCCGCACTCGAATTGCGGCGCCTGCGGTACGCCCGGATGCCGGCAGTTTGCCGAGGCGCTGGTTAAAGGCACGGTCGACCCCGGCCTCTGCACCGTTGGTTCCAAAGACTCCATCGAAGCGGTCGCCGACTTTCTCGGTGTGGAAGCGGTCGAACACGAAAAAAGAGTGGCGCGACTGGCTTGTTCCGGCGGTAGCCATGTCGCGTATACGCGGGCGAGTTACACGGGCCTGAGCACCTGCCATGCGGCCAACCTGGTCGCCGGCGGCGGCAAAGGCTGCACCTGGGGCTGCCTGGGGTTCGGCGATTGCGGCGACGTCTGTGGGTTCGACGCAATTCAAATGAACAAGTACGGGCTGCCCGAGGTGAATGATGACAAGTGCACCGCCTGCGGCGATTGTGTCGACGTTTGCCCGAAGGACTTGTTTTCTCTGCAGCCGGTGAGCCATAGGTTGTGGGTAGCCTGCGTCAACCGGGACCCGACGGATGTCGCCGAAGCCCAGTGCGACGTGGTTTGCAACGGCTGCGCCCGTTGTACCGCCGATGCGCCCGAGGGATTGATCACGATGCAGCACAACCTGGCAGTGATCGACTACTCCAAGAACGATCTGGCCTCCCAAGTGGCTATTGAACGCTGTCCGACCGGGGCGATCGTATGGGTGAACAAACGGCAGGGTATGGTGAAGGGTGTCTCGGCGCGCAAGGTCGTACGTAAGGAACCGCTGCCGCGGGGTTATTGAGGCGCGTTTAGGCGATCCCAACAGCCGCTACCCCCGGAATCCGGGCCGTCCGACGAATTTGGTATAATACCCTCCCCGAGTATGACTGGCTGCCTGCTTTCACGGGTGGCATTACACGTTTGAATGATGCCGGCGGACTCGCCGATCGAGTTGCCGCGGGCAGTGGAAAACCCCTAATGACCAGAAAGAAGCAGACAACCTTCAAGTATCCCGGCACCCGCCAGGCGATGGACGGCAACACCGCCGTGATTATGTGTGAGCGGGAATCGACCGATGCTGCCGGCGCCTACCCGATCACGCCATCGACGCAGATGGGTGAATACTGGGCCGAAGAACAGGCAAAGGGGCATATCAACATTTCTGGGCGCCCGCTGATCTTCATCGAGCCGGAAGGTGAACATGCCGCCGCCGGCGTGACCGCCGGCCTGGCGATGAGTGGCCTGCGCGCCACCAATTTCTCTTCCGGGCAGGGCATCGCCTACATGCACGAATCTTTGTACGCGGCGGTTGGCAAACGATTACCCTACATTTTGAATGTCGGCTGCCGGGCGATCACCAAGGCAACGCTGAACGTGCACGCCGGCCACGACGACTACCATGCGGTGGACGACACCGGCTTCTTCCAGGTAATGGGCAAGAGCGCCCAGGAAGCGTGTGACCTCAACGTCATTGCCCATAAGATCGCCGAGTTATCGCTCACACCCGGTATCGTCGGACAGGACGGTTTTCTCACCACCCACTTGATCGAGTCCTTATACGTTCCCGAACGCGAACTAATCGAAGAATACCTGGGCCGACCGGATGACATCATCGAAACACCGACACCGGCGCAGAAACTAATTTACGGCGCCACCCGGCGACGCATTCCGGAAACCTGGAACGTCGACAACCCGATGATGTTTGGCGCAGTGCAGAACCAAGACGCCTACATGCAGAGCGTGGCGGCGCAACGGCCTTATTTTTTCGATCATATCGTCGAGCTGAGCGAACGGTGCATGGAGGAATATCACGGGCTCACGGGACGGCGGTATCAGCGAATCGACGGTTACCGGGTCGAGGACGCAGATTATCTGATCGTCGGTCATGGCAGCATGATCCCGACCGCCGAAGCGGTAACTGACTATCTGCGCGAAGAGCGTCGACTCAAAGTCGGCGTAGTGAACGTCACCATGTTCCGCCCCTTCCCCGGCGATTTGCTAGCGCACGTGCTGCGTGGCCGCAAAGGCGTGACGGTATTGGAACGAACCGATCAGCCACTGGCCGAGGACCTGCCGTTGATCCGCGAAGTGCGTACTGTCATCAGTAAATGCGTGGAGAATGGTTTACTCGCCGACGATCCGCTGCCCTGGCCGACCTACGCTTCGTACAGGGGGAAACAGGACATTCCGGCACTCTATTCCGGCTCCTACGGTCTCGGCAGCCGCGACCTGCAACCGGAAGGGATTATTGGTGCGATCGAGAACATGTTGCCGCAAGGCGCCAGAAAGCGATTTTTCTACCTGTCGGTCGATTTCGTCCACGATAAAGCCGACACACCGAAACAGGAGGTCTATCAGGAGCAGTTGCTGGCAGCGTATCCCGAGATCCGGCAACTGTCTGTACGCGGCAGCGAAAATCCCAACTTGATGCCGAAAAACTGCATTACTGTGCGCATGCATTCGGTCGGCGGTTGGGGCGCGATAACCACTGGCAAGAATCTGGCCATGACGCTCTTCGAATTGCTCGATTTCGATATCAAGGCCAACCCTAAATACGGCTCGGAGAAGAAAGGTCAACCAACTACCTATTATTTGTGTGCCGCTTCGGAGCCGATCCGGGTCAATAGTGAATATATCTATGTCGACGTGGTGCTGTCCCCCGATCCCAACGTATTCAGCCATTCCAACCCGCTCCACGGACTGAAAGCGGGCGGCTCCTTTATCATCCAGAGCGATCTCGAGTCACCGCAGGCGGTATGGCAGTCGTTCCCGATAACGGCCCAGAAACAAATTATCGACAACGATATCAAGGTGTATTTCCTGGATGCTTTCAGCATCGCGCGCGAAGAAGCCAGCGATCCCGAACTACAGTTCCGGATGCAGGGCATCGCTTTCCAGGGCGCATTCTTTGCCGCGTCCCCGGTAATGCAAACGGCCGAACTGCCGGAAAAAGCTTTGTTCCAAGCCATACGCGACCAGCTGTTTAGTAAATTCGGCGGCAAGGGTCAGAATGTCGTCGAGGACAATGTCCGGGTAGTGCGGCGCGGTTTCGACGAACTGCAAGAGATCGGCAGCATGCAACTCGATGATCTGAAGCCAACGGCGTTGCGCACCGAGCCCGCCATGCCGGTCATGCTCAAGCGCGAACCGGTAAGCGACTCTAACCTTTCCAGTACTCACCGCTTCTGGGAGCAAACCGGCAATTTTTACGTGCGCGGCAAGGGCAACGACAATCTCGTCGATCCCTTCATTGGCATGAGTTTGATGCCGGCCAGCACCGGCATCTACCGCGACATGACCCACATTCGTTTTGAATACCCGGCCTGGATCCCCGAGAAGTGCACCGCCTGCGGCGATTGCTACTCGTTGTGTCCGGACAGCGCGATACCGGGACTTGTCAATACGGTAGCGGGCGTTTTCGACTCGGTCGTCCGGCGGATCGAAAAAACCGGCGAGGCGGTCAAACATCTACGGCGTGCGCTACGTACTGTCGAAAAGAAGATGCGCCCAATGATGACCGAACAAGGCGATGGCGCCAACGTAGAGGCAATCCTCAACGATGCGATCGACCAAACCCTGGCGGACTCCGATCTCGAGAGCGAAGAACAAGCGCTATTGGTGTCGGAATTCGAGCGGTTTCGAGCCAGCGTGGGTAATTTTAGGTTTGCGTTGACCAAACCTTACTTCAACGTGATGGAAAAGCAGAATAAGAACAGCGGTGGTCTGTTCTCGATCACGGTCAATCCGTATACCTGCAAGGGCTGTATGGAATGCGTTACCGTTTGTAAGGACGAGGCACTGGAAATCGTCAAACAGACTCCGGCTGCCGTTACCGAAATGCGAGCCAAATGGGATTTCTGGCTCGATCTACCCAATATCTCGCCCGCTTTCAGTCGCATCGACGACATCGACGAACGCATCGGCGCACTGGAGACGCTGCTGCTCGATAAACGCGCCTATGGCTCGATGGTCTGCGGCGACGGCGCGTGTCTGGGTTGCGGCGAAAAAACCGCGATCCACCTGTTTACGGCGACAGTGGAAGCCCTGATGCAGCCGCGGGTGAAAAAACACCTCGCGTATCTGGACGAGCTGATTGAGCGTCTCGACCAGCATATTCGTATCAAGATGGCCGACAGCATGAATCTCGACGACGTCTCGACCATCGAAAATGCCGTGGACTCGCATAAAAACACGGATCTGACGCTGGCCGGCCTCTCGGCGGCGCTAGAAGACCACACCGACGTCAACCCGCTGGACAGCGAGTGGGTGAGCTGGGTAACCCGACTACTCGCCGAACTGAAAGACCTTCGATGGCAGTACACCAAAGGCGTTACCGGTCGCGGCCGCGCCAGCATGGGGATCATCAACGCAACAGGCTGCACGTCGGTGTGGGGCTCCACCTTCCCGTTCAATCCCTACCCTTTCCCCTGGGCCAGCCACTTGTTCCAGGACACCCCGTCGGTCGCCATGGGTGTATTCGAAGGACACATGGCGAAAATGACGGACGGTTTCAAAACCATCCGGATGGCGGAACTCGAACTGAAGGGCGAGTACAACCCAAAAATCCACGATGAGGTTTTTACCTATTTCGATTGGCGCGACCTCAGCGAAACGGAGTTTCTTCTATGCCCGCCGGTCGTCGGTATCGGTGGCGACGGCGCCATGTACGACATCGGGTTCCAGAATCTTTCGCGCATGCTGATGTCGGGTATGCCTATCAAAGTGATGGTGCTGGACACGCAGGTCTATTCGAACACCGGAGGACAAGCGTGCACCTCCGGCTTCATCGGTCAAGTAGCGGACATGACACCCTATGGGAAACAACGCCACGGCAAGCAGGAAACCCGCAAGGAAATGAGTCTGATCGGAATGGCGCACGGAACCAGTTACGTACACCAGGGTTCGATGTCCAATTTGACCCAGCTGCTCGAAGGATATATTGAAGGATTGAATTCCCGACGGCCGGCTCTGTTCAATATTTACGCGGTGTGCCAGCCCGAGCATGGCGTAGCGGACGATGCCGCCGAAATGCAGAGCAAACTGGCCGTAGAGTCTCGGGCGTACCCGCTGTTACGCTTCAATCCGGACCTCGGTGAAACCTGGGACGAATGCTGTGACATGGAGGGCAACCCGGCCGCCGACCGAGACTGGCCGACCTACAAACTGGAATACCAGGATGACGAAGGTCAGCCCGCGACGATGGATCTACCCGTGACCTTTGCGGATTTCGCCCTCACCGAAGGGCGGTTTCGCAAGCACTTCAGCCCAATCCCGGCCGATACCTGGGACGAACCCATGACACCGATTGCAGAGTACATCGACCTCGATGCGGACGAGCAAGAACAGAGCCAGGCTTTCCTCTGGGCCGTCGACAAAGAGAATCACCTGCAACGCGTCGCAGTTTCGAAAGAAATCGTGGCTTCGACCGTGGAGCGGCGCACAAACTGGCGGCTACTGAAATCTCTTTGCGACCCGCAACGGGAAGAGCAAACAGAACAGATCGCCGAACAGGTACGCGCCGAAATGGTACAAAAGATTTCCGCCAGCCTGCTCGAAGCCGTTGGTGCCGCGCCCGGTTCCGGCGGATCATTGGCAGGACCGAGGGCACAAGCGGCCTTAGCGCCCGGCGACGGCGGCAGCACGGCGCCCGCGGGTAACGCAGACTTCGAACCGGTCTGGATCGAGACGCCGGAATGCACGACTTGCGACGAGTGTGTCGATATCAATCCGAGGATCTTCGCATATGACGACGACCAATTGGCCTACGTCGTGGATCCGAAGGCCGGGTCGTTCAAGGATATCGTCCGGGCCGCGGAAAAATGCACCGCCGGGGCCGTTCATCCCGGAACGCCATGGAATGTGGCGGAAAAGGATATCGACAAGCTGATCAAACGGGCAGAAAAATTCCAATAGCCGAACTGCTCTCGCTAGGTATGCAAGCCAATCATCCAGGGGATTTCGCCCGATGGGATTGTTAGATTTCGCGCGCAGCTCTTTCAGTCACGGCGTGCACCCGGCCGACAACAAGGACTCGACCGCCAAACTGGCGATCCGCCGCCTGCCGTTTCCGGAGCAGGTGACGGTCCCGCTGTCCCAGCATTTTGGCGCCCCCGCGATCCCGATAGTTCGCAAAGGACAGGATGTCGTGCGGGGCGAACCTATTGCGGCCGCGGATGGGTTCATGTCCGTACCGCACCACGCTCCCGTTACCGGAACGGTCAAAGGCGTTGAATTGACGACCACGTCCCGGGGGCCGAAAACCCCCGCCATCGTCATCCGCGTTCAACCGGGAGCCGGTCAGAAAGTCTTATATGGCGGTCACCGCGACCTGACCGCGTTGTCGCGACAGGAACTAATCCAAGCGGTGCAGGAGACAGGTATGGTGGGTCTGGGGGGTGCCGCCTTCCCTACTCACGTCAAGCTGTCGGTGCCGGAAGGCCATTCCATCGACACCTTGGTCGTCAACGGCTGCGAATGCGAACCCCATTTGACATCCGATCATCGGATCATGTTGGAAAAGGTCGACGCCCTTATCCAGGGCATATCGATTGGGCAAAATGCCGTCGATGCGCCGCTGGCGGTCATCGGAATAGAAGATAATAAACTCGACGCCTACCGGAAGGTAGGCAGCAAGCTACCGCACGACGGTCCCATCCGCATCCAGGCACTGCGGACCAAATACCCGCAGGGTGCCGAAAAGATATTGATCAAGAGCCTACTGAAAAGAGAGGTGCCTTCCGGCGGCCTCCCCTATCACGTCGGGGTGGTCGTGCAGAATGCTTCGACGCTGGCACAATTGGGTGAACTGATGCCACTGCGGCGCGGTTTGATCGAACGGGTCGTGACCATCACCGGACCGGGTGTCGCCAAGCCAGGCAATTACCTGATTCCCCTCGGGACACCCCTGCGTTTCGTACTCGAACAGGCGGGTAGCGCCGACTCAGCGAAGCATTTGATCATGGGCGGGCCGATGATGGGCATGATGGTCGCCTCGCCGGACGTGCCGGTAACGAAGGCGATTTCCGGCATCGTCGTATTGAACGAGGAAGCCGAGGCAGGACGACATCTGGAAAAACCACGGGCCTGCATCAAGTGTGGTCATTGCTTGGACGCCTGCCCGATCAATCTGAATCCGTCCCAGTTGGGACTGCTGGCCGCCAAACGGCTGTACGAAACAATGGAGCAAAACTACCACCTGAACGACTGCTTCGAATGTGGTTGTTGTAGTTACGTTTGTCCTTCGGCGATCCCACTGGTGCAGTACTTTCGCATCGCCAAGGCGATCAACCGCGAACGACGCGAAAAAGTGGACGCCTAGAAAATGGCCGGGAAAGCACCACTGGTCGAGATCCGCACCTCGCCGCATATCCACGATACTCCGAGCGTCGATACGATTATGCGCAATGTGGTCTACGCGTTGACGCCGCTGTGCCTGCTCGCCGTCTACCAATTCGGCATCAGTGCCCTGGCCCTGATCCTGGTATCGATCGCTGCCTGTCTCGCGACCGAGACACTGTTTTGCAAGCTGGGCCGGCAAGAAACGACGGTTAGCGACTATAGCGCTGTGATCACCGGCATCTTGCTGGCCCTGACGCTGCCGCCGGGTTTCCCGTTATGGATGGCGGCGGTGGCCGGTTTTGTCGCAATCGCTCTCGGCAAGGCGTTATTTGGCGGACTCGGCAACAATGTCCTCAACCCCGCACTGGTAGGCCGCGCATTCGTCCAGGCCGCTTTCCCGGTCGCGATAACCACCTGGACGCCGCCGTTGGCGCGCGGTCGGTTCGGCGAGTTCATCCCGTCGACCTGGACCTGGCCTTTCCTCGAACCGCCGGCCACGGGGGACTGGAGTGAACTGGTTGCGATCGATGGTTTCAGCGGCGCTACCCCGCTAGCGTTGCAGAAATTTGAGCAGATCTCAACGGAGCCGTGGGCGCTCTTTACCGGCATGACCAGCGGTTCCACCGGTGAAACATCCGCCGTGTTGATCCTGTTGTGCGGCGCTTATCTCGTCTTCCGCCGGATGATGGACTGGCGCATCCCGGCGGCGACCTTATTGAGCGCCCTGATTACTTCGGGGGCGTTTTATCTTGCCGACCCCGAACGTTTCCCCGACCCGGGTTTCATGCTTTTGTCCGGTGGGCTGATGCTGGGGGCCGTTTTCATGGCATCGGACATGGTCGCCTCCCCGGTCACGCCGCTAGGGATATGGATTTATGGGGCCCTGATCGGTTTCCTGACCATCATTATTCGTCTGTTCGGCGGATTACCGGAAGGCGTGATGTACGCCATTTTGCTTGGGAATGCCGCCTCGCCACTGATCGCGGCCGCAACCCAGCCGCGCATTTACGGTGCGCGCCCGAGGGACGACAAGCAATGAACGACGAGAACCAGACACCAGCTAGCAGCGTTCAGCAACCGTCCAGCAAATCGCTGATCGCCACCATGGGCGGCATCGCCACACTGTCCGGATTGCTGGTCGTGGTGGTCTACCAGGCTACGTTGCCGGCAATTCTGGAAAACCGGCGCCTGGCAATCGAGCGCGCAATCTTCACGGTCATACCCGGAGCGGTCTCGCGCCGCGACTTTGTCATCGGCGAGCACGGTATTTTGCCGGCGGCACAAAACACCGGGGGCACACAAATCTACGCGGGTTACGATGGGGACGGCGCGCTCGCCGGAGTCGCCGTGGAAGCGGCCGCCCAAGGCTATCAGGACATAATTCGCATCTTGTATGGCTACTCCGGCAAGTGCCAGTGCATCACCGGCATCACGGTCCTGGAAAGCAAAGAAACTCCGGGCCTCGGTGACAAGATCGCGAAAGACCCCGAATTCCTGGACAACTTCGATGCCCTAGACGGCAAATTGAATGAAAACGGAACGGGTTTGTTACACGTGATCGTGACGGTAAAACACGGCAAGAAAAAACACCCCTGGGAAATCGACTCCATTTCCGGAGCTACAGTCTCTTCGAAGGCCATCGGCAAGATGCTGAATGAAAGTGCCCAGCGACTGTTCCCGAAATTAGTGGCAAACTTTAGCGCATTCGAACAACGGGAAACGGATGATGTCCCCGAATCAGAGTGACCCCAAACCGATCACGGCGGATACTTTTCTTCGCGGTATCTGGGAGGAGAATCCGGTATTTGTCATGCTGCTCGGTATGTGTCCGGTGTTGGCGGTTACCAACTCGGTACTCAACGGGCTGGCCATGGGTCTTGCAACCATTTTCGTTTTGCTGTGCTCCAGTGCGCTGGTTTCGAGCTTGCGGCATTTGATCCCGAAACAAGTACGCATTGCCACTTACATCATCATCATCGCCACTTTCGTAACGATCGTCGACTACGTCATTCAGGCCATCAGTCTGGACTTGTACAATTCCCTCGGCGCATTCATTCAACTGATCGTCGTAAATTGCATCATCCTCGGCCGCGCTGAAGCCTACGCTTCAAAACACCGCGTCACAAAATCACTGGTCAACTCGCTGGGAATGGGCGTCGGATTTACCATCGCCTTATTGTGCCTCGGCGCGGTACGCGAACTGCTGGGCAACGGCACCTTGCTCGGCTACCAAGTGTTCGCGGATAGTTTTCAGCCGTGGGCCATCATGGTCCTCCCGCCGGGCGGATTTTTCGTGCTGGCCATGTGGTTGCTGCTCTTCTCGTGGTTGAAGAAACGGCGCGAACACGTGGAACTGGAAGGAAGCGGGGCCGCAGATGGAATCTGAATCCCTCAGCTTCATCTTTCTGAACGCGCTCATCATTAACAATTTTGTGCTGAGCCTGTTTCTCGGGATCTGTCCTTTCCTCGGCGTCTCTGCCAAGTACCACACTGCCTGGAACATGGGGCTGGCAACCATGTTTGTCATGCTGGTCAGTTCGGTTTGCGCTTATGCCATCAATACCCTGTTGGTAGAATTCGAACTCGAATTCCTGCGTCTGATCTGTTACATCGCGGTGATCGCCTCGGCGGTACAACTCGTGGAAATGGCCATGAAACGTTTCAGCCCGACTTTGTTCCGGGCGCTCGGAATCTTTCTACCGTTGATCACTACCAATTGTGCGATCCTTGGCCTGGCCCTGTTCCAGACCTTCCGCGAGTACTCTTTCGTGCAGTGCCTGGTCTATAGCGTAGGAGCCGGGGCCGGTTTCACATTGGCGATTATGTTGATGGCCGCGCTTCGCGAACGGCTGGAGCTTTCCGTCCTGCCCGACGTGACCGAGGGTGCGGTATTGAGCCTGATGCTCGCCGGTCTCTTGTCACTTTCCTTCATGGGATTTGCAGGGCTGGGCGGGTGATCACGAACCTGATATCGGCCGTCGCCATTATTTTCTCGGTGGTCGTCGTTTGGGCTTTGGTGCAGCATTTCGCCCGCGCCTATGCGGCCAGGCATCCCGAGTTTGGACCGTACCGAGAAGACGGCGACTGCGGCCATGCCGAGCGGGATTGTTCGGGCTGCGGCTTAGTGAAACGCGGTTGCCCGACAGGTCCTGACGAACAACAGAATTCGCGTTAACGACTTGACTCGTATCAAGTTCCGTCTGACCGCGCTCTGTAGCCTTGATTTTGATGTAATTCCCCGTTATCAAAGGGGCTTCGTCACGGTCTGAGGACGGGCCAGCGACGCCGTCGGAGGATGAGTCATGTCGGGAAGCAGCAAAGAACAACGCAAGACCATATCCGGGATCCCGTTGAAACCGGTTTACGGAGCGGACGACGTCGACCCGGAACAGCGGGCCGGCGTCGAGGCGGGCCCTGGCGTTGCGCCATACATCCGCGGCGCTTATCCCGGCATGTATCGAGACAAACCCTGGCGGATTTTCCAACTTAGCGGTTTTGGCAATCCTGCCGACGAAAACGCGCGGATCAAGTTTTTACTCGACGAAGGCGAACACGGGTTCATTATGGAGCACGACCGCAATACCGCGGATCACCTCTATGATATCGACCACCCGCATGTCGTCGCCCGTCGCGAGGATGTCGGACTCACCGGCGCAGTCATCATCGGCGTGCGCGACTACGAAACCGTGCTGGACGGGATCCCGATCGAAACGGTATACGGCCACCCGGGCGGCGGCGTGGTCCAGCATGCCCCATTCGCATTATCGTGTTACTGGACGGTCGCGCAACGTCGCGGCCTGGATTTGAGCCGCCTCGCCGGCACCGGTCAGTCCGATTACTTTTTGACCTACCTGGGCTGCGTTACCAAGCAGCAGATCCCGACCCGCCCGGGGCTGCGCTTTAATTCCGACATCATCGAATTCTGCGCCGAGCATCTACCGCGCTGGGTACCCGTGTCTATCGCCGGATACAACGGCGCTGACACGGGACTCAACGCCTGGGAAGAGCTCGGCGCGCTGTTCGCCAACGCCGTCGAATACTTAGACGATATCAAACGGCGCGGACGCATACCGCTCGAAATGGCCGCGCGCGGCGTCGGCGGCGTGAGTTTCCGGGTTTCGATGGATTTTTTCGAAGAGATCGCGAAGCTCAGGGTCGCTCGCAAGATGTGGTGCGATCTCTTGAAGTCGCGCTACGGGATCGCCGACGAGAAAGCCTCACGCTTGCGCATTCACGTCGTGACGGCCGGCTCGTCCATGACCTACCAGCAGCCGCTCAACAACCTGGTGCGCGGAACACTAATGGCGCTGGCCTCGGTTCTGGGCGGGGTCCAGTCGCTCGGTGTATCCGGCTACGATGAAGCGCTATCGATCCCTTCGGAGCACGCGCATCAGATGTCGCTCCGGATCCAGCAGATTCTCCAGCACGAGACCAACATAACGGCAGTCGCCGATCCGCTTGGGGGTTCGCATTTCATCGAGAGCTTGTGCGGCGACCTGGAACAGCGGGCGTGGGCGTTCTTCGAAGAGATTGAAGCACAAGGTGGGTTTCTTGCCGCTCTCGATAACGGCTGGCTGCACCAGCGCGCCCACGACAATCAGTACGAATTGCTCCAGGAAATGGAACGCGGCGACCGCACGGTAGTCGGTGTCACAGAGTTCGATGGCGACGTGAACTCGAATCCCATCGATGGATTCATCGGCACCTCGGATGCGTTCGATCAGGCCACTGAGCGTCTTGCCGCATTGCGGCGCGAACGCCACGAATCGGCGACCGGGGCAACGCTGCGCGACCTCGAAACGTGTTGCCGGGGCGACAAAAACTTGCTGCCGGCGATGATGGCTGCGGTCGACGCCGACGCTACGCTCGGGGAGATCGGTGGCGTTTTCCGCGAGGTCTTCGGCGATTGGGACACGCCGATCCCCGTTTGATCGGGCGGGGCAAGGTACAGCATTCGTGGCCGCTCCAGTAACGAAACGCGTACTGCTAGCAAAAACTGCGCTCGACGGACATTGGCGCGGGCTGACATTAGTGGCCCGTGCCCTGCGCGAGGCCGGATTCGAGGTCATCCTTTCCGGTATGGCGGTAGACGAAGCCATCGCCAGAGCCGCTGTCGACGAAGACGTCGACCTCGTGGGCCTCAATGTCGGTGGCCGGGTCGAGGTGGTGGAACGGATCTTCGATGCGGTTCGGGCCGCGCGCCCCGACCTCCCCGTTTTCGCCGGCGGTGTGATCCCGCCCTGGGCCTGTCGCCGGCTGAAAGCACGCGGGATCGAAGTCTACCCGCCCGGCTCAGCGCTATCGACGATCGTGGCGGCGGCGCGGCGATTGACCGGCGACCCGGAAGCATAATGGAATTCGCAACACTGCAGTCAATAGAATGAGCGAACGCCGTCGGCAATCGAATCGAAAGGAGGACCCGGTGTGTTGAGACTGAGTGACATGGACCGCGTAGGCCGGGCGTTGCGCCAGGACGACGCAGAAGATCTGGGAACGCCGACACAAGCGTTGCTGAATGACGCAATCGACGGCGGCAGACTGGACGAGGCCAAAGCGCTCGCGCAATACACCATCGCCGAAGGCAAATCCCTGCACGACTTGTTCTGCGACTGGATCTGGAACTTGTTGGACTTTATCGGCGAGGAGCATGGCGAGGAAGCGGTATACCTTGCGCTGCGCAAAACACAGGGCGGTTGGATGCTGCGACGGACCTGGAAGGGGTTTCTGGCGATGGACGTCGAACAGCGGGTGCAATTGAGCGCAGAAATGATGCGCGCACACATGAGTGGACCGGCACAGGACGGCACGGCCGAGATCATCGAAGATGACGAGAAGTACACCATCGTCATGGATCCCTGCGGTAGCGGCGGGCGGATGCGGCGTGGTGACCCGGTCGACGGGACACCGTCGCGTCTCGGTCCGCCTTACGACTTCGGCGCAACAAAGGAGGCGCATGACTGGTCGTTCGGCGAACCTGGGGTACCCTATTACTGTGTCCATTGCGCCATTAACGAGAAACTGCCGATGGAATGGGGCGGCCATCCCCTGTGGGTAACCGATTATCAGGCGGATGCGTCGAAACCCTGCGCATGGCGTTTCTACAAGAATGCCGAAGACATCCCGCTGCGATATTACAAGCGTGCCGACCACGAGAAACCGCCGCCCGGTCACGGCGAGTATTGATGAGGAAGAAAGCATGCGACGCCCACGGATCTTACTGACCAAAATCGGTCTGGACGGCCACGACCGGGGTGGCCGCATCGTCGCGAGCTACCTACGCGATGCCGGGATGGAGGTGATCTATACCGGCCCCTGGCAAAGTGTCGACAACGTCGTTAAAACCGCAATCGAAGAAGATGTCGATGTGATCGGTATCTCGACCCTGTCGAACGACTACGTCTTGATGCCGGAATTGATGGCAACATTGAAATCGGCCGATGGTGGTTCGATACCGGTAATCGTGGGCGGAATCGTGCCGCCGGATGAAGAACGCATCCTGCGCGACCTCGGCGTCAAACAGATCTTTCATCCCGGCGCGACCCGCGACGACATCGTCGCGGCAGTAACAACCCTGGTTGGCGTGGCACCCGCGGAGGGCTGAAATCATGACGGGCAAAAAACCCGAACCTCGTGTCGATCCGGCGCTACGCGGTACAGCTGCGTGGCAACGCGAATACGATCAACAGACGAGCGCCGGAGAGACGCGCCGGAATCGGTCAGGGATAGAGATAAAACCACTCTATGAACCGCCGGCGCCGCCGGCCTCGGAAGACGACGAGCAACTCGGGCTCCCGGGTCAGTTCCCGATGACGCGCGGCGTCTATGCGAGCATGTACCGCGGTCAACCGTGGAGCCAACGCCAGATCGTGGGCGTCGGCCTGCCCGCAGATTACAACGCACGCGAGCACGCGCTCATCGACGGCGGCAGCACGGGTGCCTACCTCGCGCCCTGCAACTCCTACATGCGCGGCTACGATATCGACCAGGTGCCACCGCAGCTCGTTGGAATGTCCGGTACACCGGTGAATACCGTCGACGATATCGAAGAATGCCTCACCAGGCTACCGATCGATCGGATCTCGTTCGCGCTCGGGGACAACCCGCCTTTCACCCTGTCCGCGATGTTCCTGCAACTCGCGGACCGTCAAGGCATCGACCGCCGGAAGCTGACCGGAACGACGACGCAAAGCGACTACCTGTCGCTGTGCGTCGCAAACCACATGTTTTTCCGCATGTCGCTCGCCGGATCGAGGCGCCTGCTCTGCGATCACATTCGCTACATGAACACCCACGTACCCCGCTGGAACCCGGTATCCATCATCGGACAGCACATGCAGCAGGCCGGCGCGACGCCGGCCCAGGCGATGGGCTTCACGCTATGCTCGGCGATCCAATACGCTGACGACATGATGGCCCGCGGTATGGAGCCGGATGTATTCTTGCCGCGCTTTTCTTTCTTCTTCGATATTTCGATCAGTTTCTTCGAAGAGATCGCGAAATTCAGGGCCGGGCGGCGCCTGTGGGCACGCATCGCGCGCGATCGACTCGGCGCCAAAGATCCGCGGTCGTGGCGCATGCGTTTTCACGCGCAGACCTCGGGAGCCGATTTGCAGCACCGGCAACCGCTCAACAATCTGACCCGGGTCGCGGTCCAGGCCATGTCCGGGATCCTCGGTGGCTGCCAGTCACTGCATACCGATTCCTATGACGAAGCGCTCCACTCGCCGAGTGCGCACAGCGCCACCCTGGCATTGAACACGCAGAACATCCTCAAGGAGGAAGCCGAACTCGATCAGGTGATCGACCCTTTAGGCGGATCCTATTACATCGAACAACTGACCGACGAGATGGAAGCCGCAATCACTTCGGTCATCGAAGACATCGATGCCGCGGGGGGAATGTACCAGGCCGTCAGCGACGGGCGCGTGCAGGCCGCGATCGGTGAGTCGGCTTTGCGCTTTCAAAACGAGTTGGAAGCCGGAGAACACAAAGTCGTCGGTCTCAATGTGTTCCGCGAGGATGACGACCCGTCGATGGATTCGGTCCCGCCCCTGGAACGTCCACCCGGCGGCGCCATAGAGGCAAGGGTCGAACGTTTTCGTGAATGGAAGTCGGCGCGCGATCGGGGCGCGGTACGCAACGCAACCGACCGGCTGCGCCGTGCCGCACATGACGACGACTTGAATCTGTACGAGAAAGTCATCGATGCGGTCGGGGCAAACCTTACCCACGGTGAAATCGTAGCCGTGCTGCAGGAGGAAATGGGTGCCGGTGCGCCGGTGCTGGTGCCCTGAGCGAACGGACCACCCAAGACAGCCCTGTCGCCGCGATGCGGCGACATCGAACTCACTACAACGAAGAGAAATCAGTATGAAAATTCTTGACACCTACGCGCTCCCCTACGTGGAACGTACCGGCTTCGACGCCGATTTGGACGGCGAAGAACGCGCCATCATCGAAACCGTCCACCGCTTCGCACGCGACGTCTTACGACCGACCGGGCTTGCACTCGATGGGTTGAGCGCCGCCGAAGTCATCGCGCCTGAGTCGCCGCTCTGGAAAGTCTTTCCGGCATTCGGCGAACTCGGCATCGACCAGCAGATGCTCGATGCGCTGGAACCGGCGGCGGCCGCACGGGTCGAATCGCTAATCTTCGAAGAACTCGGCTGGGGCGATGCCGGCCTGGCGCTGTCACTGGCCGTAGCGGGCTTCCCAGCCCAGGTTGCGGCAGCCACCGGCAACCCGGATCTGGTCGAACTATGCGAGGGCAAGATCGGCTGCTGGCCGGTCACGCAACCCGACACCGGAACCGACGTGGTCGACACCTACGGTGCCGAGCGCCACCCCGAAGGCACCGCCCACAAAGGCAACATCGTCGCCCGCTTCAAGGGCGACGAGATCGTCATCAGCGGCCAAACCTCGGCGTGGGTCTCCAACGGCACTATCGCCCAGGTCGGGGCCTTGTGTATCCCGGCCGACTATGGCGACGGGGTCATGAACGCCGACGGAAGCCCGAACCGGGCCGTTATCCTCGCACCGCTCGACGGAGCCGGCGTATCGCGCGGTAAGCCGCTAGAGAAGATCGGGCAGATATCGCTACCGCAGGGCGAGATATTTTTCGACGACGTGGTCCTGCCGCGTTCTTATGCGGTCAGCCAGGGCGAGGCGGGGCGACCGGGCTTTCTGTCGATGTTGTCCCAGGCAGGTGTGTTTATGTCGCGGGTTTTCACGGGTCTCGCGCGCGCCGCGTTCGAGCACGCACTGATTTACGCCCATGAACGCAAACAGGGCGGCGTCGTACTGGCGCAGCATCAGACCGTGCGCTACCGACTCGGCGAGATGTATAAAAAAGTCGAAGCATGCCGGGCGATGACCCGCCGCGCCGCCCAATATCTGCATACCGCGGACGCTCCGCATTCCACGGTATCGTCGACGAGTAAGGTCTTCGTCACTCAGACCGCGTTCGAAGTGGCCAACGATGCCCTGCAAATGCTGGGCGGAGTCGGCCTGACGAAAGCGTATCCGACCGAGAAGCTGTTGCGCGACGCACGCTCATCGCTGATCGAAGACGGGGAAAACTTCTTCCTGACACTGCGATTGGGCACCGTGGTGTGCGATCTGTATCAGTCGGGGTGGGCGAACGATTGACGAAAGCGCATGTGCCGTTAGCTGAAGCGCGGACCCTTCGTGATGCCGGCGCTGACCGGCATCCCGTCGGATCATGCGCCACCGAAGGCGGTTCTTCGTCTACTGGATTCCCGCCTTCGCGGGAATGACGGAAGTGGCGGGAATGACGGAAGTGGCGGGGATGACGGCGAGGGGATCCGTCGTGCCGGACTTGATCCGGCATCCAGTGGGAGATCGACCGCCGGAGGCGGCTCTTCTTCTACTGGATTCCAGCTTTCGCGGGAATGACGGGAGTGGCGGGGATGACGGCGAGGGGATCCGTCGTGCCGGACTTGAACCGGCATCCAGTGAGAGATCGACCGCCGGAGGCGGTTCTTCTTCTAATGGATTCCAGCTTTCGCGGGAGTGGCAGGGATGACGGCGAGAGGATCCGTCGTGCCGGACTTGA
>CAZFZX010000002.1:35351-79053 GCA_964523765.1 uncultured Enterobacteriaceae bacterium
GGGATGACGGCGAGAGGATCCGTCGTGCCGGACTTGAACCGGCATCCAGTGGGAGATCGGCCGCCGGAGGCGGCTCTTCTTCTACTCGATTCCCGCTTTCGCGGGAATGACGGGGATGACGGCGAGAGGATCCGTCGTGCCGGACTTGATCCGGCATCCAGTGAGAAATCGACCGCCGGAGGCGGTTCTTCTTCTACCGGATTCCCGCTTTCGCGGGAATGACGGGAAAGCTCGAGTTTGAAGTAGGAGATCCAGGAATGTGGCGAATACACTTATTGATCGTCGGTTTGAGTGCATTTTCATTGTCCTCAAACGCCACGGATCTAGCCGGTACCGTCGAAGAACTGTCCGGCAAGCCCGCTTCGGGCACGTTCGTCACTGCCGAATTGAATGGGCGGGCGATGTCGGTCAGTGTCGTCACCGACGCCGAAGGCCGTTACGCGATCCCGGCACTATTCGCGGGCGAGTACACACTCAGCGCGACGAAAATCGGTTTCGAAAAGTCTGAAACGGTGAACTTCACGTTGTCGGAAGAAGGCGCCCGGCATGACTTCGTACTTGCGGCGACCGACAATCCGGCCGCCCAATTGCCCGGTAATACCTGGCTCGCAGCACTTCCAGAAGGCAGTTACAAAGCGCGCTTTGTCACCGGTTGCACCATCTGCCACGACATCGGCGCCGAACCCATAAGGCGGCGGCGGAGTCGCGAGGAGTGGATCGCGGCGATTAAGCTGATGCGCGAAGGGCTCGACATCTACAGCGTCATTCCCAACATCGACAACGCCGAACTCGCGGATTGGCTGCTGGCGCACGAGTTTGGCGAAAGGCCCGCCGCGATCGCCCAGCCCGATCCCGGGCAAGACGCCACCGCAAACCTTGTCATCACCCGATACGAAGTCGGCGATGTCAACAGCTGGGCGCACGACATGATCATCGAACCCGCTACCGGCGCAGCCTGGGTCGGGGACTATCCCGATGACAAACTGATCCGCGTGGACCCGCGCACCGGAATACAGCGGAGCTATCAACTGCCCGTGACCGGAAGCGGCATGCATACGCTGCATTTCGACGCCAAAGGTTTCCTTTGGATCACCTTGCAGCTGGCTGACATGGTGGCGCGTTTCGACCCGCGCACCGAGCAGTTCCGGATCTACGGCGGCTTTCAGCAGGGATCACTTGTTCATTCTTTCGCCTACGATGAATTCGGACTCGTGCAATTCGATTCCGAAGGCCGCATGTGGATGTCCGAGTTCGGTACAAACGCGGTAGCGAGCCTCAACCCGGACACCGGCGAGGTGAAAGAATACAAACTGCTCGGCAATACCGGCCACACCTATGGGATCGCGCTCGACAGCAAGAAGCGCGTCTGGTTCACGAAATACAACGAAAACAAGTTCGGCTACCTCGACCCGAAAAACGGCCGGGTGACCGAGAAGGAAATGCCGCGCCCCGACAGCGCGCCGCACCGCATGGACGTCGACCGGCAGGACCGCCTGTGGATCCCGAACTCGGGCTACGGCACGCTTGCCATGTACGACATCGGTAGCGGGAACTTGCGCGAAATTCCATTACCGGATCCCGACACCTTTCCGTATGCCGCGCGCTTCGACGGTGCCACCGGGACCGTCTGGATCACCGGCAACGGCGCTAATTCCCTCTACCGCTTCGACCCCGAGACCGAGACCTTCGACACCTATCGCATACCCGCCGCGCAGGCATACGGCCGTATGATCGCGATCGATTACTCGACCGGGGACGTGTGGACCGCGCTCTCGAATTATCCCAACAAGCACACCGGCCGCAACACCGGAACACTGGTACGTTTGCAGGGCGTTGCGCGGCCGACACGTCGGGAGTGACTTTGGCGGCGACGCCGGTAGTATTGCGTGACCCAACCAATCCTCTACGAATTTCCCCACTCTCATTTTTGCGAGGTGGCGCGTTGGGCGCTGGATTACAAAGGGATTTCCTATCGCTCGAAGGTGCTCTTTCCCGGTTACCACTTGTATCAAATGAAGGCAATTGCGCCGCAAAGCAGTCTGCCGGTACTTCGGGACGGGCGCGAAACAGTTCAGGGATCGCAGGCGATCCTCGATCACCTCGATCGAAAGTATCGGGACAAACCATTGGCCGCAGAACTGGACATAGAACAAATCCATCAGCTCGAAAACGAAATTGCAGACAGCGTGGGCGTTCCGCTCCGGCGCCTGTGTTACGCATATTTACTGGATCGACCGGATCTCGTACGCTACTTCTTTATGCACCGTTCGAGCCGCTGGCAGAATCTCCTCTTTGCGCTCGTTTATCCGATGCTGAGAAAACGCTTGCGCGAAGTATACGACTGCACACCGGCCGGTGCCGCGCGCGCGAAGGAAGAGATCGCTCGCGCCTGCGATCGATTTGATCGACAACTCGAAGGACGGGACTATTTAATGGGCGACAGCTTTTCTCGAGTGGATATGACTTTCGCATCTCTCGCGGTCTTCATAGCGATGCCAAGCCAATACCCGGTCGCTTGGCCGATTGAACTGAACAACCACGAGCTCACCGATTGGTTACGCTCGTTTCGCGAACGTCCCAGCTACCGACACGTCGAAAAAACCTATGCGAACCACCGACAGAACTAAGGAACCTCTGACCGGCCGCTCCCCATAGCGGCGCGAGACTATCGACTACTATGCGAACCGATTACGAAACCATAACACTCGAACAGGCCCGGGAGTCTGTGTTGCTGCTGACTCTCGATCGTCCACAACGAGCCAATGCCATGAATACGCAGATGGGTCTAGACCTGCGACAAGTGTTTACGGATCTGTACGCCGAACCCGAAACCTTCCGCTGTGTCGTCATCACCGGCCGAGGCGACAAGGTTTTTTCGGCGGGCGGGGATCTCAAGGATCGCGACGGCATGACCGATCAGCAATGGCAACATCAGCACGCTATTTTCGAGCAGATGGTCCGTGGGCTGCGCGAATGCCCGATACCCGTTATCGGTGCCATTAACGGTGCGGCATTCGGCGGAGGCTGTGAACTCGCGCTGGCATGCGACTTCCTCTATGCAGCCGAACATGCTCGGTTTGCTTTGACAGAAATCACCCTTGGGATCATGCCGGGCGCGGGCGGCACAATGAACCTGCCGCAGGCGGTGGGTGAGCGCCGCGCACGGGAAATCATTTATACCGGTACGCCTTTCAGCGCACAGGAGGCGTTTTCCTGGGGTCTCCTAAACCGGGTATGCGCCGCCGAAGAGTTGCTCGACGAAACGCTCACCACCTCGCAGCGTATCGCGGAGAACGCGCCTATTGCGGTTCGTCAAGCAAAAAAATCGATCGCTGTGTCGACCCAGGTCGATCGTCATACCGGTTATATGTTCGAACTCGAAGCCTATAACCGGATGGTATCGACCGAAGATCGGCTCGAAGGGATCCGCGCGTTCAACGAGAAACGTAAACCCGATTTCAAGGGCCGCTAGTGGACCCGCAGGAGAATACGCAGATGAGCCCGACCCGTGAGGTATGGATCCGAGAAGTGGGCACGCGCGACGGACTGCAGAGTATCGAGACCCAATTCAGCACCGAGAGTAAGCTCGAATGGATCCGCTTGGAGACTGCGGCCGGGGTACCGGAGATCGAAGTCGGCTCTTTCGTGCCACCGAAACTCCTACCGCAGATGTCCGATACGGCCGACGTCGTCGCCGGCGCACTCGAGGTCCAGGGATTGCGAGTCTCGGTACTGGTACCCAACTTGCACGGCGGACAAGCGGGGATGGCGAGCGGCGCGCATCAGCTCAACTTCCCCGTGTCGGTATCAGAAGCCCACAGCCAGGCGAATTTGCGCAAATCTGTCGATGCCGCCATCGACGATTTCGCGCGCGTTATCGCGTACCGCCGGGATCACCCGGAATACGGGGGCGTCCGGATCGGCGCAGGTCTGGCGACGGCATTCGGCTGCACTATCGCCGGCCGGGTGCCCATCGAGGATGTAATCGAAGCCGCCGAGAAGATCGTTGCGCTCGGCCCCGACGAAATAGCAGTCGCCGACACCGTTGGTTACGGCAACCCCGCGCAATGCCGCACCCTATTTCGCGAAATCTTAGCGGTCGCCGGGGACATACCGGTAGCCGCGCATTTCCACGATACGAGAGGCCTCGGGTTAGCTAATGTCGATGCCGCACTGAGCGTCGGCGTACGCCGTTTCGACGCATCCTTGGGCGGTCTCGGTGGCTGCCCATACGCACCGGGCGCCAGCGGTAACGTCGTTACCGACGACCTGGTGTTCATGCTCGAAGCGATGGGACTCAACACGGGTATCGATCTTGACCGGCTGCTCGAGGCGAGACGGTTTATGGAACGCCACCTGAACGACGAACCCACCTACGGCGCCGTCGCAATCGCCGGTCTACCCAAAGGATTCGCGGGCGGCCGCGCAACCGCATAACGGCGATCGATTAGAACGGCAGGAGTTCTGACCGCTTAGGGTCGTTCATGGTACATTCGCCCGCGGGCCTAGTCACTCCGACCTATGAGGAGACACTACATTGGACGACAACGCAAAAAAAACGGCATTACGCATGATCCCCTACGGCCTCTATGTGCTGACCAGTGCCGCGAAAGACGGCGAAGTTGCGGCCGCCACCGTCAACTGGGTAACGCAGACGGCGTTCGAACCACCGCAGGTGGTGGTCGGAGTCAAGGCCGACTCGAGCGCGCACACGATTATAAAAAAGGCCGGCCATTTCGCCCTCAACGTCCTCGGTAAAGCGCATCAGGGTCTGGCCTTCGCCTTCTTCAAGCCGGCCGAAGTAGACGGTCACACCGTCAGCGGCGAACCGTTCTCCACCGGAACCAGTGGCTGTCCGCTGCTGGAATCCGCCGCCGCGCACATCGAATGCCGTTTGGTCCACACGTTCGAACAAGGCGATCACTCGGTGTTCGTCGGCGAGGTAATCGATGCGGGCGTGCCACACTCACCCGAGGGTCGGCCGGACGACGTTACCCTGACCCTCAAGGATCTTGGCGACAAGGTTTTTTACGGCGGTTGAGGGTTTCGGGAACGAACGCCGCCTTCGGATCGCTAGATTACGACCGCGTGCGCGCTTTCGAACATCGCCACGACAACGAAAACCGCACACAGCATCAGCGCGACAAAACTCTTCATAGCCCACCTCCGCATTGTGAGGTTTGAGTCTAGGCTCGCTGAATCACGACGATACTGACCGGGATCAGTATCTCGGCTCCGCCGGATCGCGCCTCGTCGACGGTAGCGGTAGATTCCTCTGGCGGCTCGCCGGGAGGGATTACAATGCCTTACGTACCCGCTCGGCGTATTCCTCCAGCACGGCCTCGTCTTCCATCTGCCGCGCGTGCAGTTTCAATTGAAGGCCGTCGTGGCGGGGCAGGACGTGAAAATGCAAATGAAAGACTGTCTGACCCGCCGCTGCACCACTGAGTTGCGCGACCATGATCCCCGGCGCATCGAACGCCTTCTTCACCGCTGCGGCGATCATCTGCGTGACCCGAATGGTTGCGGCGAGACTCGCGGGGTCGACATCCAGCAAGTCTTCGGCCGGGTACTTCGGGATCACCAAGGTGTGCCCCGGCACCTGCGGCATCACGTCCATGAAGGCCAGCGTTTGCTCGTCCTCATAGACGCGATACGAAGGCACCTCGCCGCGCAGGATTTTGGCGAAAATGTTGTCGTCCTTATATGGCACCGATAATGCTCCTTTAGCGCCGGCGGCGGCCGGTGTGCGACTGTCGAGGCACCGTGCCTGCCCTTTCCCGTCCTATCCCCGGGCGGCGAGTGTATCTTTGATGCGATCGGCAACGCGAAACGCGTTCGCGTAAATGGTCCAAGTATAGGGCACGGCGCCGCCGGTCGGCATGAAACTGCCATCGGTTACATACAGGTTCTCGACTTCGTGAGCCCGGCAGTCGGCATTCAACACGGAGTGTTCAGGGTCGTTGCCGAAGCGACAGCCGCCGGCTACCAGATTGGCCGGCGGCGAACCCGAAATGCCCGAACGCACGTTGCTCGCGCCCATCGATTCGAGTACCGCTTCCGCTTTGTTCGCCAGATACCGGCCGATTTTTAAATCCTGACGGTGAAAACCGATCCGAACCCGAGCTACCGGTGCGCCCCATTTGTCCTTGACCTCCGGGTCGAGAGTAACGAAGCAGTCATCGGTCGGCGTCCAGTCGCAAAACACCTCGAACTGAAGATACCTGGCCTCGGTGAAATACGCTTTCAGACGCCGCTTCAGCGGCTCTCCCCAAAGAAGCCCGTCCGGTCCGCGTTTCTGCGAATTGGCCCTGGTGATCGGATTGGAGTGCTTGAACAGAAAATCTATGGTTCCACCTTTGACCCGCCCGCCGAGTGCCTCGTCATCGATAAAATACCAGTCCTGTAGCGCCCGGTTGACAAAAGGACCTCGCACTTTAAGACGATTGCTTTGCTCTTCGTCCAGTTCCGCGAATGAAAAATCACCGGTTCCCGAACCGCCGGCAGAAAATATGAGATTTTTTCCCACCTGCCCGTTGTTGTTGGCGAGTCCCTGTTGATGCTTCGGCCCGGTAGACAGCAGCAACAAGCGCGACGTCTCTATGGCTTGACAGGCAACGACATAGACCCGTGCATCAACAGTTCTCTTGTTGTTTTGCCGATCAGAATATTCCGCCGAAACGACCTGTCCGTTTTGATCGCTCGCTAATTTGTAAACCTTGGCATGCGGGCGCACTTCACAGCGGCCGGTAGCGACGGCGCGCGCCAGGAGGGCCGCCCTCGAGCTGCCTTTGGCGCCGGTCGAGCAACCATAGCTGCCGCAATAGTCAGAATACGAGCAGCCGCCCCGGTTCATCGCAGCAACGGGAAGTATCGCTCGCGGCACCGGGATCGAATGAAAGCCGAGCCGGCTACAGGCGCCATCGATCAACGCTGCGATCGGATGTTCGAGTGTCGGCGGGAATGGGAAGTCACTCGTAGACCGCGGCTCCAGATGCGGGTGATCGACGACGCGTCCGGAAACACCGACTTCGGCCTCGGCCATAGTGTAGTAAGGCTCCAACTCCTCATAGCGGATCGGCCAATCGACGATGTTGGCCCCATCCACCGGGCCAAAGCTCGACAGTAACGTGAAGTCCTCCGGCTTCATTCGATGGAAAAAGCCGCTCATGAAATTGCTCGACCCGCCCACACAGTTTCCGTTCCAGAAATCCCAACCCGATTCGAAAGTCGGCCGCGCTGCCCACTCGCCGTTTCCGTCGGTGTCTTCTATGACGTGTTGTTCCTCCCACAACTTGGGCGTGTAAACACTGCGCCGGCAACAAGCCATTTCATCTTTGTAAAAATTCTTCTCGGTAAACCACGGACCTTTTTCCAACACCACCACGGAAAAGCCGGCTCTGGCGAGCGTCAACGCGACCGGACCGCCGCCGGCGCCGCTACCGATAACACAGACGTCGAAATCCGTACTCACAATTTCTGGTATCTCTGGTTCGCCGGCGGCCGCGGGAAACCCGGTTGATGCTCGAGCCATTTCCAACCGATTTGGTCCGGATTGCCGCCGTATACGGGATCGCTCAACAGCGCTTCGAAGATATACAGCAAGACCAGCGATATCCAGCGCTCGCCTGCGCCGGTTTTTTCGATCTGCCTCAAAACGTCCTCGCGCTGATCTTTGCCCAGCACGATGAATCTCGCCTCGTGCCGTTTGACCGCGATGTCGTTCAGCCAACCCACGCCGTTCAGAATAAATTTCCTGTTGTCCGGATCCATGTGCGGCTCGGCCAGCTGAGTACGTAGAAACGCCGTCGCGTTGATCTCCCGCGCACCGGGCGCGTCCGGAGTCGTGGGAAACAGGTGGTCGTGTACGGCGCTCAGGGTCGGCCAGGGTTCGTCTTTTGACGGTGCTTCGGTATTCGGATCGGCGACCGAGCCGGCACTGGCGGGTCGCGGCAACTCCGCGGCGGCAGCCAGCAGTACGCTCAAGCGGGTAACGAAGACCCGCCGATCGATCGTCTTTGTGCGAACATCGGCGAGCAAAGAAAAGAGTTCCTTACTCGAGCCGCCGAACTCGTTACTATGAGGATGTTCTTTTCTCGCAGACATTTTCTACCCCTCGCCGGTCACAACTCTCCAGTAGACGCCGAGGTACCCCATTTACGGAGAAAGTCGATAAACCGCACTGTCGAATATTTCCCGCTTTCCAGTAGCCCGGTGGTGTCGTCCGAATAAATGACGGTGCCATCGTTCTCCGCGATAAAGAAATGTGGATAGCCGAATGTCTCCGGCAACGCGGACATAAACGCTTCGTTTTCATTTTTGTCGCTGACGTTGACCTTTAACACGACGAACCTCTCGTGCAGGACGTCCTCAACGTTTGGATTCTCGGCAATGAAGCGATCGAGGGCTTTGCAATAGTCACACCAGTTGCCGCCGGCTTCGATCAAGACACGGCGATTCGTTCGCTTCGCAAATTGCAGGGCTTGCTTACCGTCTGCGACCGGATCTCTGTCGGGAACGTACGCTTTACTGTAAGCAGGGATGAAAGCTTCCTCGCCGGTCGCTTCGGCCCACGCTTGCGGCAGTGTCAACGCCGCTACTAGGAGCACCGATACCATTAATCGAATATTCATTGAGACCAAAGACGGATTTCGCTCACGAGGTACGACATTCTCCATAGCCGAAACGAACACCGGGCCTTCACCGGATATCGGCGACACAACGAAACCCGATGGAACCGTAAATCCGTTTCCCCTGTTCGGGCGCTTTCACGTTACGAAATGACGACCGAAGGTTGGCCCGGTTTTCATCCCAGGATCCGCCGCGTACGACGCGTCGCTTACCCGAACCCGGACCGTCGAGATCCCCTTTCGCGTACAGCGACGTGATCGCATCAGGGGCATACCAGTTTGCCGTCCATTCACCGACATTGCCATGCATGTCGAACAGCCCGAACGCATTGGCCCGACGGCTACCGACGGGCCAGGTGCGATCCTCACCGCATCCGTCCGGTTCGTCGCCGGCGGTGCCCAGCGTCTCGCCATCATCGACGATGGCCTGCTTGCAACTGACCTCCTGCCCCCACGGGTAGCGGGTAGCCGACCCGGCACGCGCGGCCTTCTCCCATTCCGCTTCGCGCGGCAACCTCTTGCCCAGGTTCCGACAATACGCCACCGCCTGCCGCCAATCGATGCAGTTAACGGGGTGATCACCGCGTCCCGGGCCGTCATAGTTGCAATATTGATTACGATTGTGGTCTTTCGGCACGGTACAAGGTCCGTCTTCGACGCAAACTCGATATTGGCTCACGGTTACCTCATGGGTATCGATTTCAAAGCCCGGGACCACTACGCGCGTACCGCCTGCCATCCCCTCGTCGTTTTCGCACTCCGGATCCCCGAGCGAACACCCCATTGGAAACGGTCCATCCGGGATGGCGACCTGCGCCGCAGTAATCGGCGCCGCCCATAGGCTGATGAATGCGGAAACGGCGATCAGAGAAAGTAGTCTCGAGAAAATCATCGCTTTCACAGTTTTATCAACCTGCATTGGCGAAATATCGTCTTCATCCATTTTCCTGAATACTGAACCCGGCAAGCCACCCGCGTGCAACGCACCCCGGTAGTAAACTTACACGGTCTTGGGCCGCGGATCCGTCAAATAACTCCGCTAAGGGTCGTCCTGCGTCAACTGCACGGAGAAATTCCCACTCGAGATCGTCAAGCGGTTCGATACGCAGTTCAAAACCCTGCCGCCACACGATCAAGCGGATACCCCCTTGGTCGATATCGATCATACCGCAGTCGGGCGCTCCGTCCTGATTCGCCTCCCAGATCGTATGCGTCGGGAACGCGCTCGCAAGCAGCGTCGCCGAGACGGGCAGTCGAAAAACAATCCGGCCGCGCGCGCCTTCTGAGACCGCGTCCAAAGCTTGAAGTTCCATCGGTTCGTCGCCGGCCGCATTGAAGGCTCGGTGCCAAGCCCACTCGAGGGCCGCGATATCAGGTAGATAAGCGAGACCCGAAGCCGGTTCGAACCCCGAGACGAACGTTGCGAAATCCTGACCGAAATCGCCCAGATTAGGAGACTGGGACGGATACCGACGAACGAAGACGGTCGCCATGGCGGTAAAAAAACCGTCACCGACCAGACGTCTGCACACCGGATAGATTTCTCGGAGTGCCCGGATCAGCTTACCGTGGATACTGTTGCGGTAGATAGTCAGATGATCCGCCGCGCTCAACGTTTCTGTCGCAGCAATCTCCGCGAGAATGCCATCGCCCCTGCCGGGGCCGGTATCGGAAAACACCGCTTCGCAAAATGCCGCTTGCAACTCCGCCAGTTTCATCGGACCGGTCCTTGAACCCGATCGATGCAGGCCTGCGCCTTTTGCGCTTCATCCATCAGTACCGAAAGCGACGGTATATCGGTGTCCCATTCGATCAGTGTCGGTATCGGACCCAATAACCTCAGGGTCTCACGGTAGAGCGCCCACACCGGCGGATGCACCCGGTAGCCGTGGGTGTCGAACAGATAGCCCTGCTCCACTTCGTAACCGGCGAGATGGATTTCCTTAACCCGTTCACGAGGTACCGCGTGAATATATTGAGCGGCGTCGAATCCGGCGTTGACGGCGCTGACATGAACGTTGTTTACATCGAGGAGCAGCTCGCAGTCGGTGAGTTCCACGAGACGCGTGAGGAAGTCCCATTCAGGCATCGCGGAACATTGAAAGCTCAAGTAGGCAGCGGGATTTTCGATCAACAACCGACGCTTGAGAAAATCCTGCACGCGGGCGACGCGGTCGGCGACGTGGGCAAGCGTTTCGTCGGTGTAGGGCAAAGGGATCAGATCGTGCAAATATCTACCGCCGATCGATACCCACGCCAGATGATCGGAAACATACGTCGGCTCGAACTGGTCGACTAATGCACGCAGCCGCCGCAGATAGTCGAAATTGAGGGGATCGGAAGACCCCAATGACATTCCGACACCGTGCAAGGTGACCGGATACGACGCCCGGATCTGCTCGAGATGGTGAAGCGGCATGCCGCCGTCGGCGATGTAATTCTCGCTCAGGACTTCGAACCAGCTGACGGCCGGCCGGGTCTGCAGGATTTCCTGGTAATGACAAGAACGCAACCCGATCCCGGCGCCGCTTATTGCTTCGTTAGGAGATTGCGGCATCGGCGGTTGCGCCTTTCACAACAAAAAGGGGCCGCACCCTTTCGGGCCCGGCCCCGCGCAGGGCACCCGGCGTTTCCTATTTGGGAGCCGCCGCCTTGAGCATCGAACCGGCGATTTTTGCGCAAGTACCTTCCGGTACGTAGATCCACTCTTGCGCGTCTCCGTCCGTCGCGGCCTGGCCTGCGCAGTCGTGTTTGGCGGTACCGCAATCGTTCATTCCCGCCTTTACGATCCCGGCACATTTTTCAAAACCGGCTTTCGCCGCCTGGGCCTGGTCGCCAACCGCACCGAGACCCAACGCGACGACGCCCGCCAGCGCGGCATTCATAAGAACCTTCTTTTCTTTCATCTACATTCTCCGATCGTTTGTTGTAAGGATCGCCCGGTCCGGTTCATGGCAAACCGGAAACGCGGCACTCTTTCCCGCGCCTCTTAGCAGCCGTGCGAGGAATTCGACACCGGCCGGCGGCGCTTAGTTCCGACGACGTTCGCGCCGTTGCTGACGGTATTTCCAAAAACCGACTAAAACTTCCAGTTGATATCGAACCGAAATCGATTGCCGTCCTGCGTATTGTTATTCGAGTCCACCGTATACAGCCGCGCGACGAGGTTCCAATTCTTCCACGGTACGTAGACCGCTCGAAACTCGTGACCATGGAAGTCACTGGCATCGGTCTGGGTGGCGGAGCCCCAACGCATCCAATCGTCTTGCGCGTACGAGGCGTTGACGGCGAACGTCTCGATATCCGCATAATAGTAGCCGAGCTGCCAATCGCCTTGCTTCTTCTTCGAGCCTAGCAACAGCGACACGACGAATCCCTCCGTATCGTCGTCATCGACATCGTCGGCCGCCGAGAAACCGACTAAGTCGGCAGCGGAATAGTCTTCGCTGTTGGTAAAAAAGTCGAAGCCCAGCCTCAGCGGAAAATCGCTAATCTTGGTGTTGGCCTGGACGTTAGCGACCCAGATCGTGTAATCGCGCCCCCAGTTTCCCCTGCGCAACGGTGCTTCCGTGGCAGTACCGTCCGCCGGCGAACCGTCTCCATTGGTCGCGACGACCCCGCCTGCCAGCGTTACACCGATATCATTTATTTTGTCGGAATATACGAGCTGCCCGGTGGTCACCTCACCGTGGAAATCGTCCATGCCGTCCGGCAACGCGGCGTAGCCGGCGCTGCCTTTGAGTTTGCCCGTCCCCAGCCCTACCGCGAATCCTACCGCGCCGCCGGCGACGGTCACATCGTCATCCCACAACAGTTCATTTTGCTTCCAGATCGGCAGACCATTGCGCCCCACCCAGACCCAAAACGTGTCGTTCTTGGCCTTCCCGTACCACTTGTCAAAGTTGAAGTCCGCATCCCCGTGGGAGTTGTTGTCCCAATCCCAGATCGTGATGTGCGGCGACTGCTGGCTGTCGTTGGAACCGGAACGAACACGGGCATTCAGCTCTATGGCTTGGTGCGGTTTGATCTTCAGACCGAGGCGGCCACGTACGCGCAGGCGACCACGATCAAACCGATCCCGCCCGGAACTCCTTTCGGAATCCCAATCCTGTTCGACCCGGAAGCGGAAGTCACCGTAGATGTCGAACATACTCCGCCAGTCACCGTCGGCGCCCGCCAAGGCACCAGCCGGCGCCAATGTAATGGCAGCAACGAAAACCCCGATTGCCGACCGACTAACCATCATAACGTCGCGATTTTGCCACTTCTTCATAAATTTCTTCCGATATCGATCGATTTTGACCGTGTTTGAGAGCGGAAAATATCCGTGGAGCGCCCAGTTAGCTGAATACGGCTCGCATGATCCATGCCAAGTATCCTATCGAACAGTAGCAGCACGCCCGCTCCTCGCGCAAACAAAGTCTCCTGCCGTAGCTCCATTCGATTCGGTGGCCACTACGAGCGGCCCGCGGCTCACTCGCTGCTGTATTGTGGCGAAGCACAGACAATGTGGTAAAAGCGAGACACATTCCCCACCGGCGCCCGGCCGGCGCCGATCCAACTGGCGCCGTGCCTCGATTGAACGAAATGAAGCAGTGGTCCGGCGGTGCTGAGACGATCCTTTCAATTCCGCCGTCCCCAAAAGGGCCGAACCGAGCTAAGAAGGACCGCGGCGCAGGCGACGCGGCGGCAGACCGCCTGTTCGAAATCAATGCCCCTGAAGTTGGAAAGTGGCTGGTCGATCGCGCGGTTTCAAGGGCCGTCGGGTTCCGACATCTTCGACCTTAGTCAATGCTCCCGGCGGTCAACTTTTTGAAACGAGCGCCGTTGGCCCGATTTCTGCTAGTAGCAGGAAGAGACGGAAAGACACGTCGGTATTGTCTGTAAGACGGCGAAACGTTCTCGGCCCGACAAATACGCGCCCCGACGCGTCGCGCCGACCGGACCGGCCGGAGAGACCACGTTATTTAACGAGACGGAGGATTCAAGTGATGAAAATTCGCGGAGCGTATAGCGCTTCTTTAGTACTTGTCGGCGCGATGCTGCTCGCCGGTACGATGCCGGCATTCGCCGCTGGTTATTCCGAAATCGAAGTCAACGGCGGCGGCAGTGTCGCGGGCAAACTCACCTTTGAGGGCGCGCTGCCCGAAGACGCGATCGAAAAGATCAGCATCAACAAGAACCCGGACGTCTGCGACGTCGAGGGGACAGGCTACCGCGAAATCGTCTGGGTGGACGTCGCCGACGGCGCTCTGCGGGGCGCGTTCGTGTTCATCGACAAGATCAAAGAAGGCAAGGCCTGGGCGGAGCCCGAGGGCGGCAATTATGTGATCAACCAGGAAGGTTGCCGCTTTCGACCGTGGGCCCAGGTGATGAAGCCCGGGCCAATCATCATCCGTCACAGTGATCCGGATTCGGTACTGCACAACATTAATACGCGCGAAATGATCGGGGTCGAAAAGGGCAAGATCGTGAAACGGACCATGTTCAATTTCGGGCAACCGGAGCCCGGCGACATCGAAAAAAAATTAACGCCGCGTCGTTCGCCTTTTATCGCGATGAACTGCGAGGCGCACAATTTCATGTTCGGCTTCATGATGGCACCCAAACATCCGTACGCCGTAGTCGTCGGCGAGGATGGTTCGTATTCCATCGACAACGTACCGCCGGGGACCTACAAAGTGAAAGCGTGGCATCCGCGATTCGGACTCAAGGAAACCGAACTGACGGTGCCTGAAGGCGGTTCGGTAGAGGCCGATTTCAGCTTTTCAATGTGATCCGACAATTGGGGAGATAGACATAATGATCCAGAAATTCCCGCATTGGCGGCGTCCTGCATGCCGCAATGCCTTTGCAATTGCCGCGCTCGTCGCGGCGGTCGGGGCGCCAATCTCATTCCCGGCGGTCGCCGCCGGCGACCATCCGGCCATCGGGCCGCTGGCGGCGAGAAAGGCGCCGAAAGCGTCGCTTGTCGAGATGGGCAAACGTCTATTTTTCGACGTCCGCATCTCGGGCGACGGCGCCATCAGCTGCGCCACATGCCATAGTCCGACGCAGGGATTCACCCGGCAGACGGACAAGAAGGACAAACCAATGGCGCTGTCCGACGCCTATCCCGGCACACGGCATTTCCGCAACGCACCGACGTTGTTGAACACGGCCTACAAAGCGGATTTCGAGAACGTCGGCTGGGGTTGGGACGGACACATGGGCGCCAACCTGAACGATGTCATGCGCAGCGAGATCACCGAAACGATGATCCTGAACATGGACATGCGCCTGATGCACGAACGGATGAAACAGGATCCGGTATATGTCGAAATGTGCCAGGAGAACTTCGGCGGCGAGTGCAGTTCGGGCCGGGGCCGGAAGGCTCTAGTCGCCTTTTTGGAGACCCTCGTCTCTAAAGACGCACCCTTCGACAGCGGTAAACATTCCGCGGCGGCGAAACGCGGGCAGACCGTGTTCGAGGGCAAGGGCAATTGCGTGCAATGTCACAACGGCGCCTATTTCTCCGACGGGAAACCGCATAACACCGGCGTCGCCGAAAACCTGGAGATCTTCAAAGATCCCCTACGTCATATCGCCTACCGAGCCGTGATCACGAATCACGGCGTACCGAAGGCCGACATGTGGCGCCGCGACGTCGGTTATTTTCTGGTCAGCAAAGACTACGCGGACGTTGGCAAGTTCATTACGCCGACGCTGCGCGAACTCAAATACACCGCCCCCTACATGCACAACGGCGTCCTTTCCACTTTGACCGAAGTGGTCGACTTCTACGATCAGGGCGGCGGGCACGATGATCCGCTTCCCAACGAGTTGCAGAAACTGGGTCTGAGTAAACAAGAGAAACAAGACCTGGTTGCGTTTCTCGAGAGTATCAGCAGCGCCAAACCGGTGACGGTAGAAAAAGTGAAAATTCCAGAGGAATACCAGCCGCTGCCCGATTGGGTCAACGTGCACAACTAGTTAGGTGGACGGAATGATGAAAACGAGCAAGAAAATGTTGTGGGGATCTATCTCCATCGTAACGATACTACTGCTGGGTGGTGCGGGGAATGCGCTCGCCGAGGGCGACCCCGACGCCGATCCGCCGCTGGCGCCGCTGCCGTTACCGATACCCACGGTACCGGATAATCCGATCACCGACGAAAAGATTGCCGTCGGCAAACTCCTGTTTTTTGATCCCAAGCTGACCGGAGACGCGAGCCTCGGCTGCGGGGACTGCCATGATCCGAAGCAGGGGTGGGGCTTCAATGATCCCATCTCGCGCGGTTATCCGGGCGCCGTGCACTGGCGCAATACACATACGGTGGTGAATACTGCCTACCTCGGCAAGTTGTTTTGGCAGGGCAATGCCAAAAGCCTCGAAGGCCAGGCTCCGACTGCCAATATGGGAGCGGTGGCCGGTAACGGCGAACGAGATGTCATGGAGAGCCGACTACGCCAGACGCCGTACTACATCAAGAAGTTCAAAGAGATTTTCGGCACGGATATGCCGAACCTCGGCGACGCCTGGATGCTCATCGCGACCTTCGAACGTGGGGGCCTCACTCAGCTGAACTCACCGTTGGACCGTTATCTCAATGGCGACGAGAGCGCGCTGTCGGAAACCGCGGTCAAGGGCAAGGAATTGTTCGAAGGTAAGGCGAATTGCATCGAGTGCCATAACGGTCCGGTACTCTCGGACGGCAAGTTTTACAACCTCGGTGTCCCGCGGCCACCCGAATGGGAAGAATTCGGAATGAATGCGATCACGTTCCGCTGGGAGAATTACGCGAAGGGAGTACGGGAAGAATACTACCGAGAGTGGAAGGACGATGCCGGCCTGTATTACACCTCCAAGCGTAAGCAGGACATCGGCAAATTCCGCACTCAGCCGCTGCGCTATCTGGCTTATACCCCGCCGTATATGCACGCAGGCCAGTTCTTCACGCTCGAAGAAGTCGTCGATTTCTATAACGAAGGCGGCGGCGACAACGAATTCACCGATGAGACGCATGGATTCAACAACAAGACGAAGATCTTGAAACCGCTGAATCTCAGCGATGAAGAAAAGGAAACCTTGGTCGCGTTCTTAGAAGAGATCAGCGGTGAAGAGATCAGGATGCCCGTTCCGCAGGTGCCTCCCTACGCGGTAGCACCGGACGTCCCCGGCCTCACCCAGGCCAAGGCCAAAAGCATCGGTTTGGAGACATACCTCTCCGCCGTGGCACAGAAGTAAGCGAGGCAAACGTTATGATCGATCCGAAAGACGACACTCCCCTTAAGGGAAATTGCGCGGCGACCCGCCGTGCATTTCTGTTCGGCACCAGCGCGGCGATGGTAGGAACGGTGATGCTCCCGGGACTGCGTGGACTCAACGGCGAGGCGGTCGCCGCCGAAGTGGCGCGTTATCCGCGCAAACTGATCGGCAAAATGAGCCAGCTCGCGGCCGACAAACCGATCGCGTTCAAGTACCCGGACGACGGGGCGCGTTCCGATGGCATGCTGTTTAAACTGGGGAAACCGGCCGGTGGCGGCATCGGGCCGGATTCGGACGTCGTGGCCTTTAACCGATTTTGCACCCATATGGGCGGCGATCTAGAGAAGACGTTCCAGGCGAAAGAACAGGCTTTGGGCCCGTGCCCGCTCCATCAGACCTCGTTCGACCTGACCCGGCACGGCATCGTCATCAGCGGCCACGCCACGGAAAGCCTGCCCCAGATCCTGCTCGAAGTCGACGGCGACGGCATCTACGCGGTAGGCGTCATGGGTCTCATTCACGGTCGTTACGACAATCTGCAGAGTTAATCGAGGGAAATCCAGATGGCAATACAAGCCAAAGACTCAAAGCCATTTTATCAACCGACCGACAAGGTCCCGTTGCCGCCAAAAAATGCAGACGTCATCACGACCTGTTGTGACTATTGCATCGTCGCTTGCGGCTACAAGGTCTACCGTTGGCCCGTGGGCGCGCCGAGCGGCGGGCCGAAACGCGGTGAAAATGCCCTGAAACGCAACTACCCGCTGCGCTCCGGCCAAGGTGGCTGGGTCGGGCCCGGCCAGATCACGCAGGCGAATTGGCAGGGTAAATTGCACAATCTCGCGATCGTCGCCGATCCGGATGCGAAAGTCGTCAACGTCGGGGGCGCCCATAGCGTCCGCGGCGGATGCATCGCCCAGAAGGTCTACAACCCGGACCCGAAGCACCCGACGCACGATCGCTTAAAACGTCCCATGGTGCGGATCAACGGCGTACTGACACCGGTATCCTGGGATTTCGCCCTAGACATTGCGGCGGAAGTTTCCAAGCACGTCATCAGGAATCACGGTGAAAGTGCCTGGGCGACGAAATATTACAGCTACCAGTACCTTGAAAACACCTACGCCGTGACGAAACTGGCGTTAAAGGCGGTCAATTCGCCGGCTACGGCGCAACACGATCATCCGTCCTTCGTCAACTCCGCTCCCGGCTGGGTCGATGTCGGCTACGACATCTTCGGCGCGTCCTACGAGGACTTCGCCAAGGCCGATTGCCTGCTGATCTCGGGGACCGATCCCTATGAGACCAAATCGGTCGTGTGGAATACATGGATCCTGAAAGGGATCAACGGTAATAAGACCAAAGTTATCATGATCAACCCGCGCAAGACGGCCGGCGTCGTCTACGCGGAACGGCACGGCGGCCTGCATCTGGACATCAATCCGGGTTCGGATACGGTCGTACACATGGCCATTCAACGGGTGATCCTGGAGAACGGTTGGGAAAACAAGGACTTCATCAAGGAGTGGATCGCCAATTTCTGGGAGACCGATTCCGGATTCGGCCAGGGCACGCGGAACACGCCGTGGCAGTGGCGGACGACCTGGGGACATTTCCAGGTCAAGGGCTTCGAGGATTGGAAAAAATGGGTCTTGTCGCAGGAAGAATCGAAGCTGGACGTCGCGGCCAAGATTGCCGGACTCGACCCGAAATTGATCGTCAAAGCCGCGGAGATGATGGCCAAGCCCGTCGACGGCAAACGGGTCAAAACCTCCATCCTGATCGAGAAGGGCAACTACTGGTCCAATAACTACCTCAATACCGCATCGATCGGCAATCTCGGCGCCATTCTCGGCATCGGCGGCAAGCCGGGCGAGGTCATGACCCGCTTGGGCGGTCACCAGCGCGGTGGCGTCAGCGGCGGCAAATATCCGACCTGGAAATCGCCTTACAAGGTGCCCGGCCGGCGCCGTCACCGTCTCGATCTGGATCGATGGGTGGCGGACGGCCATGCACGGTTCGCGTGGGTCGTCGGGACCACCTGGATACAAGCGTCCAGCGGCTCGCAGGATCTGGCTAGCCATTTCAAACGGTTGATCAACGACAATCCGCACCAGGTCAAGTCGAAGGACAAGCAAGCCATCATCGACACGCTGAAGAAACGCGCGGATTCGGGCGGCATGGTCTTGATGAATCAGGACATCTATCTGCGCGATCCGATCGGCGCCAAATTCGCGGACATCATCCTGCCGGCGGCAACCTGGGGCGAGGAAGATTTCACCCGCGCCAACGGCGAGCGCCGCATTCGCGTTTACGGCAAGTTCTGCGATGCACCCGGGGAAGCGCTGCCGGACTGGCAGATCGTCTCGAAACTTGCCAAAAAGATGGGTTTCACGGGTTTCGATTGGAAAGACTCGAACGAAGTCTTCGAAGAATCCTGTCGATTCTCGCGCGGGTCGCGCAAGGATTACAACGTCGTCAAGGTGATGGCCAAACGCAAAGGCATGAAGGCCCATGAATACTTGAGGGGCTTCGGTACCACCGGACTACAGGCGCCGTTATTGTTGTTCGGCGACAAGGTCGTACAAACCAAACGCCTGCACGCTCCGGGCCGCAGGGACATCCCCGAGAGCGGACCCGAGCGGACGACGATCACCAACAAACGCATGCTGGCGTTCAATACGCATACCGGCAAGCTCAATCTGCTGAAGACGCCGTGGTACATGTGGTCGGATTTCTACGAACACATGACCCCTCAGGGAGACGAGTTGTGGGTGACCAACGGCCGCATCAACGAAATCTGGCAATCGGGCTTCGATGATACCGAGCGTAGGCCTTACATCCAGCAACGCTGGCCGAAAAATTTTCTCGAGATCCACCCGGCGGATGCAAAGAAACGCGGTATCGAATCCGGTGACATGGTGACGATCGAGTCACAACGAGTACCAGTGCAGACGGGCAACAATCTCGGCGTGAAAAAAGGAGAAATGTGGTTTTCCGGCTTGAAGAAGCGCGGCCACATCGACATCGCGACCGGTACGTTCGAGGCGGTCGCGATCGTCACCCCGGCGACCAAACAGGGTGTCACCTTCACCAACTTCCTGGTCGCCGAGTCTCCGGCCAATTCGATATCGCCGCGGGTGCCGGATCCGATCACCATGAACTACCGTTTCAAGATCGCCTCGGGGACGGTGAAAAAGAGCGGGGAGTCGCCGTACAAACACACGTTTGCGCAGATGAGCTTCAAGCGGAGAGACATCTAGGTGGCGCGCCGAAGCGATGGAGCGCGGCGGCGGGCCGAACCCGGTACCCGCGCCCGGGGGCGACCACGCTTGGCGCACTTTATCGACACCGACCGACCGGACCCGGCGGGAAACGGCCAATATGAGCCTTTCCGCTTCGGGGCTTCGGCCGGGCGTTATTTGCTAAACGTGATACAGCAAAAGAACCTCCATGGCGACTGATCCGCGCAACGAAGACGATGCGACATCCGTGCCGGCACAGACGTGCGCGGATCCGGGTCCGGCTATGGAACCCGATCATCGCGACGCCGTGTTACAGACCTTGTTCGCGGCCTTGGATCTGGATAATTCCCTGTCGCGTTCCTGCGCGGTAAGGGCGTTGGAGAAGATGGGCGTAGGTGACGGCGCAGCCCGTGAAAAGCTCCTGGCCCTGCTCCGCGACGAGGACGCCGATGTGAGGATGGATGCGGCGCGCGCGCTGGGACGGCTGCGGTTCGAAGAGGCCGTCGAGCCGCTGCTTGACGACGTCGAAAATGACCCGGAAGGCGACGTCCGCATCGAAGCGATGCGGGCGCTCGAATTCCTTTGTTCGAAACGATCGGTGGAACGATTGATCGCCTGTCTTCGCGCCGAAGGGTACCCGGAACTCGACCTCCAGGTAGACGATCTGGACTACGGTGCCTGTTGGGAGGTTCAGGCCTGTGCGATGAGGGCCCTCGGCGCGATCGGTGATCCGCGCGCGGTGGATGCGATCATCGAGACGGTCGGCGATGATGCTAATGAGGACATGATCGAAGACGGCTATCGAGTCTTGTCGCAGTTGGATGACTCGCGCGCGCGGCGCTTCCTGCTGGAACAACTGCGGCACGGCGGCGTGCGGGCCAGGCGGCGCGCGGCCTCCGCGCTCGCGGGTGAGGCGGCCGATGTGTCTCTTCCGGAAGAGATCTCCGGTGCGCTGCGTGAAGCTCTCGCGGACGAGAATGCCGGTGTCCGTATCGAGGCGGCGCGATGTCTCGCAAATCGCCCCGATCCGTGGATTTACGATTCATTGACGCCGCTTTTGGAAGACGCAGACACGACGGTGCGGACGGAACTCGTCCGCATCCTGGGAGGCGCCTGCGGGACCTGGATCCTTGACCGTCTGCATTCGCAGTTGACCCGAAGCCGACTCGGATTACAACGCACGATCGTCGAGGTGGTGGGCGAAATCGGAGACCCGGCGTCCTACCCGCTACTGGCAACGCTCCTCGAAACGACCGACGAGGACCTTCTCTACGAAGTCGTACGCGCGCTCGGCTTGATCGGTCATGTGGGCAAAGAGACGGTACGGATCGCGGATCTTCTAGACAACAACAAAATGCACACGGCCGTGCGCGCCCAAGCGGCCGAAGCGTTAGGGCAGCTCCTCGACAACGTAGGTGATACCGAAGCCCCCGCAACGGACGACGGCGAGACGGTCGAAATCGCCGCGCAACGGTTCACAGAAAGTTTGCGCGCAGCGCTGTTTGACGACTCAGAACAGGTGGCCGCCGCGGCTTTGACCGCGTTGATCGAAGCCAATCGCGACTCGGCATCGGAGTTCCTGTGCGAACTCGTGCGCAGCGGCGCCGCGCTCGCGGAAACCCGGGACGACACCGTCGACGACGACAATACCGGCGTAGAAACGGATGAGGCTGCAATTTCAGGGGTCGTCAGCGACCTGATCGCGGACCGTGACCCGCAATCCTCGACGCTTGCTGCGATCGTTCATCAGTCACCGACTCCCGCGGCGCAACCGCCCGAAGCCGCCAAAACGGCGCGGCGAAGCATCGGCGCGGGATTACAGGTCCTCGCGGCAAGGTTACTCGGCGGGCTGGATAACCCGGGGATGCGGGCCACGGACGTCCTCGTTGAAGCCGCCGAAGCGGGTCCGACAAATCTACGCAAAGAAGCGATGCTGGCCTTGGGCTATCTCACCGACGGGCGTGCCCTGCCAACACTGAAGCGCGGACTCGAGACCGCAGATCAAGCGCTCAGGCTGGCCGCGTTCGACGCGCTCTGCCGGTTTCCGGCCGCGCCCGGCAAAACCGAAAGCTTGGTCGAGATACTCGACGACCCCGATCCTCAGATGCGGCAACGCGCGATCGAAGCCTTGAGCGCCGATGGCGGTGCCGGTGCCCGCGAGCATTTACCCCGAATGATCAGGGACGGCGATCAGAATGTCTGCCGGGCTGCGCTACGCGCGCTTCCAAAAGAATCGTCTGGCGACGGGTCCGCTACGGCGATCCTGGACGCCGTGTTCGCGTTCTCGGCGGAGCTTCGGTTCGAAGCAGCGGCCGCCATGCGACGGCGCAAAGAGTTCTCTTCCACGCGCTACCTGACTGCGACGATAAGCGACGCGGAGGAAGAGGACTTTCACTGGATCTGTATCGACGCCCTCGGCGAAATGTATGCCCGAACACCAGGCCAACTCGATTGAAAACGATGCGCAAAAAACTGCTCGAACGGTCGACGCGCGCAAGTAGATTCACCGCCCAAGTTTTCTTTTGGCTGGCGGCGAGCGCTTCTGCGTTTGCCCAGAGCCCCGGGTACGATGCCGCCGCGCTGAATGACGCACGAGATATCTACCAGGCTAATTGTGCGATGTGTCACGGTTACGACGGTGTGCCAATCTTACCCGGGGCCCCGAATTTTGCCGTCGGTGACCGACTGGAAAAGGAAGATACCGAATTGCTGCAAGTGATGCGTGACGGCAAGGGAACGATGCCGTCGTGGAAGGACGTCATGGACGATGGCGAACAACAGGCTGCCCTGAACTATGTTCGCGTGGTCGGCGGTGACGCGATGTTTGAGGCCCATTGCAATGAATGCCACGACGGCGTGATGCCGGGCCTTTCTAAAACCGTATTGAACGACGACGGGAAACCGAAAGCGGGAATTTCGCCGGAAGAAATCTGCGCGGACGTGGCGATCGAAGACAGCATGGAAACCGAAGATATCGCGAAAGTCGTCAACTTCCTTGGCGATATTCCCACTCTGTTTTTGTTGGCGCCTTAGGCGCAGAACGACCGCCGGCGTTTTAGAGGAACTGGAATGAAACTAGTAAAAGCATCGCCCCGAACGAGCATCAAGCTGAGTACGCTATTGCTCGTCCTGGTCGCTCTTTTGATCGGTGGTAGCTCGGCGTTTGCGCTCGAGGCGAACGAGTATCGTCAGTTCCTCGGGCTCGATTCGCGGCGGCTTGTGTGGTTCCTCGCCCAGATGCACTTGTTTTTCGCCGCCTTCGTGCTCGGCGTACCGCTATTCGCGGTAACTATCGAAATCGTCGGTTGGCGTAGCCGGGACGACAAATTCGATAAACTCGCCTACGAATTCACCAGCCTGCTGAGCGTAGCCTACGCAACCACCGCGGCGCTCGGCGGTCTGCTGGCATTTGCGCTATTCACGCTGTATCCGACTTTCATGGGTTACATGGCGGGGCTGTTCAAGGACGTCATGTTCATGTACGCCTTGTTGTTTTTTGCCGAGACCTTCCTGCTCTATCTGTATTACTACGGGTGGAGCTGGCTCAAAGGAACGGCGCCGTTCGGTAAACAAATCCGATGGCTGTGCAAAACCCTCGGTGCACTCGTGATCGTCGCCGGCATCGTTTTCATGTTCGGCGGTTTTGGGTTCGAGATGCGCGGCGACACCCGTGCTTTCATCGCGTTTCTTTATATATTGCCGTTCGGAGCCGGGTTGCTGATCATCAAGGACCTCAAGAGTTCACACATCATGATCGGGATCGGGCTCAATATTGCCGGTACCGCGATCATGCAACTCGCCAATAGCTGGGCGGGCTTCATGATGAGCCCGACCGGCGTAGATGACGAGGGCGAGCTGATCGCGTCGGTATGGACCGTGTTCGAAAATATTCTCGCGACACCGGTCGCGATCCACCGGATGCTGGGCAACCTGGCGTTCGGCGGCCTCGTTGCGGGGGCCTACGCCGCGGTTAAATTCATCGGCGCGAAAACGGCGGAAGAGAAAGCGCATTACGACTGGATGGGATACATCGCCAATTTTGTCGCGATCGCGGCGTTGATTCCATTGCCCTTTGCCGGCTATTACCTCGGCCGCGAGGTGTATTCGACCAGCGCGGTCATGGGCAACAACATGATGGGCGGCGACTTTTCGTGGACGTTCATCATCCAGGCCATGTTGGTCGGCTCATTGTTCATCATCAGCAACTATTACCTGTGGAGCGGCATGACCCGAATTCCGGGCGCCGAACGCTATTACAAGTTCATCAAATTCATCATCGGCGCGTTGATCATTTCCTTCGCCATCTGGTTAACCCCGCATAACCTCCCGCTAACGGGTAGTGAAGTCGGCAAGATGGGCGGGAGCCAGTATCACCCGACACTGAAATTCATGGGGCTGATGCCGGCCAAGAATGCGGTCGTCAACCTGATCATCCTTTCCACGTTTTTCAGCTTCCTGCTCTACCGGCGCGGCAACAAGGTCGCTCCGGTGTCTATCCGGCAGCAGGGACGCCTGCCGATGATCGTGATTTCGCTGGCGGGACTGAGCGCAATTGGTCTCCTCGGCCAGTACGCCGCGTCGCTAATCAGCATGGATCCGGCGACGCTCGATTTGCCGGCGGACCGCGCACCGTATTTCCAAACGGTCGGTTATCTATTGGTATTTCAATGCGCGATGGCGGCAGTCGCGGTGTTTCTTGCACTCTCGGACAAAGGCAAGCTCGCCCAAGGCTTGTTTCTGGCCACAACGGCACTCAGCGTAGTGCTTTTCCTGGGCGTCTATGGGTTCGTGGTGATGGAGAAAGCCTCGCCATTCCTACGCAACGTGGCGGTAGCCCAGTTTCTGCAGTTGATCAGTTGCCTGATCCTGGTAACGGCAATCGACATGTTCCTGTTCAAAGGTGCCGAAGAGATCGGCCCGTTGCAGTGGGGCAAGATGACCATGCGCAGTCAGTACGCGCTGTTGCTGCTCACCTTCATCATCACGATGAACATGGGGCTGATGGGCTTCATCCGATCGGGACTGCGCGGCGACTGGCACATCTTCGGAGTGATGCGCGACACCTCGGCCTGGTCGTACACCCCGAGCAATTTCACCATGACTCAAATGGTCTCGCTCGCGGTGCTCGTGTTCATGGTGGGCGTCGCCTTCATGTTTTGGCTCGGCACGCTCGCCGCGAAAAAAGGAGCGGACAATTGAACGGCCGATTTTACCTCCGGAGAAAAGGATCAGGACATGTCTAGCGCGATCACCAGAGTGTTTCTGTTCCTGCTGGTCGTTCTCAGTGTTTATCTCTGGGTCGGTTACAAGGTCACCGCCATGACGGGCGGGGAAAAGAAAGGCGGGGGGGGCGTCGTCGAGGTCAGCCCGGAGGGCGGCGAATCGATTTTCTGGGGCAAGGGGCGCTGCTTTACCTGTCACAGCTTGGGCGACCAGGGCAGCGCGGTACGCTGCCCCAACCTCGGCCAGTTCGGGGAGAAGTTTCCCCTTCCGATCGGCGTCCGGGCCGCCGAACGCGCGAAGGAGCGCTCGGCGGAGACCGGACAGGAATATACGGTCACCGACTACCTGGTCGAGAGCCTCGCGAAACCGGATGCCTACCTCGTCGAGGGTTATAAGAACGAGATGGCGATCGTCTACGCGCCGCCGATCTCGCTGAATATGAATGAGATCAAGGCCGTGATCAGCTACTTGCAGAGCCAGGGCGGCGATCTCGATATTGAAGCCATCGAAAACCCGACGGAGGTTGCCGCAGATTATTACGCACGGATCGCGGCCGCTTCGGCGGCCGGCGGCGGCGACCCGGGAAATGGCGAAGAAATGTTCGTCGACAACTGCTCCGATTGTCACACGATCGGCACGGACGGCGGTGAGATCGGTCCGGACCTTTCGCTCATTGCGGTGAAAGGGTTGAAATTCATTTCCGAATCGATTCTGCGGCCGGCAAAGAAAATTACCGCTGGCTATGAAACGTATTCGGTCGTGACCAAGGGCGACGGCCGCAAATTCGTCGGGCTGAAGACGCGGGAAACCGCCGCCGAAGTCGATATCACCAAGGCCAACGGCGAAGTGGTCACCCTCGCCAAAAGCGAAATTCAGGAACTGCAGATGGACGAGGGCGCGAGCATCATGCCCGACGATCTGACCGAGGCTCTGACCGTGAAAGATTATCAAGACGTACTCGCATATTTGATGATGCAGAAAGCGGAAGACCAGGAGTAGGCGCGTGGGTAAATTCGGGGTCAACAAATTCTGGTCGGTCGTACTGACGTTTATCGCAATTTATGGGCTGGTCCGATGGGGCATACCGGCGCTGTCGCGAGAAATCACGGCGCTACCGTTCCCGCTGTCGGTGCCCGGTACGCTGATGTTCATCTACATGACCTTGACCGTCATCGCCTTGTTTCTGTTCGTCACCTTCTCCGACGAATACATGGAGGAGTTCCTGACACCCATCAGGAAATTCCTGCGCGGAGAATACACGGCATTAGCGCGCAACATGGTGTTGGCCATGTTTCCGATACTGGCGGGGTGGCAGGTCTACGGCATGGTCGCACCTAAAGTCGAGTTGCCGGTGGCGCTGCGGATCCAGCACCCGTCGTCGAATTTTCCCAAGAGTTCCGAAGCGCTGAAGAACCCGATCGAAAACCCGTCGGATGCCGACATCGACGCCTTCATCGAACAGGCGCGCGGCAACGAGGTGACGTTAATTCCGCAGGTGATGGCGGATATCGAGGCCTGGATGGAGGAAACCGAACCTGAGCATATGCTGGACTTCTTTCCGACCGAATCGATGCGGAATTTTCTCGATGCGCTTGCGGCCGGCGACGTCGACAAGGAAACCGCCAAAGCGGCGCTTACGGAAAAGAATCTGTTCGAGGGACGCGCACTTTATGCGATGAATTGCCGGCCTTGTCACGGCGACAGTGTCGCCGGCGACGGCCCGATGGCCGACGGCTTCAAACTGCGGCCGATCAATTTCACCGATAACGGCACCATCGAGACGATTGTCGAAGGGTATACGTTCTGGCGTGTGACCAACGGCGGGCCCGGCCTGCCGACGGAAGCGACGCCCTGGGATTCAGCGATGCCGGAATGGAAATTGAACCTGAGTGAAGAAGAACGCTGGAAAATCATCACGGCCGAGTACCAGTTGGCTGGAAAAACCGCACGCATACCCGAGTCCCACGAATGAAAGAACTACGAGCTATATTGATCACAGCGCTCCTGCTGAACAGTCCCGGAAATGCCTCGGCGGCCAATCAGCCGACGGAGCCCAAACCTGCGGAAACCGACGAATTGGTTGGTGAAGGGCGCGCGATTTATTTCAAGCGTTGCAGTTTCTGTCACGGTCTGCTCGGGGACGGCAACGGACCGGCCGCCGATTATCTCGATCCGCGTCCGCGCGACTTTACGCTGGGCACTTTTAAGTTCCGTACTTCGCAAAGCGGGGAATTACCGCTGGACGAAGATCTGTTTCGAACGATCAGCCGCGGCCTCACCGGCACGGCCATGCAGGGGTTCGACGGCGACCTGATCAAGAGCGGTCTCAGCGAACACGAACGCTGGGCCGTGATCTCCTATATCAAGACGTTCGCCATGGAGTTCGCCGATCCCGAATTCGATCCGGTCGCCAATGGACTCGTCGTCACCCTGCCGGAAGCGCGCGCCCCGTATAATGATGAGACGATTGCCAAGGGAAAGACCGTCTTCGAAAAAGCGAAATGCTGGGAATGCCACGGTAAAACCGGGCGCGGGGACGGCCAGAAATCCTTCGATCGAACCGATGACTGGGGATTCCCCATCCGGATCCGCAACGTCACCCACCCATGGAAGATCAAGGCGGGGATCGAGGTCGAAGACATCTACATGCGCTTTTCCACCGGCATCAACGGTACGCCGATGCCCTCGTTCGTGAAAGCGCTCACAGAGGAAGAACGCTGGTACCTGGCGAATTACATCAAGTCGCTGCAGCATCAGGCGACCGATCACCGGGTGCTGCGGGTCGCTCAGATAGAGGGCGATACCCCAGACGACCCCGAGAGCGAAATCTGGGCGGCCGCAGAAGCGATGGACGTACGTCTTACGGGACAGGTCGTCGCGGCGCCGCGCTGGCAGAATCCGAGCATCGAACTCGTTACGGTGCGGGCTGTACACAACGACCAAGACATCGCGTTTTTGATCCAGTGGGAGGACCCCTTCCAAGACGTCGTCCACGATGACGAAAGCGATTTTGATCCGCAGGACATCACCAAGGTAGGCGCGTACAACTCTTACGTCCAGGCCCATGACATGGTGCCCCGGCAACTCGAAACATTCCGCGACGCGATTGCGCTGCAATTCCCGGTGAAGCCCAGTACTGGCACGAAAAGGCCCCACTTTTTCCGAGGCGACGCCTCGAACCCTGTACATCTCTGGATGTGGGGTGCAGATCATGCGACGAACGGCGACCGGCCGGCGAGCGAAGCGGTCGCCCGCGGCTGGAAGCAGGCGCCGAAAATACAAGACGACGAGCAGCAACAAATCGCAGCCCGCGGCGTTTGGACCGAGGGTCGCTGGAAGGTGGTGATGAAACGACCCTTGCTGACCGACGACCGCAACGACGTCCAATTCGTCAAAGGTGCGTTTATTCCGCTGGCGCTGAACGCCTGGGACGGTTCGAACGGCGAACACGGCCTGATAATGAGCCTGTCGAGTTGGTATGATGTTATCCTTGAGGCCCCGACGCCGAACTCAGTCTACGTCTACACGGCGATAGCCGTTCTGATCGCCGGCGTTCTGGGCATCTGGCTGACCCGCAAAGCGCAGGCGGAAAACGCGACGTGAAAAGAATTGCTCATTCGACCGATGAATGATGCAGAGGATTGGAAAGCAACCGGAGCAGAAACCATGCAATTAGCATTTCGACCTATTCGTATCCTGGCAGCATCGGTGTCTATTGCCGCCGCATCCGCCGTGCAGGCAGATCCGGCGGCAGGGGCGGCAATGTTCCAGGACAAAGGGTGCCAGGAATGTCATTACACCGAGGGGCCGGCGCGAGAGAAAACAATCGCCGACCAACTGGCCAAGAAAGGGCCCGAACTCTGGTATGCGGGGAGCAAATTTCAGCAACCGTGGCTCGAATCCTGGCTGCAGGCACCGGAACCAATCCGGCCGATGAAGTACAACGCAGTCCTGGAAGAAAATCCCGGAGGCCATCCGGCGCTAGCCGCCGAAGAATCGGCCACGGTAACCGAATACCTCATGAGCCTCACCTCCAGCGACGTCGAAGCGGGCGTGATCAAGCCGAAGAAAAATCCCAAGGGCCGACTGATATTCAAAAAGAAAATGCCCTGCGGCGGATGCCATGAGTTCCCGGACCGCAAAAAAGTCATCGGCGGGCGCAGCGGACCCTCTCTGGTCGGGGCCGGTGCTCGTCTGAATCCGGATTGGATCTACGCATATATGGTGAAGCCCGAAATTTTTAAACCGGTCAAGATGATGCCGGTATTTGCCGGGATATTGAGCGAAAAAGCCATGAAGAGCGTATCCGCGCACGTCGCGAGCTTTAAGTGAACGGAGGAATACCAGATGCATAATCGAACTTTGTATTTCACGCTGGTATTGCTCACCGGTCTCTTGAACGTCGGCGCCCTGCAAGCCGCCGACGTGGAGCAAACCTACAATTTTTACTGCGCACAGTGCCACGGCCCCGAGGGCAAAGGCGACGGCCCCAACGTCAATGAGCATTTCGCCACGGACCCGCGCAATTTCACCGAAACGGCGGAGATGCAGAAGCTTTCCGACGCCGACATTCGTAACGTCATCGCCGACGGCGGGCCGGCGGTCAGCAAATCCGAACTGATGCCGCCCTGGAGCAAAACGATATCCGATGAGGATATCGAAGCGCTGGTGGGCCATCTGCGCAAGCTGTGCGCCTGCGAAGGGGCTCCGTAACGGGTCGCGCAATGCTCCTTCTACCGAAAAGATGGACCTTGGCGGACGTCGTGATCTTTACCGGAATGGCGGTCAACGCGATCGTTGTCGGGCTGATACTGTACTTCTATGTGTTCTAGACAGAGATACCTGACGTGAGCAACGACGAACTTGAGCGAGAAAAACCTTCCTGGGCCGGGCCTTTCGTATTTATGTCGGTTCTCGTCTTCTTGATCGTCGTCTTTTGGTGGTTTCTATAAATGGGCGGACGAATGAAAAATACTGTGCTGCCGTTCGGCTTGGCATTCTTTGTTTTTTGCGCCGCATTTCTGGCGCTGGATTTCGCAATAATGAAGCTTCGCGGTCTGTCATTATTCTTCCACGGCTAACGGGTGTAGAGAAGATATGATGGGACGACTGATCAGGTTCGCCGCAGTGCTGTTGTTCGTCGGGTTCATCGCGGCCCTGCTGCCGATGGATTTCCCCGGGTTGAGTGCGCTCGCAAACGAGGCGCCGCCCGCGGAAGTCGCGGCAGAAGGCGGCGGATTGCAGGCGCCAAAACTCGAACAGCACGATTATCCGAGGATCGCCGGAGTCAACCCAAGGATCGCGGTCTGGTTGGCGGCGCAGTTGCACCTCTGGTTTGCCGCATTCGTCCTCGCGGTGCCGATCTTCGTATTTATCATCGAAGCGATCGGCATGCGCACGCGCGATGAGCGCTACGATAAAATGGCCTACGAATTCATCAAGGTCAGTATCACCGCGTATTCGATCACGGCGATCCTCGGGGGACTGCTGCTCTTTTGCCTGGTGCTGTTCTACCCGGATCTTTTTACGTTTCTTGCCGGTGTCTTCAAGGGGAGCATGTTTTATTACGCGCTCCTGTTCTTCGCCGAAAGCGCGACCTTGTACCTTTATTATTACGGTTGGTACTGGCTGCAGGGCGGTTTCAAGAAATGGGTACATCTGAGCCTGGGTCTGCTGCTCAACGGGGTCGGCACGATGCTGATGTTTCTCGCCAACGCGTGGGTGACTTTTATGATGAGCCCGGCCGGTATCGATGCGGCCGGTGCGTTCGCCGGCGACGAGTGGGCGGCGATTCATAACTTTTTGTGGAATCCCATCAACATTCACCGCGTGGTGGCAAATATCGCCTTCGGCGGTTCGATTGTCGGCGCCTACGCCGCTTTCAAATTCCTCAGCGCGACGGCGGCCGAAGACCGCGCCCATTATGATTGGATGGGTTACACGGCGAATTTCATTGCGATCTCCGCCCTCCTCCCGCTGCCGTTTGCCGGCTACTATTTGACCGCGGAAATCTATGCCTACAGCCAACAAATGGGCATCACGCTCATGGGTGGGATTTTCGCCTGGCTATTCATCATTCAAGCGGTACTGATCGGCACCTTGTTCCTGTCGGCCAACTACTACCTCTGGTGCGGGATGGGCCGCAGCGAGGGTGCCGAGCGCTACAACAAGTACATCAAGTACCTTGCGATCGTCATCGTCGGCGCATTCCTCGTCTGGTTTACCCCGCACACGCTCGTGCTGTCGAACGCGGAATTGAAAGCACTCGGCGGGCCATACCACAAATATCTCGGCCCGCTGGGGCTCATGCCGGCGAAAAATACCGCCGTGAACATCATGATCGTGTTCACGACGTTGAGTTTCCTGTTCTATCGACGCGCCAATAAAATTCCGACTGTTGCGTGGGCGTCGGCCGGCAACGCCATCCAAGTGGCGCTATTCACGGCCGGCATCCTGAACATCCTTTTCTTAGGCATTTACCACGGCTATTTCACCAATACCGTGTACAAAGTCGCGGCTTCGATCCCGCAGGTGTTGACGACGCTGATATTGATCGTCGCCAGCGGTGTAATCGACAGCTTGATGTATAAAGATGCGAACGTCGTTGCGCCGCTCCGGTGGGGACGGGTCCCGGACCGTTCGCAGTATGCCTTGTTTCTACTCGCCGTTGCGTTTACGTGGTTGATGGGGCTGATGGGCTACATCCGCTCGGGGATACGGCAACATTGGCACGTGACGGAAGTCGTGCGCGACAACTCCCTCGATGCTTTTACGCCGACGCTCGGTTACGCGGCCAACGTCGTATCGACCGGGGCGATTCTCTTCATGGCGATGGCGCTGTTCGTGTTTTGGATAAGTCAGGTTAGCGGTAGGAAAACCGTGCCGGCAGGATACTGGCGCCAGTCATGAAAAATCTCGTCAAAGTTGTTCTATTCGCGATACTGACCGTCGGCTTTTTTGCGGGGTTTGCCAACTTCGGGATCCCCAGGATCGAACCGGCCCCGCCGCCCACCGAAGAAGTCGTCGATTTGAGCACGATGACCATGGAGAGCTTCATTGCACTTGGTGAACGGGTTTTCAACGGCAAAGGTACGTGCATGTTGTGCCACAACGAAGTCGGGGGCCGCGCTCCGACGCTAGGTCAGGTAACGACGGTGGCCGCCGAACGCATTGCGGACGCAGGGTACGCCGGGGGCGCGACAAATGCCGAAACGTATATTTATGAGTCCCTGCTCGAACCGTCGGCTTACGTCGTTGCAGGCTTCGGCAAGGCGGGGACACAAGACACCGAAAGTCCGATGCCCGATGTACGCAGCGGTAGCGTCGATCTCTCGGAGGTCGAAATTGACGCCGTGGTTGCCTATCTGCAGGACCTCGGCGGCGTTGACGTAACGGTCGAGATCCCGACCGAGGCGGGCGAGGAGCCAACCGCAGAAGAGCCGGCCGCCGCGCCGCCGCCGGCGCCGCTAACCGACCCGGCCGCGATCGTTGCCAAACTGGCTTGCGGCGCGTGTCACAAGATGCCGGGTCATGAAGGTCAAATCGGACCGGACCTGACAGCGATCGGCGCCACGAGGGACAGAGCTCACCTGCGTCGTTCGATTATCGACCCGAACGCGGAAGTCGCGGAAGGGTTTTTAGCGAATATGATGCCCCCGAACTACGGCGATCAACTCTATGCCAGCGAACTGGAAGTCCTGGTCGAATTTCTGGCCGGGATGCAGTAGCCGAGTTTCCGAGAACAAGACCATGAAAATCCCCAGGTTATTGCAGGCGATACTCGTACTCGCGGGCGTCTATTATGGATTTGTCCTCGTTTTTGACGTGATCCTGGGACAAGTCATCCCATCGAGCCTACTGACCATGTACATGTTTTTCGTGGTCGCGGGCGTGTTCATGGTCTTCACGTTCACCGAAGAAGGGACCCAGGAACTCGTACAGCCGATCCGGGCGCTGGTCGAGGATCCCGGCAAGAAAACAGTTCGCAACATTGTTTTTGTCGCCGTTCCACTGTTGGCGGGACTCTATACCTATGTTCAGATGCAGCCGAGCTTCGAAGCGCCGGTGGAACTGCGCAGCATCCATCCTGCGCCGCCTACTTCGATCAAGGCGTACGGCAAGCGTTACGACTTGCTGACTCTCGAAAACCCCTTTCGAGAGCACGAAACGGAAGACCCCGAGCATTTCCAGGAATTGGTCGCCGAAGGCGGCGAAGTCTACATCCAAAACTGCCAGTTCTGTCACGGCGACAAATTGGACGGCAAGGGACCTTATGCCGAAGGCCTGAATCCGGTACCGCTGAATTTCCAGGATGTGGGTACCATTGCCCAGTTGCAGGAATCCTTCCTGTTCTGGCGCATCGCTACGGGCGGACCTGGACTGCCGAAAGAAGCGACGCCCTGGATATCCTCGATGCCGGTATGGCAGGACTTTCTCAGCGAGGAGGAGATCTGGAAGGTGATCCTCTACCTGTACGACTATACCGGCCATCGGCCGCGATCGTGGGGAGAAGAATGAACTGCGCGGGCTCCTTCATGAAGACGACGAACCCCACTCGACTCTCGCTGCTGTTTGGCATCGCCGTATTGACGCTGTCGAATGCGATCCTGGCGGATCCGGGCGACATCGAACGGGGCGAGCAGGTCTATTCACAGCGGTGCGTGCTTTGCCACGGTGATGAGGGTGACGGCCTCGGTCCCGCCGCCGAGCGCCTGAATCCGCCACCACGGGATTTCACCGCCGGCACCTACAAGATAAAGACGACCGGTTTCGAGGACATGGTCCCTAACGACGATGACCTCTTCAGGATGGTCAACGACGGCATGCCGGGAACCGCGATGCCCGGTTGGGATGACGTGCTGAGCGTTCAGGAGATCTGGGATGCGATCGCCTATATCAAGACCTTTGCGGGATACGACGAAGAAACGCCGACCGATCAACTCGATTACGGCCAACCGATCGTGAGTTCGCCTGAAAGCATCGAAAAAGGCGAATTCCTGTTTCACGATCAGGATCGTTGCACGGAATGCCACGGTAGGGACGGCAAAGGCAATGCCGGAAAGCGGCTCAAAGATGACAATGGCGAACGAACCTGGCCGCGGAATCTTACCAAACCGTGGAGTTTTCGCGCCAGCAACGATCCCCGCGACATCTTTACGCGAATATCGATCGGTATTCCGGGCACTCAAATGCCTGCGTTTTCGGACCCGACCAGCAAGAAAGTGCTAAGCACCGAAGAGCGCTGGCACCTGGCAAACTATGTGCAATCGTTGGTCAAGGAGGAGATACGGGTCCGGGCCGAAAATACCGTAATAAAGGCGCTAAAAGTCGACGGCGAGGCTCCCGATGCGCCCGATGATCCACGCTGGTCGGCGGCGCAACCGAGCTCATTCTATTTGATCCCGCAGATCATCGCCGAGGAACGTCTCTTCACGCCGTCGAACGACAGCATTACGGTACGCGCCCTCTACAACGAGGACGAACTCGCGATCCTGCTGGAATGGGACGACCGTACCGAAAGCACCCCGGGGGACGAGCGGGCGGCGAAGATCGCCGACTCGGATTTGAGCCCGGACGCGGTCGCGATACAACTGCCGATAGCAGGTATAGGGGCCGTGGAAAAGCCTTATTTCGGGATGGGCGATGCCGTCCATCCGGTTAATATCTGGCATTGGGAAAGCGCCACGACGGAGCAGCCGGAGTCGGCAAAACTGCTCGACGCCAGAGGCTTCACCGACATCCAGAGCCGTGACGCAGCCGGATCCGGTATCGTTGCGAAAGGAAGCTACGACGAGGGCACGTGGCGGGTCGTTATGAAGCGGCCCTTAACGACAAGCCTACCGGAAAGCGATCTGCAATTCGAAGTCGGGAATTTCATTCCGATCGCTTTCGCCGCGTGGGACGGTAGCAACAGCGAAAGCGGATCGAGCCACACGATGACGACGTGGTACTGGCTGTTGCTGACACCGAGTACGGGTTCAAAACCGCTCGTCGCGGCTATCGCCGTCGCCCTGCTCACGTTCGCCTTACTCGTTGTGTGGGCGCGCGGCGCAAAGATCCGCGATGCCTGAAAACACCGCCGTTCGCAAAGGCGCCAAGACCAAGATCCTCGGCGTAATCGTCTTGTTTCTGGCGGCACTGAACAGCATGTTGTCCTGGCGGGGCGGTTCGCAACCCAACGAGTTCTATTTCTTGCTCTTGTTGGCGGGCGGATTCTTATTTGCCCTCGGGACCGTCAGGGCAATGCCGCGACGCGCTAAGCACGCTATTCCGATGCGCCCTACCGGCGAAAGCCAATCGAACAAGCAATAAGGCACGACGCGATACCGCGGCGCGCCAAACGCAAGGAGATGCCTTGTGAAAGAACAAGCCGGACTGCAAGTCGAAGCACCTTTAGCGCTACCTGAGTACGACTCCGTCCTCGTAGCCGCCGATTCGTCCGATCACGCCAATCGTGCGACCACCGAGGCGGTGGACATTGCGTCGTTGTGGAATTCGGCGGTGTCGGGTACGCACGTCTACGCCGCCAAAATGCACGACGCACGTTTTCGACAAATGGAGGGTGGGCTCCCGGAGAAATATCGGGAAGAACAGGAACTGGAGCACCAGCGCGAGGTGCATGACAGCCTCATCACCCGCGGGTTGTCCATCATTACCGATTCCTACCTGGACCAGGCACAACAAATCTGCGAGCGAGCGAACCTTCGCTTCGCGCGGCGCTCCCTGGAAGGAAAGAATTATCGGGCCCTGGTCGACGAAACGAACAGCGGCAACTATGACCTTCTCGTCCTCGGCGCCCTGGGACTCGGGAGTATCGACGGCAGCCGCCTCGGTACCGTCTGTCAACGGGTCGTACGCCGCGCCGAAATCGATACTTTGGTGATCAAAGACCCGCAACGGCGATTGGCGGACGGACCCATCGCGGTCGCGATCGACGGATCACCGAAAGCCTACGGAGCGCTGCTCACGGCATTATCGCTCGCCCATCACTGGCAGACACCGGTACACGTCATCGCCGCGTTTGATCCTTACTATCACTACGTAGCGTTCAATCGCATTGCGGGAATTCTGTCCGAAGAGGCCGGCAAGGTATTTCGATTCAAAGAACAAGAACAACTCCACGAGGACATCATCGATTCAGGGCTCGCGAAGATCTACAAAGGACACCTCACGATTGCCGAAGCAATCGCGAACGATTTCGGCGTTGCCATCGAAACGACGCTGGTGGACGGTAAACCGCATGACGCGATCGAAAAGCATTTGCAAAAACTCGATCCGTCATTACTTGTCGTCGGCAAGCTCGGCATTCATGCGGACCCGGACCTGGACATCGGCGGAAACGCGGAAAACCTGTTACGAAACGTCGACTGCGCGGTGTTGCTCGGCCAGCGGGAATATCACCCGCGCATTGAAACGGTCGCCGACGCTACGATCACCTGGACCGAGGAAGCGGAAAAACGTATGGAACGGGTGCCCTCTTTCGTGCAAGGCATGGCGCGCATGGCGATCCTCCGCTATGCGCAGGAACGAGGGCACACCGTCGTTACCGAAAGCATCGTCGAAGAAGCCACCGCGGAACTCATGCCCGGGCACGCTGAACAGGCGATGGAATCGATTGTCGCGGCCTACGATGCGGGCGAACTGAAAACCCGGGAGGTATTCGACCCGATGCCCTGGAGTGACGCGGCAAAAGCGCTCCTCGAGACTGTCGACGAAGATTCGGTTCGCCGTAATTTGCAAATGCGCGCCGAAAAAAAGGCTAGAGCAGAGGCGGCGGAGCGAGTCGAACCGGGACATCTCGAATCATTCCTATCGGCACAGACCGCGCGATCGCAGGAAGCCGCGGCGGTAACCGAGACGCAAACGGCACCCGACAAGGCGGGCTTACATTGGCACGCTGCAGCGCTCGCGCGTCTCATGCGGGTGCCCGAGGGTTTTATGCGGGACGCCTCACGCGAACGCGTCGAGAACTATGCCGCGGCGAAAGGCATAGCGGAGATCAGTCTACTGGTCGTGGAGGAAGGGCTCACCCAAGCGCGCAAAGCCATGGAGGGCATGATGGCAGCCGCGCCAACGGCCACAACCCCATCGACCGATCGGGCGGCAAAACCGAGCGCTTGTCCGTTCGCAAAACTCGGGGAGCCGCTTGTCGATGAGGGCGCGGTCGACTGGACGGCCGGCGCCACCGCCCTGCTCGACGAAGTGCCGGAAGGATTCTGCCGCGATATGACTCGCAAGGCCGTAAACGCCATCATCGCGCAAAATGGCGCGAGCCGAGTCGACGAAGCCGCGGTCGAGCAAGTCATGCATACCTTCAAGGACGGAGCGCAGGCGGCGACCCAGACCATGGCGTGGGAGCCGGGGACGAAAGAGCGTATCGAGCGCGCGCCTGAGATGGTACGCGGTATGTTGATGACGGAAATCGAATCGTGGGCGAGAAGGCACGGAGTCGATAAGGTCGGTCATTCCGAAGTCGATGCAGTAAAATCAGAGTGGCAGGAACGCGGCGTATTTCATCTCGACCCGAACGACCCGCGCGGAAAACCGTGAACGACCTTTCGCTCATCGCGATCAACCTGACGCGACGCTGCAATCTCGCCTGCGCCCACTGCTATCTGGACGCGAAAACCCTGAGGGCGCCGTCGCCGACCGAATTGAATACGGAAGAAGTTTGTCGTTTGCTGGAAGACGTCTCGCGCGCCGGTGACGGTACGATGGTCGTACTAACCGGAGGCGAACCCCTGGTGAGATCGGATATCGAGGAGATCACCGCATTCGGCGCGGGACTGAACCTCGCCATGGTTGTGGGTACCAACGGGACGCTGTTGACCGCAGCGCGCGTCCGTTCGCTCAAGGATGCCGGGCTGCTGGGCGTCGGCATTAGTGTGGACTCACTCGACTCGGCCCGACACGACGGTTTCCGCGGACAAGCCGGCACTTGGGCGAAAACCATGGCTGGAATCGAAAACTGCCGGCAACACGGCCTGAGTTTTCAGATCCATTTTTCCGTGACCGAGGACAACGCCGACGAGCTGCCGTCGATGGTCGAGTTCGCTTCCGCGAGCGGAGCGCGTGTACTCAATCTCTTCTTCCTCGTGTGTACGGGACGCGGCGAATCGATTACTGACATCAGCCCACTGCGCTATGAAAAACTCCTCGAAGAAATCATCGAATTGCAGGAACACAACCAGAGTCTGATCATTCGCCCGCGCTGCGCTCCGCATTTCAAACGAGTCGCCTATCAACGTGACCCCGACGCTCTGGTCAACAGGATCAGCGGCAAAGAAGGCGACGGCTGCATCGCCGGCACCCACTATTGCCGCATTACGCCACAGGGCGGCGTCACCGCGTGTCCCTATATCGCCGAAGAAGTCGGTAGCATCCGGCGGCAATCGTTCGAGCAGATCTGGGAAAACGCCGAAACATTCCAGATGTTACGACAACCAGAACTGGGCGGCCGTTGCGGAGACTGTGAGTTTCGGAAACTCTGCGGCGGCTGTCGGGCGCGACCGCTCGCGCTGGGCGGCAAATTAATGGACGCCGACCCCTGGTGCGTGTACGAACCCAAGGCGGACGTGCCTATCGAGCCGCTGCTCGCCGACGAACTCGCCGTTGTCAGCTGGAGCACGGAAGCCGATCAGCGCCTCCAACGGGTGCCCGCTTTCCTGCGGAAAATGGTGAGGAAACGTGCGGAGGCCTACGTTGCGGGGCTGGGAGAGCAGCAAGTGACGCCGCAGCATCTCGCCGTGCTTTCTGCACGTCGCTTCGGGCACTCGAAACCATGGAAACAACCGCGTTGAGCAATGTAGACGTCCTGGTCGTCGGCGGCGGAATTTCCGGCCTGGCGGCGGCGTGCATACTGGCTCATGACGGTGCGTCGGTCGAACTCTGGGAACAAGACACTCGTCCGGGAGGAAAGATCGGTACGCAATGGGTCGATGGTTACTCCCTAGAGAACGCCGCCACGATGGTATTGAACTATCTCCCGGAGGTTCGAGAGTTCCTGGACAGCACCGGATTGGAGCACTACAAAACGATGCGGCGGCCGACGGCCGCTCGTTACATCGTTCATGACGGCCGTCTCGTCGCGGTACCCAACAAACTGGGTGAAATGATCTCCTCTCCCTTGTGGAGCACCCGCGGCAAATTCCGCCTCCTTGCCGAACCATTCATCCCGCGGGGGGGCCACGAACGCGAAACCGTAAGCGAATTCATCACGCGCAGATTGGGGAGCGAATTGCTCACCAAAGCCATGGGGCCCTACATCGCCGGTCCGCTGGCATCCGACCCAGAGATCGCAAATGCGTACGCGTGCCTGCCGCGACTGACAACGTTGGAAAAGCGTTACGGCAGCCTCACGATGGGCGTGCTCGCGCACCGCCTATCCGGCCGCCGATCAGCTAATCCCAACGAAACGTTTTCCTTCACCGGAGGCATGGGAACATTGGTGGACGCCTTGGGCAACAACCCGGCCGTCGATTTCCGCTACGGCGCCCGGGCTACGGAACTCACCAGAGACGGAAAGACTTGGGTAGCGTCCGCCGAGACCGAGCGGTCCAGCATGACCTGCAGAGCACGACAGATCATTTTGAGCGTTCCTGCCGACGTCGCCGCAAACCTCCTCGACACCGTAGATAGGGAGCTTGCGGCGCCGCTCAAAGACATCGAATATGCGCCTATTACGGTCGTCCACACGGGTTTTTCGAACGCCGCAACGCGGCACCCATTGGATGGCGGCGGTTTCCTGACGCCACCGCGATCCCGGTATTCCGCCAGCGGCTGCCTTTGGATGAGCAGTGTGTTCCCGGAGCGGGCGCCGGCGGGCAAGATACTCTTGACGAGTTATCTCGGCGGTGCATGCAGTCCCCGCGCGTGCACGTGGGACGACCCGCTCACGATCGCCCGGACGATGGACTCGCTCGAGGAACTTATCGGGTTGGCAGAAGAACCGGAGATGGTGCGGGTAGTCCGCCACCCGCGCGCGCTTCCTCTCTACCACAATGCCTACTATAGCCGTATGCGTGCAATGGACGACCGGATACGCGATCTGCCCGGTTTGCACCTCGAAGCAAACTATCGCGGAGGAGTATCGATACGGGACCGGATCGCCCGCGCGTACAAAGTGGCGGAAAAGATACGACAGGACATGGACCGAACGCCACGTAACGTTCCGCCGCCCTCGCGAAGTCTGGACCCAGGACTTGGACTCCGAGAAGGACGCGGCGTGCCGACGGTGTCTTAACTGAAAACTGCCGCAAAACGGTGGGTCCCGGATCGCAGGTACGCGCGGCCGGCCGCTGGGCGCCTTCCCGACAAGCCGTACCGGAGAGACCTGCCGGATTACGACTTCGTTGCTCGCGGCGTCGACCGATCGGCCGATAGATTCATCGAGTGACCATGAAGACCCACCGCGATTTTCGGGAGATCGCCGGGCAATCCCTGCTCATCTTCATGTTGCCGGCCGCGCTACTGGTCCTTGCCGGCGGTTATCATTACTTCTCAATTTCGAAAACTAAGGGCGAAGCGCTTCGATCGGACGAGCGCCTCAACGTAGCGCTCGGGAACAAGGCGATCACTCAGGACCTGACCGGGGTCGTCTCCGATGTTCTATACCTATCGGAACACGGTCAACTACAGACCCTCTTTCCACGATCGGAGTTGGCGAAGACCGAAAATATCGCGAACGAATTCGTAAAGTTCAGTCGGCGCAAAGGACTCTACGACCAAATTCGCTTGTTGGACGAAAGCGGTGCCGAAATCGTCCGAATAAACTACAACGACGGCCAACCAACCGTCGTACCGATCTCTGAACTACAAGACAAAAGTGAACGATATTACTTCAACGCAGCGTGGGAACTCAGCCGCGGGCAAGTCTACATGTCGCCTCTCGATTTGAATGTGGAGCGGGGAGAGATTGAACAACCCTACAAAGCGGTAATGCGGTTCGCGACACCAGTTTATGATCCCGCGGGGAATAAGCGAGCCGTCATATTACTGAACTACCTCGGCAACAAACTGCTCCGCGGTTTTCGAACCTCCGTCTCGAATATTGCCGACCATACCGTATTGCTAAATAGCGATGGTTTTTGGTTGAGCAGCGCCGAACCCGGCAGAGAGTGGGGATTCATGTTCGGCGACGAGCAAACATTTTCCGAGCTGCACCCGGACGCGTGGAAAAGCATCCGCGCCGACGGCGTCGGTCAAATTTCAGGCGCCGCCGGCTTATTCACGTTTAGTACGATCACACCGTCGTCTTTCATTAACGACCAACAACAAATATTCGGTGTGAACATCGGCGATAAATCTGGCCAAAACTTTTTTTGGAAAATCGTCTCACACGTCCCTCCTACGAGGATCGCAGCCACTGCCACATTCGCTGAACACGCCACCCCGTATATTCTGAGTATGCTGATCTTGCTCGCCGGCTCGGCGCTCCTCGCCGTTGTGCGGGCGAGACATCAGGACACGCAGGTAGAAGTCGAATTCGAAAAACGCTTCCGTGAAACACTGGAAAATGTGAAATTGCTGGCGATAAGCATGGATCGTCAGGGGAGAATCAATTTTTGCAACGAAGCGTTCCTCGGGTTTACGGCGTTGTCGTACGACCAGGTGATCGGATTGAATTGGATCGCGGATTTTTCGCCTCACGAACGGGAGCCGGCCGCGCAAGAACTTTTTCATAATCTCGAAGCCGACGACGCCCCGCTGCAATACGAGAGCGAAATGGAGTTCGAGCGCGATCGATGCCATATCGTCAAATGGAATATTTCGCTCATGCGGGACCGCAACCACACGGTGACCGGTGTGACGTTTATTGGCGAAGACGTCACCGAAGCCCGCCGCGTTGAAGGTGAATTGCGAAAGCTGTCCAGCGCAGTTCAGCAAAGCCCCAGCATCGTGATGATCGTCGACAAGCACGGCGACATCGAATACGTAAACCCGAAGTTCACGCAATTGACCGGTTATACATTCGAAGAGGTCATCGGCCAAAACCCACGTGTATTGAAATCCGGTGAGACGAGTTCGAACGAATATGACGATCTGTGGGAGACGATCAGTGCCGGACGGGAGTGGCACGGCGTTTTCCAAAACCGCAAAAAAAACGGCGAGTTGTATTGGGAGGCTGCGAGTATTTCTGCGATCCGAGACGGCGACGGGGCAATCACGCACTATCTTGCCGTCAAAGAGGACATTACCGAACGCAAACGCCTCGAAAAGGAAGTGGAAGAGCGCAACCGGGAACTCGTAAAAAACCAGGCTTGGGCGGCAATGGGCAGAATGGCAACCATGGTCGCGCACGACCTGCGAAACCCGCTGTCGTCGGTAAAAATGGGCTTGCAGATCCTCGGTAAACGGGCACCGAAAGCGGCGACGCACGACCAGGACGAACTTAAGAAAATTGCCCTGGAACAAGTCGCCTACATGGAGGAAATTCTGGACGACCTTTTGAGTTTTTCAAGGCCCGATGCACTGAAACCAGAGTGGGTTAGTATCGACAAATTGCTGGAAAAAACGATCATCGCGTCCCAAAGATCCATCGAGCATCATCATGTTCGGCTGATTTCGAGTTACCAGCCGGGCTTGCCCATGCTCAACGCCGATCCGCGAAAACTCCGCCAGGCGTTTACCAACCTCATCGTTAACGCTGCGCACGCGACCGACGGCGTCCAAACGGGCGAAATCGGAGTCACCGCGCGGCTAGAGATCGGTAGCGAACAACCATTCGTACGAATAGAAGTAGCCGATAACGGTCGAGGGATCGATCCAACGCAATGTGAAAAGCTATTCGAACCGTTTTTTACCACGAAGGCGAAAGGCACGGGGCTCGGCTTGGCAATCGTCAGACGGATCATTGAGCAACACCTGGGGACTGTCCACTTGGAGTCCAACGAGAACAGCGGAAGCCGCGCTGTCGTGTTGCTCCCTATCGGTCTCGCTGCGGGTGCCGATCTCGAGGCGAAACGGTCGAGTCTTGACGATGCGAGCCCGAGTCGGCTGAAAGCATCCGCGACGTAATGAGTAGGCTCCTCATTATCGACGACGACGATGCTAGCTGCCGCACCCTGCAGCTGCATCTGCGCGGACAGGATCACGAAGTGAGCCTCGCGCATAGCGTCGATGAAGGGCTGGTGGCAATTGACAAAATGCCGCCCGATCTCATTATCCTCGATATCCGAATGCCCGGGAGGGATGGTTTACAGGGGCTGCGCGAATTCAAGGAACTCTTACCAGAGGTTCCGGTGATCATGATCACCGCCTACCACGATATGGACAGCACGATTCAGGCGATGAAAGGTCGCGCGGACGACTATATCCATAAACCGATCGACATCAATGAACTGGATGAGGCGGTCCGG
>CAZFZX010000003.1:0-65195 GCA_964523765.1 uncultured Enterobacteriaceae bacterium
GTCAAGTTGTGCACTCATACTTTTTGATAGCTACACAGGGCACGGGCCATCCAAGCGTTGCACCAGCGCAAGAGAGTAAATCGTTTGGTAATGTAGCGCGTTTGTTGATAATAGAAGCGCCCGCTAGGATCGTACATATTGCGGATCGCCCAGTCGACGATTTTTGCTGCCAAATCCGGATAGTCTTGTCGGTGCCGGGAAAAGGTCAATATTCCCTGTGCTGCACCGTGTATATCGTACGGGTATTCCACATCACTCATCCATCGCGGTGCGCCGTTCGCGGCGAAATGTTTATCTGCATAAAACACCAACCCACGATCGTAGTGTGTCTGCCAACGTCGATCTTCCGTCGCCGCCATGTAGCGGTCCAGCGCGTCCAGTATAAACCCAGTATGGTAATTATCATGACGGATATGGGAATCCGTAGGCGGGTCCGTATAGAACCACGCTCCCTCTTCGGTTTGCTGTTTCACGACATAATTAACCAGCCGGCGAGCCGTGTCGCTATGGGTTTGGTCTTCACTTAATTGAACATACTGGGAAATGACCGCCCCGACCAGAATACTGACGTCCATCACCCGCATCGACATCGGGAGCGGCATGTAGCCCAAACACAATTGATCGTCGGTCTCCTTTAGGCGTTTCAGATCCGTACAGAAGAATCCGATGGCGCTACCAACGACGTCGAGATAGTGGTCGTCTTGCGTCAACCGATACGCCTGCAGATAAGCTTCACATACGAAGGCGGTGACCACAGCATTGGGAGTGTTCGAGGGGGCATAAAATCCCGGGTCCCGCCAGGGATAATGATAGCCCCAAGCTTTGCCGGTCCAACGACCCGACGCGGCGATCGTATCCAGCAACGCTAGCAACTGCTTTGCCTCTTCCAAAAAGTGGCTATCGCCGTGAGTCTCGTAACGATCGAGCAGACCCAAGGTAAAGAGCGCCAGACCTTTCGGGTTATAGGTTTTCGGCGTGAATAGCAAGGGTCTCAAGTTGATCGGGAAACGCATGACGCCTTGTATCGCCACCATACGCGGCCATTTCCCCCACCCCAGCAGCGCATTGAGAATGGGACTGTTGAGCCCATCGTGTTTGTTATGGCCTTTATACTGGCTGCTTCTGCTGTAGCGATACACTGCATCGATAAGGGCGTCGATATCCGGCGGCGGCGTCATTGTCTAACTCAGAGATCTGTTGCCGCGTTCATAAATCTCTACCCACAGATGTACACCAAGCATGAGGTAAAGCATAAAGTAATGCCAACGAGTCGCCTTCGCCTGGGGCAAACCCCGAACCCGGGCAATGAAATCGGGATTGAACAAACCCACGGTTTCGGTGTACTCCCTCGATAAGAACTCGTCCGCCAAGGAAGATAACTGGGACTCAAAGAAAGCCGCTGCGTCCACTTGAAAGCCGCTTTTGGGACGATTAAGAATCTCCACGGGAAGCAGGGACGCTATGCTCTGTTTCAGCAAGCCTTTCTTTTGCCCTTTCGGCATCAATGTTTTGCGATCGAGCCGCCACAAAGCGCCTTTCAAATCCTGATCTACAAAGGGAACCCGGACCTCCAAGCCCATCGCCATACTGCAGCGATCTTCCTGCCAAAGTAAATCGTTGACCATTTTGTGCCGCCACTCGAATTCTCTGATCGCCAGGATCGGATCCGGGTTCTTCGGCCATTGCTCTTCCAGCCACAGGTAAGGGTTCGGCAGGGATTGATCGAGCATTCGCGGACCGTAGATTGTGCGCCGCATGTCCGGGGTGTCCCAGACGTTCCTGATTAACGCATAAACGCGCGGCCAGTTCGGTAACTGTTTGATGATTTCGGTGAGCCGCCACGGCTCTGACCAGGGGATGTGGCTGAAGGTGTCGATCGCCATCTGGGCGGCCGTCCCGCCAGCGTTTAGTAATCCACTGGGAACAATGCCGGATGCCAAATGAATAGTGCGAGCGATGCTGTAGAGATTGTACCCTAGAAACAGTTCGTCGCTGCCAACCCCGGAGAGGGCAACTTTGACATGTTGTGAAGCATGTTGTGCGACCTTCAGGACCTGTAATGAGTTCACCTTGGGGACTTCCAGGTGCCAGATCAGCTGAGCGAGTTCCTTGCGGGCGTCAATGGCCAGGGTCTGCTGCAGGTTTTCCACGCTTAGCAACTGTGCCGTTCGGGCCGCGTGCTCGGCTTCCATCGGATCGTCGCCGGCCTGGACGGTAAAGGTTCGTACCGAGCCCGGATTAAGGTTGTTCGCCAAAGCAACGATAGTGGCCGAATCGACGCCGCCCGAAAGGTAGGCGCCCACTTCGACATCGGAGACGAGATGACGAAGCACCGACGCCCGAAGCGATTCGAGTACCGATTCTTGTTCACCGGCGAGCCCCGCGTCGTTGGGCCCCGCTATGCTGGTGGTGGTGGTGCTCCCGTCTACGCGCCAACGCATAATGGTGCCGGGCGCCAGTTGGGAAACATTTCGTATCAGCGAGCCGTTACCCGTGATATACCGAAAATTCATCACCGAATGCAGCTGGGCTTCGTCCAGGCATCCCGTCGCGTTGTCCCGGGCCAGAATCGCCTTGGCCTCCGAGGCGAAGACGAGTTCACCGGTTTTTCCCCGTTGATAGAACAGAGGCTTTATGCCGAGCGGGTCCCTGACCAAGAAACCGGACTGGGTCTGGGCGTCCCACAGCGCGAAAGCGTACATGCCGCGCAGTTTAGAGAATCCGGCTATTCCTTCGAACAGATACAACTGCAGTATTACTTCGGTATCGCTTTGGGTCTTGAACACCGCGCCGCCGTCAGCCAGTTGTTGTCGCAGTTCACGAAAATTGTATATTTCGCCGTTAAAAACAATACAGCAGCGACGACTCGTGTCGAACATCGGTTGCCGGCCGTTTTCGAGATCGAGAATCGCGAGGCGTCGATGCGCGAAGTTGGCGTGGTCGATGAAAGCAAAGCCTTCGGCGTCGGGGCCTCTGTGGGCAATGCTGTCGCCCATTCGTTGTAGTGAATGCCGATCGTTGTCCGATGAGGTTGACGGAGAAAACCATCCGGCTATACCACACACTTCAATGGTTCCCTGACTGGTAGGTGGCGAGCATCTGCCGGTAATCGAGGATAGATTCCACGACGAACTCCGCGACGTCGACACAGTCCGCAAGTAATTGCTGCCGCAGCCGTTGGCATTGATCCTCGCCGTAGTCGAGAAATTTTTCCAGCGCGGGAGCTACCGTGCGCCACTCCAGTTGTGCTACGTTTGCCACTAGTTTGTAGCGCTTTTCTTGTTCGTCCGTATAACCGCGACCCGTGTTCGCGACATAAATTGCGGGAACGCCCAATACCGCGCATTCCGAAGCCATCGTCGCGCTTTCACCAATGAACAGTTCGCAAAAACCCATGACGTGATGAACCGCTGCGACGTCGCCGCGATAATTGGCCTCGGCAAATTGATCGGGCAATCCTGCCTCCGCCGAAATATGTACCCGGCCGTTCTCTGCTAAACTAGCGACGACCTTTTCAAGTAACGACACATTCCAGCCACCTTCTCCGATATCATGGTTTGCCTGCCAGGATACCAATCGGATGAAGTAATTCGGCCGTTCGGGATCGAGACCGTTGGCGATTGCGATTTCTTTATCCGGCGAGAACCGGTTAGGGGCCAAGTAGGAGAGTTCGTGGTAACCCGCATACCGAATATGACGTTTCTTCGGGAGCCACGCTTGATAGCAGCGCGGAACAATCACGCAACTCGCTAACGGATAGGTAATCGCGTTTTGCAAGGTCGCGTTCTCCGTATCATAGAAGACCAACGAAGGTACGCCGCTGAGAAAACCAACGTGAGCGATAAACGTTCCGCCTATCGATGCCATTACATCCGGCTTAAACGCCTTTACTACCTTATACAGCGCTCTGTTGCGAGTCAGCAGTTCTACCGCCAGGGAGACCATGCCTTTCCCTCCCATTGACGACAACACGCGGTGCTGGAGACCGAGTTCGTCCAATAACTGTAGGGTGATATCCTTATCGCGACTGGTAAACAGAACCTCGTGACCGCGTTGCTGCAGCAGCCGCGCGGGGTGCTTGAAGAAATGCACGTGGGCGGGGTGGTTGATATCGAATAGAATCTTCAATTCTCGATACTCGCTAGCTATCGGTAATCTGTATGGTCAAGAGGAGGCACCACCCAAAACTTCGTCGGCAACGTATTGTGCCTAGACATTACCGACTTCGATGCTCTGCCGGAGACGGCGCTTCTTGCGGTCCATTCAACCTCTCAAGCGGTCATATTCAATCCTGTAATAGACAACATTCGCACGGGTTGTCTGGTCTCCGATTTCCAATAGCACCCCAGCCGCACTCGCCGTTTCGATCAAACCGGTAAGGTAGGTTCGACCTGCCAGTTCATTGTATTCGGATCCGCCAACGGGCGCGCCGCTTGCACAAAAATCATGGAGTCTCTGTAGTTCTATGTTCGGCACCATTTGCGGATTATGAACTGCATTAAGATCCTCGACCCAAGAGGCTGCGGGGTATTGCGCCGCTGGCGAGGAGAAAACCGCCGCGCACGCGAAAAACTTTCGGGGGCGAACTCGGTTTCATTCAATAAATAGTCGGCGGTAGATAGAATGATCCACAAGCGGGTCAGTCGCCACGAATTTGACGGCGCCCGCGTAACATTTGCTCGAGTTCGGCTACACGTGTTTGTGGAGTACGGAAATAGTCGTCCCACGTATCGATGCTGCCGAGATAGTCGATCGCTTCCTCGGCCTCGTCTAAGCGTCCTGTCAGCACCAGAATTTCGGCGCGGACCGCATTGAAATCGAATTCACGTGGCCTGATTTTGACCGCGTCGTCCAAGAGCGCTATCGCCGGACCATAATCGCCGACCTCATTGACATAAAAGATCCCGAGATCGACCATTAGCTGGGCGCGTGTGTGCTGAGAGACGGTAGGATTCGACAGTGCCGCCGCGAAGAATTCGATGACCGTACCGTGCGGAAACTCACATTCGCGCTCGGCGTGGCATTTGACCAGATTGTGGAGATCGACCCATTCGGTGTGGCCAAACGAGGTGTCGGCGTAGCGCCGAACGAGTTCCTCTTTCCAAGCCGGTTTCGGCTCGTCGCCGTGCACATAGGTCACCTTCATTAGCTCAACGATCGGGCGCTTTGCGCTGGGATCCAAATCCAATGAGCGTTCGAGGGTCGCGATAGCATTGTGATAATCCCGCTCATCGTGGCGCATCAAGTACAGGCCATATTGTATTCGTCCGAACTCGTAAACCGTCCGAAAAGATCGGGGGTTCCTCTCGACTTCGATTGAAGCGAGCGTCACGGGATCGCTCCAGTCGCCCGCACGCAGGAGTGTCAACGCACCGAACACCAGGTAGGAACCACAGGCGGCGGTCGACGGGAGCCAACGTGCGCCCGTAATTCTCGCGAACTCGACAACCCCAACGGCGATTCCGAGGAAGAGACCGACGCTGGGAAAGTAATTTCGATGTTCGTGGACTAGCTCCAAAGGAATCAAGGTCGATTCCATGGCGTGGCCGATCACGAACCACAAGATCGCGTAGGCGAACATCGGGAAACGGCGTATCCAAGCGATCGCCAGTACGATAGAGGCAATGACGGCCGCCACGGCGAAGACCGTCGTCATGGGATCAAACAACCCTGCCGACACCGCAAAATCGTCATGAAACAATGCCATTTGCTTAAGCCGCGGCAACAGCAGCAATGCAACGTAGAACCACAGCACCCGCGTCTCTGTTAATCCACGCTCCAACAGGGAGAACGGGCGTCCTTCATACAGCGAACTCAACCAATCGGGATGGAGGAAGAGATACGAGCATACGGCCGCGCCCGGAATGACCAGGATAACGCTGAAGAACAACAGAAGAAGAAATCGGTCCCGGGGTTTGTTCGTTCTCAAACGAAAAAAACAAACCTCCGTCAGGGCTGCGAGCGGCAATACGAGCAGCGCGTTTTCTTTGCTCAACGCGCCCATCGCCGCGAACGTCAAAAACCCGAAAAAAAGAAATAGATTACCGCCGGGCCGCCCGCCGATCATACGAAACCTGGCAAGACAAAAACAGATGATCGCGAGCAGCGAAAATGTCGCGGCGAGACTAGTCATTCGTTGCACGACATAGAGCACGGAAGTGAGGTTTAACGGATGGATAAGCCAGATCGCACTAACCGCAAGCGCGCACGGAGCAAGATCCACAATGCGGGGCGCGCCGCGCAGCGCCGCTCGTGCCCGCAGAATAAGGATCGCGAACCAGAACACGAGCAGCCCGTTGAGCAGATGAATGCCGAGATTCGTCAACTTGAACGCGAGCGGTGAACCGCCCGTGGTGTCGTAGTTGAGTACGAAACTGATCATCGCGATCGGGCGCTTCAGCGGGCCGGCGACTCCCGACCAAGCGGCGTTCGCCAGACCCGTCACCGACAGGTCGCTGTCTGTGATCGCCGGATTGAGAAGGATATTAGGATAGTCATCGAAGGCGAAACCGCCGGTGAGACCAGGCCAATAGGCCAGCGTCGTTAAGGCCAGTATGAGAACCAATGCGTACTGTGGCCGCCGGAGGATGCTAGCCGCCGTCATTTCTCGCCTCGCGCAACCGCTGCTCCAGGGCTTCGATTGCCGCCAGCGGCGGGCGCAACTGGTCCCGCCAAACCGATACCGACCGCAAGTAACGGATCTCGTCGTCCACCTCAGCGTAACGACCTGCCATTACATAGATCTGTGCCCGGATCTTACGAAACTCAAACTCGTGCGGGAACAGATCGACGGCGTCGTCCAGGAGGTTCATTGCGGGGCGGAAGTCACCCGCTTCGTTGACGTAGAACACTGCCAAATCAATCAACAGTTGTGCCTTCGAATAGGGCGGGATCGACGGATTCGACAGGGCCGCTTGAATCAGCGCCACGATCTCGTTCGGCGGAAACCTGCAGGCTCGGGTCGCGCGGCACTTTATGATCCGATGCAAATCCAAAGTCTCCGATACGTGGAATAACGTATTTTGGTACCGGTACTGCAATTCGGCTTTCCACTCGGGTTTGGGCTCGCGGCCATGCGCGTATTCCAGTTTCATTAATGCCGCCAACGGTCGTTTAGCGGTCTTGTCGAGCGCCGCGGAGCGTTCGAGATGCTTCAATGCGTTCTGATAATGACGTTCATCGCCTGACAAATCATACAGGCCGACTTCGATTCGACCCAGGTCGTAGACCGCACGAAACGAGTTCGGATGTCGTTCGGCCTCGACAACAGCCAGTGTGATCGGATCGCTCCAGTCGCCAGCTCGAATAAAGGTCACGGCCGCATACAACGAGATGACCAGGGCGCCGAGCAACCGTAGCCCAACGGTACCCAGATATCTCCTGAACAGGACCGCTAACCCGTAAGTCGCCGCCAGGATGACGCCCACTCCCGGTAGATAATTGCGATGTTCGTGCACCAATTCGAGCGCCACGACGCTCGATTCCAGGGCGTGCCCGATCAGGAACCACCCGATGGCGAACGTCACCAAAGGACGCCGGCGCAGCATCGACACCGCGAAGATAATCGCAAAGCCGATTCCGCCGAGGGCAACGGCGGTGGATAAGGGATCGACGAAGGAGGTCGATAGTTCGTAATCGTCGTGGTGCAGACCAAAGCGGCCAAGATTGGGCACGAGAAGCAGCGACAAGTAGAACCACAGAACGCGCGCTTCGGTGAACAGACGCTCCGAAAGGGTGAACGGCCGCCCGGCGTAATGGCTGGCGAGGTAATCCGGGTTGATGCCGAGATAGACCAGTGCGGCCGCTGCCGGGAGCACCAGGACCACCGCGAACAGGACAATAAGCACCGTTCGGTCACGCGCTGTAGGGGTGTGCCAACGGAAAAAGCACAACTCCAATAATGCAATCAACGGTATGGTCAGGACCGCATTCTCTTTACTCAATATCCCGAAGACCGTAAACAAAGGCACGCCGCCACCGATGAACCACCAGGCCCCTGCCTCGCTCCGTTCGAGACGCCGTCTCCCGGCGCAGTAACAGACCATCGCGGCCAGTGAAAACAGGGTCGCAAGACTGTTCATCCGCTGGACGACATAGAGAATCGACGTCAGATTGAGAGGATGTACCAGCCATATTCCGGTAGCTACGGCGGCGAGCATGGGAAGGTTCACTTCCGCACGACCGATCCGGTTGGCGTGTGCCTCCAGGATCAGCCGCAAGAGCAAGAACAACAAAACGCCGTTGACGAGATGGATGCAGAGATTGGTCAGTTTGAAACCGGCAACGAAGTCTCCGGTGGTCGCGAAATTGAGCGCGAAACTCATCATTGCCAGCGGGCGTTTGAGCGGCCCCGCCACGCCCGACCATCCGGCCTGCAGAAGATCCGAGAATGTCAGCGTTTCAGCGCGCAGGTCGTCGTTGAAGAGGATATTGACGTAATCGTCGAAGACGAATCCGCCGGTCATGCCGGGAAGATAGGCTAGCAGAGCCAGCAGCATCGACCCGAGCAGTACGGTGCGGGCGTCTATTAGGCCTCGGGATGCTGGTCTCAGCGGTCTCTCGGACATTTGTCGATGTTAGCAACGGCGGTCGCCCTGAAAACCCTCCTATCGGGGCCCCCGCCGCCTAAAAAAAAGACGCCCAGTCTAGGACTGGGCGTCTTTTATCGTTCCTAGTTGACTAAGGTATGACGTTCTACTAACGGCATGAGGACGGGCGATATTGCGGCGCCAGGGTGCCGTCCGCGCAGTCCCAAGCCACGCGTCCACCTGCGGTGTTCGGCGTCAGGATAATCGTGTCACCAACAACTGCAGTCGCCGAGAAGACGACAGTAATCAGACCACTACTCGGGATGTTGACATTATTGACGTGGTTACCCGAGATACTCTCGGAGGTGGCGATACCGGCAGAAGCATTGCTGTTCGGCAGGCCGCCGTTGGTGGCGAAGAACTCCGATACCGCAACCTTGGCTGCCGTAGCGAGACTCAAACCTTCCGTCACTTGAGCCCGGACGGTGTAATCCTGATAGGCCGGGATGGCTACCGCGGCCAATATACCGACGATCGCGACAACGATCATGAGTTCGATAAGGGTAAAACCTTTTTGTATTCTGTTCATTTCATCTTTCTCCTGAGAGCAACTCTGTTTGTGGACCGAGTTCGTAAATTCTTGGCCCGTTAGCGGATTTCCTGCGCTCTCGAGCGGACCCGCTAGCGCGCTGACCTATCACAGGCATACTCCGTGCCAAAATAGCCGAAAAGGACAATAACCCTATAACGGCGCGGCTTCCAGCCGGATCGCCAGGCCGGGCGCGCCGCCTGAACCGCCGCCAGGGCCGACGCAGACGGGCGACGATGGTCAATATGTGACGTTCAGCGTCACCTCTACAGCTCGGTTTGTCCGCTCTGCACGAACCGCCCGAACAGTCGGCGCCTGATGGACGCCGATAGAAAGGCGGCTCAGGGCTTATCCAGATCCAGCTTCTGCAGCCTGTACCGTAGCGCGCGAAAACTGATCCCCAGCAGCTTCGCTGCTTGGGTCTTGTTCCAGCGGGTCTGCTCAAGCGCCTGCAGGATGCGTTCACGCTCTACATCATCTAGATAACTTTGCAGTTCCCCTGCGTCCACGGGCGCGGTGTCGATATCGGTGTCGGTAACTGTCTCCGGGAGTCTCAGGTCCGCGACGTCGATGACGTCGCCCTCGCATAGCGTCAGCGCCCGTTCCAACACGTTTTCGAGTTCACGAACGTTACCAGGGAACGGATAGTTCCGGAGTGCTTCGAGCGCCGCCGCCGCCAGCGCCGGCGGCGTCACTCCGAGCTGAGTGCTTTGGGCTTCAAGAAAATGCTCTACTAGCAGCGAAATATCACCGGCCCGATCGCGCAATGCGGGCACCTTGAGCTCGATCACGTTGACGCGATAAAAAAGATCCTGGCGGAAGCTTCCGTCTTCAACCGCCTGCTCCAGGTTCCTGTGGGTTGCCGACAAGATCCGGCAATCCACGGGGACCTCTTGGGTGGCACCGATAGGACGAACGCGTCTTTCCTGGATTGCGCGCAGCAATTTGACCTGCACCTGTAAGGGGAGATCCGCCACTTCGTCCAGAAACAGGGTCCCGAGATTGGCCGTTTGAAAAAGCCCGAGTTTGTCGGCCGTCGCGCCAGTAAAGCTGCCTTTGGTATGGCCGAAGAGTTCGCTCTCGATGAGATCGTGCGGAATCGCACCGCAATTCACCGGTACAAACTCGTGTCCTGCACGCGGGCCCCGTTCGTGTATCAAGCGCGCAACCAATTCTTTACCGGTTCCCGATTCTCCGCTGATATACACGGGTGCCTGGGAGCGCGCTAGTTTGGTAATGGTCTCCCGCAATTTCTCGATACTCGGGGACCGGCCGATCAAGGCTTTGCCGCCAGGCTCAGCGACCTCACCCACTTTGATCGCTTGCTGAACGAGCTTACGCAGGTCGTTGATGTCGAGCGGCTTGTTGACGAAATCGAACGCGCCCGACTTGAGCGCCTGGATCGCCGACTCCATGTTGCCGTGGGCAGTGATCACGGCAACCGGCAGATCGGGGCTGCGGTCCTGAATATGGGCTACGAGGTCGAGGCCGTTCCCATCGGGTAGTTGCATATCCGTAAGACAGATATCGAAATTGCGCGCCGACAAACAGGCTTTGGCTTCGGCGACATCGGCGGCGGTCGTACAATCGATGTCCATACGGGCGAGCGTGATCGCGAGTAACTCGCGAATGTCCGGCTCATCGTCGACAATCAAAGCGTGGTGAGTGGCCATATCAATCGGTCATTTGCTGCCGGTCCGGGTGCGCGAACTTGATCAAAAACCGGCAGCCTCGCTGGCCACGCGCGGTCAACGTAAGTGAAGCTTGATTCGACTCGCACAATTCTCGCGCGATATAAAGTCCGAGCCCCGTACCCGAAGATTCTCCAGTATAGAACGGCTCGAACGCTTGTTCTGCAACTTTATCGCTCATTCCGGGGCCACTATCGGCGATGTCTATGTAAGAGCGCGCCGATCCGGTTTCACGGCCGCAGATAAAAGACAGCAAGGGCTGCTCACGACTGTAGCGTAACGCGTTCTCGCACAGATTCCACAAAACCTGGTGCAACTGGCTCGTGTCCATGCGAACCACGAGCGCATCGTCCAACCAGTCGCAGTGTACGTCCGCATCGGCTAACTCCTTACGCTCTTTCAACTCGTTCAGAAACTGTTCCAACCAGGGGCGCAAAGAGAAACTTTCAGCGATCGTCAGCTTGCGCCGGCCTATGGTCATCACGTTTTCGATTATATTGTTCATTCGTCGGGAATGCTCGCCGATAATCTCGGTGAGCCGCCGATCCTGCTCGGCCAGCTGCGGCGATTCCGACAGCAACTGTCCGGCGTGACTAATCGCGGCCAGGGGATTGCGGATTTCGTGGGCGATGCTCCCGGTCAGGCGGCCCAGAGAAACCAGCTTGAGTTGCTGCGCACGCTGTCTCACTTCGGCCGCGTCCTCGAGAAACACCAGCGTCCCGCTGGAACTTTCGGATCCGAGACGAGTGAATGAGACGATTACTTCGGGCCCCTGAGTTTCTAATTCCAGGGGAGTCTTCCGGTTGATCTCATCGGCACGCCAGCGCCGATGAGCATCGGCTAAAGGTGCCGGTATCGGGGTCCGCCGGTCTTTTCGCGCATCGGTGTTGCCGCCGATCATCGACATCGCGGCCTCATTGATCAGTACCGTCTGATGTGAATCGTTCAGCACGATGATACCTGCTCGCATACGTTGCACGATGTGCTCGTTCAACCGCGATAGATTCTCGATGTCGATCGCGCGCTCCGCCGCCAGGGCTTCGCTGCGGCGCGCCTGTTCGGCCAGGATAGAGGCGAGCAACGCGATCCCGAACAGCGTCGCGCCGAGCAGGCCGGCTTGCGGGTAACTTGCAATCGGGTAGTCCAAATACCAAAGGCCCATCGCGGTTTCGCCGAGAACTGCAAGCGTCGCGAGCGCGGCGAAAAAAACCGCCGCTCGCGGTGGAACGAATAGACAGCCGCCGGCGACGGCGACCGCCAGCAACATACCGAAGCCGCCGCCGACGCCACCGCTCGCGTGCATGAAAGCGGTGATAGCGATTATGTCCAGCAAGACCTGCCCGGATACCTGCAGCCGCACCGAAGCCCAGCGGCGCTCTGCAGCGATCTGCGCGACGACCGCGAAACCGAGGTAGGCGGATGCGGCGAGGGTGAATTGCTGGACGTTGAAATCGGTAAAGTTAGGCGGCAATTTCGCGAAGACCGCTAGCAATGCGAACAATCCCGAAATCACGATCCGGTACAGGCAAAAATAGCGTAACGCCTGCCACGGACGTTCACTGGTACCGGCAGAAAATCCAATCAGTCGCTCAGGCTTGCTCAATTCAGTCGCCCCTTAACCGTTAGCTGCGTTGCGCCGGCGAGCTGCGATACCGCGATGCCCTTGGACGCGCGCCGGCGTGCGCGTGCTACTCGGCGACCGAGTTGGCGCTCTCCGTCGCCCCACCGCGCAGTTGCCGAAGTGTGGCGGACAGGAAATTCCTAGCCATCCGGTCGGCGCCGGCACGCGTAAAATGAACTCGATCGATGAAGTTCTCGTCGCTATGCGCGACGAGCTTGGCATTATCCACCCAACCGGTATTGAGTTCCTTCGAGACCGCCTCCAAGACCTCGTTATAGCGGGCTATTCCGTCGAATATGCCCTTCAAAGTCAGCCCGGGTGTAAAACGCATAATCGCTACGAGTTCCTTGTGCTCGCGCGGAGTCAACTCGGCAGTCAGCGCGTTGCTCTCGTAGTCCTCGTCCAGCGCATGCAACGTCGCGAACGACGACAAAACGACTCTCGCACCGCCGCCGACAGCACAGGCAACCAACATCCGGATATTGTGCTCGAATACCGCCGCGGCGCGATCCGGGACCCGGCTGAGTCTGTTTGTTCCGGCGATCAAATCATTGATGGCTGTCGCGTCCTTGTAGGCGCGATATGAATTGCGGGCACGCACATAAAACATACTGGTATTCAGCGCATTAATGAATACGCTGGGCCGCTCGTGCTCTCCGAAAGGTCGCGTATGGAAATTGCTGTAATCGGGCAAAACCTCGAAATCGGGACGGACAACTTTGAGATCGTTATAGGCGTGATAGACGATCACGACATCGGGTTTGAACGGCATCACCCGCAGCGCCAGATTACCGATACTCTGGGCCGTATTGAATCCCGGCACGCCCGCGTTGATGACGGTTACTTTGTTGTCGGGCAATACTTGTTGGACGAATTCTCCCAGGCGCCCGGGCCAGTTATCTGCATAGCTCAGGTTGATATTAGCGGTGGTCGACGCCCCAATCGTGGCGATGCGAATTTCGTTGGCCCCCTTGGCAATAGGTAAGAAGTCTGCTTCTGAGAGAAACCCGTGCTCGTCGGTCCGTACGATCGCCTTCTCCTCCTGCGCAGGATGTCCCCCGAGATGTAGCCGCCTAGGCTTGAACACAAACCCGGCAAACGGGTGAAACTGATAGATGTCGCTAATCGCGTTATCGGTCGCGTCGAGTTCATGCAACGCGAGCCCGAAACCGTTCCCGCGCGCCCAGGAGACGGTGCGTGTGGTAAGTTCGATGACCGCAAAAAACCCGGTCAGGGTGATCAGCGTACCGAGCAGGTAGAACATCAGGTTCTGCCGGGTCATGAGTCACCCCTTAGCGACCAGAAGTTCTGCGGTATAACGATGCGACAAACCGGTAGTCGGCCGCTCGCTGGTGCCCGGGGTTCGCCGGATACGGCGTTCAATGTTTGTCGCACCGAAACTTGTCGTCACCTACCGAAACTGCATCCTGCTCCGGTAGGTAGATGCCGCACGCTTCGCAATTCACCATTTTCCCCCGGTAGCCGAGCTCAGTTTTACGCGCCGGTCCGGGGCGCACGACGCGCCGGACCATCCGCACGGCAAACCACAGGACGGCCGCAATGATCACAAAACGTAGTAAAGGCATGAGTCGATCCCTTCGCCCAAGCAAATTGAATGTTCCCGCCGCCGTTCAATAAGGTGCGGTAATTCGCTATAGTCTCACTGGGCGAATGCGACGTCCATGCGACGCTTGGCAATCTCCACTCGCCCCGGCGGTATTCGGGTTCCGGTAAAAGCCGCCGGCGAAACCCCGGGGTACCGGGCGGGGAGCGCATTTAGTCGCCCGGTAATTTGGAAAAACTGAGTTCGATTGGCAACCTGTTCCGACGCCGAGAGACGTGTTCGCGGGTAAATGATCATGAACTGCGGACGATAAGACGATAAGCGGACCGAATATTTCATGATGTATCGTAGGAAAAGCAATGAATCTCCATGAATACCAAGCAAAGATGTTGTTTCAGGATTACGGGATCCCAATACTGCCCGGAAAACCGGCCCGATCGGCCGAAGAAGCGGGGGAACACGCGAAAGCCCTCGGTGGGAAAGCGTGGCTGGTAAAGGCTCAGGTACACGCGGGTGGCCGAGGTAAAGCCGGCGGTGTGAAATTCTCGAAAAGCATCGACGAGGTTCATGCGGCCGCCCGAGCGTTGCTCGGCACCCAACTCGTTACAAAACAATCCGCTCCCGACGGGCAACCGATTAGCGTCGTATTGGTCGATTCGGCGGCCGACGTCGCGCACGAACTCTACCTCGGCGCCGTGGTCGACCGCGGCACCCGTCGAGTGGCTTTCATGGCTTCGCTCGCGGGCGGGATGGACATAGAAGAAGTCGCGGCGACCAGCCCGGAAAAGATAGTGACCATCACGATCGATCCGATTCTAGGGATCCAGGACTATCAATGCCGCCTCGTGGGTTTTGCGCTAGGTCTCGATGCCGCGCAGCGAAAACAGCTCGCGGAGATCTTGAAAGGGCTCTACCGCTTGTTCATCGACAAAGACCTGAGCCTGGTCGAAATCAACCCCCTGGCGATCCTCGGCGACGGCACCCTGGCGGCGTTGGACGGGAAAATCAACATCGACGACAACGCGCTGTACCGGCAGCGCATCGCCGAATGGCGGGATCCGACTCAGGAGGACGAGAAGGAACGCAAAGCACAAGAATTCGACCTCAATTACGTAACGCTGGATGGCAACATCGCCTGCATGGTGAACGGAGCCGGGCTTGCGATGGCCACGATGGACATCATCAAGCTCAACGGTGGAGAGCCGGCTAATTTTCTCGACGTCGGCGGCGGAGCAACCGCGGAGCGGGTCGCGGAGGCCTTTAAGATCATTGTTTCTGATCCCAAAGTGAAGGCGATCCTGGTCAACATCTTCGGTGGCATTGTACGTTGCGACCTCATAGCCGAGGGTATTGTCGAGGCGGTCCGGGAAGTGGGCGTTAGCGTACCGATCGTCGTTAGGCTCGAAGGTACGAAGGTCGTGGATGGCAAAAAGCTGCTAGCCGACAGCGGCCTCGCGATCACCAGCGCCGAACATCTCGCCGACGCCGCGACCAAAGTGGTAGAGGCCGCAGGAGGGCGCCACTAATGTCTATACTGATCGATAAAGACACCAAGGTCATCGTGCAGGGATTTACAGGCAGACAGGGAACTTTCCATGCCGAGCAGGCGATTGAATATGGGACGCAGTTGGTCGGCGGCGTAACCCCCGGACGCAGCGGCTCCCCGCATCTGGGCCTGCCCGTGTTCGATACGGTGCACACAGCCGTGGCCGAAACGGGGGCGACGGCGAGCATGATCTTCGTCCCGCCGCCGTTCGCCGCTGATGCGATCGTAGAGGCGGCCGACGCCGGTGTGGAGATCATCGCCTGCATCACAGAAGGCATACCCGTACTCGACATGCTGCGGGTCAAGGCAAGTCTCATGAACAAGCCCGATATCTATCTCGTCGGTCCAAATTGTCCGGGCGTGATTACTCCGGGCGAATGCAAGATGGGCATCATGCCGGGCGCTATCCACCAACCCGGGAAAGTCGGGATCGTCTCGCGCTCCGGAACTTTGACCTACGAAGCCGTACATCAGACAACTGAGGCCGGTCTGGGGCAATCGACTTGTGTCGGGATCGGAGGAGATCCCATCCACGGAATGAGTTTCATCGACTGCCTGGCATTGTTCCAGGCCGACGACAAAACCGAAGGGATCATCATGGTCGGGGAGATCGGAGGCGCGGCCGAGGAAGAAGCGGCGGCGTTCATCACCGAGAACGTGACTAAACCGGTGGTTGGCTATATCGCCGGCGTTACCGCGCCGCCCGGAAAGCGAATGGGTCATGCCGGCGCCGTTATCTCGGGCGGTAAAGGGACGGCCGACGACAAATTCGCGGCGCTGGAAGCAGCCGGCGTACTGACGGTGCGCTCGCCGGCGGAACTCGGTTCAGCCATGAAATCGGCACTGTAATCCGCGAGGCCTGGTTCGCGGCCGCGTTTGTGGAAATCACGACCGAACGATCCAACACGGGCCGGGCTCGGCCGTGACCGCGCGGATGCGCGTCGCGCTGGCGCAGCTGAACTTTTGCGTCGGGGACATCGACGGCAATACCGCGAAGATCGTTAACGCGATCGAGACCGCTCGCGACGGCTCCGCCGCCGACCTCATCGCCTTTCCGGAACTCGCCGTAACCGGTTACCCACCAGAAGACCTGCTGTTTCGCCCCGGGTTTCATCGCCGTGTGGAACAGGCGCTGGATACCATCGCGAAGGCGGCACGCGGGATCACCGTCGCGGTCGGCCACCCGGAGCAAAAAGAAAAGCTTGTCTTCAACAGTTGTTCGGTTTTTCGTGATGGTCGGCTCGCCGCTCGTTACCGCAAGCAGCAACTGCCCAACTATGCCGTGTTCGATGAAAAACGTTATTTCGCCGCAGGCGCCGAGCCTTGCGTGGTAGAGGTTCACGGCTTTCAGGTCTCGGTCAACATCTGCGAAGACATCTGGGAGCCTCGAACCGCGGCGATGGCCAGTACTGCTGGTGCCGAACTGATACTGAACATCAATGCGTCGCCCTACCGGGTCGGAAAGCGCGCGGCACGGGTGGCGGCGCTGAACGAAGCGGTCGCCGCTTCCGGGCTACCGATTGTCTATCTGAACCTCGTCGGGGGCCAGGACGAGCTCGTGTTCGACGGTGGCTCGCTGGTGGTCGACGAAACGGGCCGGGCGGTAGTGCACCTTCCGGAATTCGCCGAGACCGTAGCGCTCTTTGATGTCGAAAAAACGGCTGCGGGACTCGTTTTCGACGGTCCCGACGATCGATTGACCGAAGACCACGAAAATATCTACCGAGCGTTAGTGCTCGGCGTGCGTGATTACGTCGAAAAGAACCGGTTCCCAGGTGCGGTACTGGGTTTGTCGGGGGGCATCGACTCGGCCCTGACCCTCGCGGTCGCGGTCGATGCGATCGGACCCGAGCGTGTGCGCGCGATTTCGATGCCGTCTCGTTACACGGCGCAAATGAGTATAGACGACGCGCTGGACCAGGGGCGCAGACTCGGGTGTCAATGCCACGTGATTCCGATCGAAAAGCCCGTCGAAGCATTCACCGAGGTGCTCGGCGAGGTGTTCGCAAACACCACAGCTGACGTAACCGAAGAAAACATGCAGGCCCGGTGCCGGGGACTCATTTTGATGGCGGTGTCGAATAAACACGGCCAAATAGTGCTGGCGACGGGTAACAAGAGCGAGATGTCCGTAGGCTACGCAACTCTCTACGGTGACATGGTGGGCGGCTTCGCACCGCTCAAAGACGTCCCTAAAACGATCGTCTACGAGCTCGCTAAATGGCGGAACCGCGACGGTGAGATCATCCCGCGGCGTGTAATCGAGCGACCCCCGAGCGCGGAACTCGCACCGGACCAACAGGATACCGATAGCCTCCCACCCTACGACGTCCTCGATCCAATCCTAGAGCACTACATTGAGCACGACTTGACGCCGCTTCAAATCGCGGCCAAAGGCTTCGACCTCGAAACGGTGCGCCGCGTCGCGGCGATGGTCGACCGCAACGAATACAAGCGACGCCAGGCGGCGCCGGGTGTGCGCATCACAAAACGCGCGTTCGGGAGAGACCGGCGGTTCCCCATCACATCGCGCTATAGCGAGCAAACCGCCGTACCCGGCCTGGGCGATGAATAGCCGCCCGTTGCCTTATTCCATTAACGAACAGCCGTCTTATTGACTTCGGAGATCCCGGGATGGTTCGGGTAGTTGAGTTGCAACACTCGCAAGGCATCGTCGGACAGTTCGTTCATTTCGAGTACCTTGTACGATTTCGCGAGCAATACGAGCGCTTCAGGCATGGCCGGCGTTTGTTGGTAGTTCTCGACTACGTTTCGCGCGCGGTTAGCCGCCGCCACGAACGCGCCGCGGCGCATATAGAAGTTCGCGACATTGACTTCATGTTGCGCGAGTATGTTCCTTAAGTGCCGCATCCGCAGTTCGGCGTCCTCGACGTAACGGGTCTTCGGAAACTTCTGGATCAGACCGGAAAAATCTTTGAACGAGCGCATCGCTGCGCCCGGGTCCCGTTGAGAAGGATCGCGCTCGACGAAGCGGGCCGTGAGGCCGCGTCCGATGTTAAAATTGATCAATCCGCGTAGGTAATAGGCGTAATCCATATGCGGGTGTGTGGGGTTCAGTTTGATAAAGCGATCGATGGCGCCGAGGGCGGACGCGGAATCTTCGGACTTGTAGTAACAATAGGCCAATTCCAGTTGCGCCTGCGCCGCGTAAGGACCAAACGGATAGCGGGTCTGAAGCCGCTCATAGTGCTCTATCGCACCACCGCACGCGCCCGTATCGAGGGATTCCTTAGCGGCAAAATAGAGCTTGTCCTCCGGCCAATTCTCGGGCAGGTCTTCCTCGTTTTTTTCGCCGAATAGACCGCATCCGCTCAATATCGCAATGCTGGCGACGAAGAGCGGTACCATAAACGTAGCAAACGATCGGCGTTTAGGTATTGGTATCGGGTTGCGGTGTGTGGATAATTCGTCCATATGAATTTCATTACGCGGCGCGCGGCCATTGTATGACTAACCCGCTTTTGCCACCAGCACGATACGCGCTCGCCGTTTGCTCGCTACAGACCTCGCCCGAGGGTCACCGAAATGCATTCGTAGGTGCGGGCGGGTGAGCGACGTTCGCCACCACCGCGCTGAAATCGGCGGGACCGAAACCGGCTTGCGACTCGACCAGGCGCTCGCGAGATTGTTTACGGACTACTCCCGCTCCGCCCTCAAAGCGTGGATCGAAGCCGGATTGGTAACGGTGAACTCGGGTCCGTGCCGGCCGCGCGACCCGGTCAAGACAGGCGATCAGATCCGCCTCACGGCGGTACTCGAAGCGAGTAGGAATCTCACCCCCGAAGCCGTCGACTTCGACGTCCTGCACATCGACGAGGCGTGCATTGTCGTCGATAAGCCAGCCGACCTGGTCGTCCACCCCGGAGCCGGAAATCGGAACCGGACACTCGCAAACGGCTTGCTGTACCGCTTCCCCGAACTGAGTCAGCTACCGAGGGCCGGCCTCATCCACAGGCTGGATAAGAACACTTCCGGGCTGCTCATCGTCGCCCGCACCAGCGCGGCTTATCAACGCCTCACCCGCACCATGGCGGCCCGCAGAATCAAACGGGTCTACACCGCAGTAGCTAATGGCCGGTTCATCGCCGGCGGGACAATCGACGCGCCGATCGGACGGGACCCGGCGAACCGCACCCGCATGACGGTTCGCGGCGGCGGCCGCGAAGCAGTGACGCATTACCGGGTCGCGGCAAAATTCCGTACCCATACACACCTCGAAGTCCACCTTGAAACCGGCCGTACCCATCAGATCAGAGTGCATCTGGCACACCTGGGACACCCGTTGGTCGGCGATAGCCGCTACGGTGCTCGTGTGCTGTTGCCGCCGACGCCCCACCCGGAACTCGAACGTTGTTTGCGCGGGTTTGCCCGCCAGGCCCTCCATGCGCGGCGACTGGAATTTCCCCACCCCGCGGGCGCCGGCTCCATCGTCGTCGAAAGCCCGATACCGTCGGATATCTTCACCTTGCTCGGTGCCTGCGAACGCGATTTGGCAGCGGCGGGCGCGTGACCGATGCGTGTCGTCACGCCCGGGTGGGTGTCAGCGTCCAACATCAGGGCATTCACAACGACGCGGGCGGGCGGCGTGAGCGAGGGGACCTATGCCAGCTTGAATCTGGGCGCGCATTCGCACGACGACTCAATTGCGGTACACCGGAATCGACAGATCCTTTGCGACACCAAGCGGCTCCCGGGGGCGCCGCGCTGGTTGCACCAGAGGCACGGAACGCTAACCGTTGACGCAAGCAAGGCAGACGAAACGGTCGCGGCTGATGCGGCCTACACCAACGCTCCGGATACCGTGTGCGCGGTGCTGACGGCGGACTGCCTACCGATATTGCTCTGCGATGATGATGGGCAAGAGGTCGCTGCCGTACATGCCGGCTGGCGGGGTCTGTTATACGGTGTGGTGCAATCGGCGCTGGCGAAATTCGCTGCTCCGCGGGCGCAGCTGAAGGCCTGGATCGGACCCGGGATCAGTGTCGAAGCGTACCGCGTTGACACCGGATTTCGTGAACGCTTCGTCGCCCAGGATCCTTCGTTCGGAACCGCATTTCGGTACAAAGAAGGCCAATGGTATGCCGATCTGTATACTATTGCCGAGCGGCGCCTGCACGACTGCGGCGTTACGCGCATTTGGCGTTACCACGGTTGCACCTATACGGAGGAGGAACGATTTTACTCGCACCGCCGCGATGGCGTTACCGGCCGTATGGCGACGCTAGTGTGGATTGATTCCCGTCACAAACCGGTGATTTCGGCGCGGTAAAGAAAGCGAACTGCCGATGCAACGGAGGAGACGGCGAACCACGGCGAGGACACTTGGGATCTTGCGGCCGGATCTTCGACGAAAGTTCAGACGTCTCCTACCGATAACCTAACCGATCGGCCGGAAGAAAAGCGCCGGCTGTCGAGACGAACCGGGGGACGCAGGAGAAACCTATGCGTCTTATCGCTGTTTTAGGGGGAAATCATGTCGACAAACGAGCGGTGGTCATTCAGCGAAAGTGTCGCTCGTATGGCGGAGCGCGCATTCGAAGGGCTTGACCTCGACACCGGGATCGCGGCCGCGATCAAAGCCTGCGACTCGGTGCTGCAAGTACGCTTTCCCGTTGAAATCCGAGGTCGGATTGAAACCTTTACAGGTTGGCGGGCGGTACATTCGGCGCACCGCCTCCCGGTGAAAGGGGGCATTCGTTTTGCGCCCATCACGACCCAGGACGAAGTCGAGGCATTGGCGGCGTTGATGACGTACAAATGCGCCATCGTCGATGTGCCGTTCGGCGGTTCGAAAGGTGGCCTGCTGATCGACCCACGCAATTACGAACGCTCCGAAATGCAATTGATTACGCGTCGTTTTACCCGCGAATTGGCGCGTAAGGGTTTCTTGAGCCCGGCGACCAACGTGCCCGCGCCGGATATGGGGACCGGAGAACGCGAGATGGCGTGGATGATGGACACCTACAAAACCCTGTATCCGGAAGATATCAATTACATCGCCTGCGTGACCGGTAAACCGGTCGCCCATGGCGGGATCCGCGGTCGCGTGGAGGCCACCGGCCGCGGCGTTGCTTTAGCGCTGCGCGAGTTCTTTCGCCATTCGGATGACGTCGAATCTGCCGGACTCGCCGGCGATCTGGGCGGCAAAACTATCGTCATTCAAGGGCTTGGCAACGTCGGCTACCATGCGGGAAGGATCCTGGAATGGGAGGACGGCGCCAAGATCATCGCCATCATCGAGCGCGACGGCGCGCTGATCAACGAAGAGGGCCTGAAGGTCGAATCGGTACACGAACACATCGTCGAGACCGGCGGTATCTCCGGTTTCGAAGGCGCAAAATACGTCGAAAACGGGCTGAGTGTGCTGGAATTGGAGTGCGACATTCTTCTCCCCGCCGCGCTCGAAGCACAGATCACAACCGCAAACGCGGGCGCCATCAACGCTAAGTTAATCTGTGAAGCGGCTAATGGCCCGATCACCTTCGAAGGCGACGAAATTCTCAACCAACGTGGAATTACAGTACTACCCGACGCATACGTAAATGCCGGCGGCGTCACGGTCTCGTATTTTGAGTGGATCAGAAATCTAGCGCACATCCGTTTCGGGCGCATGGAACGGCGTTACGATGAGAGGCGCGGACAACACATGGCCTCCGCCCTGGAATCGATGACCGGCAGCAAACTCCCCGAGATCGTTCGCGACGAATTGGTACGGGGAGCAGACGAATTGGATCTAGTCCGTTCGGGACTCGACGATACGATGCGTCTTGGCTACCAGCAGATCTCGGAAGAACGCCACCGGAACGAGCGAATTTCCAATTTCCGTACGGCCGCTTATGCCGTCGCTATCAAGAAAATAGCGCGGTCCTATCTCGACATCGGCGTCTATTAATCCCTCCGCTCTCGCAATCCATCAGCACCGGCGCAACCAGCGCCTTCGGGGCCGGGATTCCGTCGTGTTCCGGTAGCGACCGGACGCATCGATCGGCGTTTGCGGCTTGATCCGTGGTGCTCCCGCCCCCATGTAGTCGCAATAGACAGCTATTTGCCGGAAGGAAGTAACAATGCGCGCGGACAAAATGACGAACAAGTTTCAAGTAGCCCTGGCCGATGCCCAGAGCAAGGCTCTGGGTATGGATCACCAGTTCATCGAACCCGTTCACCTGCTAACGGCAATGTTGGACGCCGAAGGCAGCACGGTCAGACATTTGCTCATCAACGCCGGCGTCGATGTCAACAAATTGCGCTCGCAACTCGGCCAGAACATCGACCGTATCGCAAGAGTCGAAGGAACCGGCGGCGACGTTCACCCCTCGAACGAACTCGTCAGGGTACTGAATCTCACCGATAAGTTGGCTCAGCAGCGAGAAGACGCTTATATCTCGAGCGAATTATTCGTGGTCGCGGCGTTGAAGGACGGCGGCGAGCTTGGTCGTATTCTGACCGCGGCCGGAGCCACAGAGCAACGTGTCGCGGAGGCGATCGATGCCGTTCGCGGAGGTGAAAAGGTCGACGACCCGAATGCCGAAGAAAACCGTCAGGCACTAGAGAAATTCACGATCGACCTCACGGAAAGGGCCGAACAGGGGAAACTGGACCCCGTGATCGGACGCGACGAGGAGATCCGCCGCACCATCCAGGTGCTGCAACGCAGAACTAAGAACAACCCGGTCCTGATTGGCGAACCGGGCGTGGGAAAGACGGCGATCGTGGAAGGTCTCGCCCAGCGGATCGTCAACAGTGAAGTACCGGATGGGTTGAAAAATAAGCGGGTTTTGTCGCTCGACCTCGGCGCGCTCATCGCAGGCGCCAAATTTCGCGGCGAATTCGAGGAACGCCTTAAGGCGGTGCTCAATGATCTGGCGAAACAGGAAGGGCAGATCATCTTGTTCATCGACGAAATGCACACAATGGTCGGCGCCGGCAAAGCCGAAGGGGCCATGGATGCCGGGAACATGTTGAAACCGGCGCTGGCGCGCGGAGAACTGCACTGCGTCGGCGCCACAACCCTGGATGAATATCGCCAAAACGTCGAGAAGGACGCGGCATTGGAGAGGCGGTTTCAGAAGGTGCTGGTCGACGAACCGTCGATCGAAGACACCGTCGCGATATTGCGCGGTCTCAAGGAGCGCTACGCGGTGCACCACGGCGTCGAGATCACGGACCCCGCGATCGTCGCCGCTGCCAATCTTTCTCACCGCTACATCACTGATCGCCAATTGCCCGACAAGGCAATCGACCTGATCGACGAAGCGGCAGCCCGAATCAGTATTGAAATCGACTCCAAACCGGAGGAAATGGACCGTCTCGAACGGCGTATGATCCAACTGAAAATCGAACGCGAAGCGTTGCGAAAGGAATCGGACGAGGCATCGAAAAAGCGCCTGGCGGACCTCGAGACACAGCTGGAATCGATCGAACGCGAATACGCCGATCTGGAAGAAGTCTGGAAGGCCGAGAAAGCCGCTCTTCAAGGTACCCATCACATCCAATCCGAGCTGGAAAGGGCCCGACTCGAGTTCGACAACGCAAAACGGGCGGGAGATTTGGCCCGCATGTCGGAATTGCAATATGGCGTAATTCCGGACCTCGAGAAGCGCCTCGAGGCGGCGGGCGCCGCTGAAAGCCGAGAAATGAAACTGTTGCGTAACCGCGTCACCGACGAAGAAATTGCCGAGGTCGTATCCAAATGGACCGGGATCCCGGTCACCAAAATGCTCGAGGGTGAACGCGACAAACTGCTCCGCATGGAGGAGGCGCTGCATGCGCGGGTCATCGGCCAGGAAGAGGCCGTCGCGGCCGTCGCCAATGCTATCCGGCGTTCGCGGGCGGGACTCGCCGACCCGCAAAAGCCGAACGGGTCATTCCTGTTCCTCGGGCCAACCGGCGTCGGCAAAACGGAGCTGTGCAAAGCGCTTGCGGAGTTTCTTTTTGATACCGAAGACGCGTTGGTTCGCATCGACATGTCCGAGTACATGGAAAAGCATGCGGTCGCGCGGCTGATCGGCGCGCCGCCCGGCTATGTCGGCTACGAAGAGGGCGGATATCTGACCGAAACCGTAAGACGCAAACCGTATTCCGTTTTGCTATTAGACGAAATCGAAAAGGCGCACCCGGACGTATTCAATATTCTACTGCAGGTGCTCGATGACGGACGGCTTACGGATGGCCACGGGCGAACCGTTGATTTTCGCAACACGGTCATCGTAATGACCTCCAACCTGGGTTCCGACTCGATTCAGGAGATGGCGGATGACACCGAATACGAACGCATGCGAGGGGCGGTCATGGACATCGTGCGGCAGAGCTTCCGGCCGGAGTTTGTCAATCGGATCGACGAAGTGGTTGTATTTCACTCGTTGAAGAAGGAACAGATCCGGGCGATCGCCGAACTCCAGATTGAGTTTCTAAGCCGGCGCCTGGCCGAACAGGATCTACGCCTGGTCATGTCGACCGACGCGCTCGACCGGCTCGGGGAAACGGGCTTCGACCCGGTTTACGGCGCGCGGCCTCTCAAACGCGCTATTCAAACGTTCATCGAAACGCCGTTGGCGCAGGCGCTGCTAGAAGGAAAATTCCCGCCGGGCGCCGAGATTCAAGTTGGTACCGACGGTAACGGCGACTACACGTTCACGGGACGCGCCGCCGACGCAGCATAGACCCGTAGCGAAGGCCTGCGGCCGTCGCCGCCGAGCCCGAAGGCCGCGCCCGGAGCCATAGCCCGCGGCAGATCGGGGCGCTAGCTACCGTTCAGAAAGCAGTGAAATTTGCCTACGCAGTAGCTATTTACCGGCTTTTCATCTACCATTTTGGTTGGAACAGTCCCTCAGAATTAAAGGCACTAAAAGAATGGCGGTATCGAGTAACCGGGTACCATTGGGTGGCCTCGCCCGAAAACTCGTGGCGGACGGTCTGCTCGAGGAGTCCTCAGCCCACGACGCATTCCAAGAGGCCGTTACCAACAAGATACCTTTCGTCAAGTATCTTGTGGATAACGAAATCAGCTCGGCCAAAGTCATCGCCCACGCTGCGGCCCACGAGTTCGGTGTCCCGATCCTCGACATCGAAGCAATGGAGATCGACCCCGAAGTAGTAAAACTGGTCAGCGCGGAGTTGATCCAGAAACACCATGCACTTCCCCTTTTCCGGCGAGGCAATCGCGTCTACATCGGGGTGTCCGACCCGACAAACCTGCAGGCGCTCGACGAGATCAAGTTTCATATCGGCGCCAACACCGACGCGGTGGTCGTCGAGGAAGACAAACTCGCCAAGACGATTCAAGCTTCGCTCGAAGCCGCCGAGGGTGGGCTCGGAGACATCGAAGATTCCGATTTCGACAACCTCGACGACTTAGAGGTCGGCGGAGACGAACACGAGCAGGAGGACGATTCCGAGATCGATGATGCCCCGGTTGTCCGTTTCGTCAACAAGGTGTTGCTGGACGCGATCAAGAAGGGTGCTTCGGACTTGCATTTCGAGCCCTATGAGAAGAGTTATCGCGTCCGGTTTCGCATCGACGGCGTGCTCGAAGAAATCGCCAAACCTCCGTTGGCGCTGTCGGCGAAGATCGCAGCTAGAATCAAGGTCATGTCAAGGCTCGACGTCTCCGAGCGGCGCGTTCCGCAGGATGGACGCATCAAGCTGAAGCTGTCAAAAACCAAGTCAATCGATTTTCGCGTCAGCACCTGCCCGACGTTGTTCGGAGAAAAGTCGGTGATGCGTATCCTGGACTCGGATGCCGCGAAGCTGCAGATCGACCAACTCGGCTACGAAGATTTCCAAAAGGAATTATTTTTAAAGAACTTGCACAAGCCTTACGGCATGTTCCTGGTCACAGGGCCGACCGGCAGCGGCAAGACCGTGTCGTTGTACACCGGTATCAACATATTGAACCAGGGGGAAATCAACATTTCGACCGCCGAAGATCCGGTGGAAATCAACTTGGCGGGAGTCAATCAGGTTCAGGTCGACGAACGCACGGGGATGACGTTTCCGAAGGCCTTGAAAGCGTTTCTGCGCCAGGACCCGGATATTATCCTCGTCGGCGAGATCCGTGATCTCGAAACCGCCTCGATCGGCGTCAAGGCCGCGCAGACCGGCCATATGGTGATGTCCACTTTGCACACGAATGACGGTCCTCAGACCTTGACCCGACTCCAAGACATGGGAATTCAACCGTTCGCGGTGGCGACGACGATCAACCTGATCACCGGGCAGCGGCTCGCACGCCGCTTGCACCCGGACTATCGCGTACCGCTGGAAATGCCGCCGGACGCGTTGCTTGATGAAGGCTTCACCCAGGAGGAAATCGATGCCGGTGTAAAACTGTTCTCGCCCGGCGACGGCGGTATCGACTGTCCCAGCGGCTACAAAGGACGCTGTGGAATCTATCAGGTCATGCCGATTTCTGATGCAATGAAGCGGTTGATTATCGAGGGTGCCAATGCCGTTCAGCTAGCCGATCAATCGGCGGAGGAAGGGATTTGGGATATCCGCAAATCCGGTCTGGCAAAGGCGCGGACAGGCGTCACCAGCCTCGCGGAAATCAACCGCGTGACACTGGAGTAAAGCATGGCCGAAGCAGCAGTAAAATCAGACATGTTCGTCTGGGAAGGCGTCGACCGCCACGGCAAGAGAGTCAAGGGCGAGATGTCGGGCAAAAACGACTCGCTCGTGAAAGCTACGTTGCGCCGTCAGGGCGTCAACCCGCTAAAGGTCAAGAAAAAGCCCAAAGCGTTATTTTCCTCCGGAGGCAAAATCACGAGCAAAGACATTACCGTTTTTTCACGCCAATTGGCGACGATGATGTCCTCCGGCGTTCCGCTGGTTCAGTCCTTCGAGATCGTCGGCCGCGGCCACGAAAACAAGGCCATGCAGGACCTCATTCTTACGGTAAAGGGCGATATCGAATCGGGAACGGCCTTGAACGAAGCCCTCGGTAAGCATCCTCAACAGTTCAACGAACTTTACGTGAATCTCGTAACCGCAGGTGAACACGCCGGTATCCTCGAGGAGATTCTCCACAAACTCGCAACCTACATGGAGAAAACCGAGGCGCTGAAATCGAAGATTAAGGGTGCACTTTTCTATCCGATCGCGGTTATCGCCGTCGCATTCGTGATCACGTGTATCTTGATGATCTTCGTGGTCCCGCAGTTTCAAGAGATGTTTTCCGGTTTCGGCGCCGATCTGCCCGCGCTGACGGCTATGGTTGTCAGGATGTCGAATTGGTTCGTCGAGTATTGGTGGTTGATGTTCGGGATAATCATTGGAACCGTGGTCGCTATCATCCAGATGAAAAAGCGGTCTTTGCGGTTTGCTCATTTCCTCGATCGCCTGTCGCTGAAGATCCCCGTTATCGGCGATATCCTGGAGAAATCCGCCATCGCACGTTTCGCGCGAACCTTGGCCACGATGTTCGCGGCCGGGACCCCGCTCGTCGAAGCGATGACCTCGGTGGCCGGCGCGTGCGGAAACAGCGTTTTCTATGACGCGACGTTGAAGATGCGCGATGAAATAGCGACCGGCACCCAGCTCCAAGTCAGTATGCGAGATGTTAATCTGTTCCCCAACATGGTAGTTCAGATGGTCGCGATCGGCGAAGAATCGGGCGCGCTCGACTCCATGCTCAGTAAAGTCGCCGACTGGTATGAACAAGAAGTGGACGACGCGGTGGATGCGCTGACAAGCCTGCTGGAACCATTGATCATGGCCGTACTGGGCGTCATTATCGGCGGCCTCGTCGTCGCCATGTACCTACCGATATTCAAGATGGGCCAAGTGGTCTGATCAAAACGGCTGCGGCGATACCTTCGAAGTATCGCGAACGAAAGATCGATGGGATCCCGATGAATGTAGGGTTCGCCGCGTGAGTTCGCCGGATCGCTCACGCGCGCGGCCCGCAAGAGACGGTTGCGGTACCGACATCGGCAGGTCACCTACTTGATCGAACTTCTTGAAACGTCGCCAGTATTCTTCGCGGTCGCCGCCGGCTTGCTGGGACTCGTGGTTGGGAGCTTCCTGAACGTTGTCATAGTCCGCCTGCCGGTGATGATGGAACGCGAGTGGAAAAGCGAATGCTCGGTACTGCTCGGAACCGCGCAAGACACAGAGCCGGCCGAGGTGTTCAATCTCATGGTTCCCCGGTCGCGTTGCCCGAGCTGCGCTCACCAGATCACAGCGCTGGAGAATATTCCTATCCTGAGTTACCTCGTCCTCGGCGGCAAATGCCGCGGTTGCTCAGCGCCTATCTCGATCCGGTACCCGCTGATCGAATCATTGAGTGGCTTGGCGGCGGTCGTCGTTGCGATGCACTTCGGTTTTGGCGCCGCCGCGGCGTGTGCTTTGGCGCTATCCTGGGCTCTGATCGCTCTTGCCGCGATCGACGTCGATACGCAACTGCTTCCTGACGCGATTACGCAGCCGCTGTTATGGGCCGGGCTGCTAGCGAATTGTTTCGGTGTTTTCGTGGGTTTGGCAGATGCGGTGTTCGGTGCAATTTTCGGCTACCTTGCTCTATGGATCGTGTTCTGGGGTTTCAAACTCGCAACGGGTAAAGATGGGATGGGTTACGGCGACTTCAAGCTTCTTGCCCTCCTGGGAGCCTGGCTCGGCTGGCAGGTGTTACCGGTAATAGTCGTCATCTCTTCTGTCGTGGGAGCATGCTTTGGCGTTGCGCTAATGGTGTTCTGGTCCCACGACCGGTCGAAACCGATCCCGTTTGGTCCTTACCTGGCGGTCGCAGGGTGGATCGCACTGTTGTGGGGCGACGAGATCGCCGGGCGATTTCTTTACGGCTCCGGCCCGCTGTGAGCGGCGAATTCGTAGTCGGCTTAACCGGCGGAATCGGGGCCGGCAAATCGGCCGTCTGTCGTGAATTCGAGCGTTTGGCGGTACCGATTATCGACGCCGATATCGTAGCGAGGGAAGTCGTGGCGCCCGGCGCCGCGGGCTTGGGGGAAGTCGTCTCGGCGTTCGGCCCCGACATTCTGAATACCGACGGGTCCATCGATCGCAGCAAACTACGGCAAAAGGTGTTCGAAAATGACGGCGAGCGCGCCCGGCTCGAAGCAATTCTCCATCCACGGATCCGGGCGCGGATAAGCGACCACTTGTCGGCCGTTGAATCACCCTACTGCATTCTCTGCGTCCCGCTCTTAGTCGAGCGAGGCGGCTACAAAAACGTAGATCGCATTCTCGTGATTGACTGCCCGACCGAGATGCAGATAACGCGGGTGATGAAACGAGACAAGTTGACACGCATACAAGTCGAAGCAATTATGCGTAGCCAGGCTACGCGCGAAGTGCGGTTGGAACTCGCCGACGACGTCATCGAAAACGCGGCTCCCGTACAAGAACTGAGGGCGCAGGTTGAAGCCCTCCACGCAGAATACTCAAAAATCGCAGACAAACTAAAGCAAGAGCATCAGTCGAATGCAAAGCACGGGCAGCGGAGCGCAAAGTACCCTGTTTCCGGAGGTTGATACCTTTACGGTATACGAACAGCCGCTGAATGAGCGGGTCCGCAACTGCCTGCGGCTGGAACATCTATTCGACGCTATCACAGATGGGCTGGAAGGTGATACGCAGTGGCACGCCCGGGCCGCGATTGTCGGAATACTCGAAGTAAGCGACTTGCTCACGCGAGCCGATATCAAAGGCGAATTGATCAAGGAACTCGAGCGTCATTTGTCCAAAATCTCCTCGCTGCGAGGCAATCCTGGGGTCGAGCAAACGGCGCTCGAAGATGTTGTGGCCGCCGTCGCCCCCCTCGTCTCGCGGCTGAAATCCCGCGACTGCCACCCCGGTGCAACGATTCGTGGAGATGAACTCATCGGTCAAGTGAAGCAGCGGATTGCAATCCCGGGAGGCGCCTGCAATTTTGATCTGCCGGCCTTCCACCGTTGGCTTTCTATCCCATCACAGGAGCGAGCCGCGCACTTTGAGCACTGGTTGTCCGACCTTAATATCGTGAATAGTTCGGTCGTGCAGGTTCTGGAGCTGATGCGCCAAAGCTCGACGCCTCGACAGGTCTCTGCTGAAAACGGGCTTTATCAGCAGCAACTCGAGCCTGCTTCGCAGTGCCAACTAATCAGGTTGTCTCTGAATGACACTCTCGACACGTTTCCTGAAATAAGCGGCGGGAAGCATCGTTTCGTGATTCGCTTTTTTAGGCAGCCGGATACGGCAGCGCGACCAACGCAAGTGCAGGAATCAATATCTTTTGAACTGCAATGTTGTGGGTTTTAGGGGCAGTATTAGCCGCCGCGATCGAACCTAATACCGATTCAACGCATCGACGACCGCGCCGTTGGCAGCAGGAAAGTCGTAGCGGTGCAGTTCGCGCGGGGACACCCACTGGATGCGCTGACCCATCAAACCCTTTTCCTGACCCCCCCAGATCGAAATCTCCCAAACGTCCAGGTCGATGATCTTGTCGTGATAGTCATGCGTCACACGTACCAACGGAACCCCGCACGTAATCTCGATATTGAGTTCTTCTTTCAGTTCTCGCGCCAAAGCAGCATATCGACCTTCGCCGTGTTCGCGTTTACCCCCTGGAAACTCCCACAGACCACCGTGATCGAGGTGGCGCGGCCGCAAGCAAATGAGGACCCTGCGGTCGGCCCGCCGAAGTACACCGGCTACGACCTCGACAGGAGCTCCGGGTAAATTAATTACCACGGCTTGCCCCTACCGCCTGGAACGGAATGTGCCGACGAGGAACCTGAAAGAAAAATCGGTCGTTCAGCAACGGCGATTCCGGCTATCAGGAACGGTATTCCGCATTTATTCGAACGTATTCGTACGACAAATCGCAAGTCCAGACGCTGGCGCCGACGCTACCGTTTCCGATCGCTATGTGCAAAACGATATCTTCTTGCGCCATGATTTCTGCAGCCACGGGTTCGTCATACCCTTCGATCGGTTCGCCGTTCTCGACGATTTGATAATCGCCCAGCCAAATTGAAACATCCCGTACTTCCATAGCACTAACCGGGGCTCGACCAACCGCTGCAAGGATCCTTCCCCAATTCGGATCGCCCGCGAACAGCGCCGTTTTTACCAACGGCGATTGCGCGACGGTATTGGCGACCGCGAGACTATCCGTCTCCGATGCGCTTTCTACCGAGATTTCGACAAATTTCGTCGCGCCCTCTCCATCGCGCACGATCGATCTCGCAAGACGCTGGCAGACTCTACTGATACCGCCGATTACCGCAGACCAATGAGAATGCCGCGGAGTCAACGACTGCCCGTCCGAAACCCGTTTGGTCGCAGCGAGAACACAGGCGTCGTTGGTCGAGGTGTCGCCATCGACAGTGATTCGATTGAATGACTGATTCACACAATCAGTCAAAACGCCTTTAAGAAGTTCTGCCTCCACGTCGGCGTCGGTCGCGATGAAGGCCAACATTGTCGCCATGTTCGGATGGATCATGCCCGACCCTTTGGCCATACCCGTGATCGAATAGCTGACGCCGTCGATCGTAACCCGCACCGAACAATATTTTGCAACCGTGTCGGTCGTCATTATTGCCGTAGCGGCATCCTGCCACCGCTTGGAAGCCAAGCCGGCAAACAACTCCGGGACCACAGCGATGATCTTGGCACAATCCAAGCGTTCGCCGATGACACCGGTCGAAAACGGTAGCACTTCGTGATCGGAGCAACCGGCAATACGCGCGAGCTCGGCGACTATCGCGCGCGCGTCGGCAACGCCTTTCGCGCCGGTCCCGGCATTCGCGTTTCCGGAATTGAAAAGGAGAAACCTAGGCCTGGCAGTGGCGATGTGCTCACGAGCTACAATCACCGGAGCTGCACAGAACTTATTTTGGGTAAATACCGCGGTTGTTTCCGCTTTCGGGCAAAGTTCTACCAGTGCCAAATCGTCGCGCCCCACGCTGCGGATCCCCGCCGCTGCGGAAGCCAAGCGTACGCCGTCGATGGCCAGCGGCTGGTCTACTTCAGCGAACTCGGCCTTCAATCAAGGCTCTCCGCGGTCAGTCCAATTTTCCGTGACAATGTTTGTACTTCTTTCCTGATCCGCAGGGGCACGGTTCGTTTCTACCGATCTTCTTACCCTTTCTGACGAAGGGGGATTTCTGCGGTGCCTTCTCTGGCTCATCGCCCGCCAGCGCATTTTGTGGTGACTGGTGCTGATATTGCATCGAGGATTCATCCTGCCGACGCTGTTCCTCGACTGCTTCGATATCGTCGCGCGCCTTCACTTCGACCTTGGACAAAACGCCGATTACGTCTCGCATTATTTCCTGCAGCATCCGCGCGAACATTTCGAAAGCTTCACGTTTATATTCCTGTTTCGGATTCTTTTGCGCGAACCCCCGAAGATGAATTCCCTGTCGCAGATGGTCCATCGCCGCTAGATGCTCTTTCCAATGACCGTCAAGCACCTGCAGCATGATGGCCTTTTCGAATTGGCGGAGAACGTCGGCGCCCGCGAGTTCTTCCTTCTCCGAGTATGCGGTTTCGATCTTCTCTAAGATGCGGTCGCGCAATCCCTCTTCGTCTAAAGTCGGTTCCGATTCGAGCCATTCACCGATCTCGAATTTCCTGCCAAACTCCTGGTGTACAGCTAAAGTAAGACCTTCGATATCCCAGTTTTCGTCGATACTTTGCGGAGGGATATACGCGTCGATGAATTCGTTCACCACATCATGACGAATACCCTTGATGTTCTCCGCGACGTCGCCCGCCTCCATCAATTCGCGGCGCTGCTCGTAGACGTGTTTTCGCTGATCGTTGGCTACATCGTCAAACTCAAGTAGCTGCTTTCTAATATCGAAATTGCGTCCTTCGACTTTCCGCTGCGCGTTCTCGATCGCTTTAGTGACCCACGGGTGCTCGATAGCCTCGCCTTCTTCCATACCCAACTTCTGCATTAAGGTAGCAACTCGTTCCGAGGCGAATATTCGCATCAGGTTGTCTTCGAGAGACAGATAGAATCGGCTGGAGCCGGGGTCGCCCTGTCGGCCCGACCGGCCACGCAATTGATTATCGATGCGCCTTGACTCATGCCTCTCTGTTCCGACGATATGCAGCCCGCCTGCCGAGAGCACAGTATCGTGGCGTTCTTGCCAATCGGCTCTCGCCACGGAAACCTGCTCCTCGCCGGCGTCATCGAGACCGGCCAATTCGGCCTCGAGCCCACCGCCGAGTACGATATCGGTTCCGCGCCCGGCCATATTGGTCGCAACCGTGACGGTCCCTGGACGCCCCGCCTGCGCAATGATCTGCGCTTCTTTCTCATGAAATTTGGCATTCAAAACCTGATGCTTGAGCTTCTCCTTGCTGAGCAGTTCGGACAGATGCTCGGAACTTTCGATCGATGCAGTCCCGACCAACACCGGCTGACCCGACTCGACGCACTCTTTGATGTCTTCGATAATCGCGGCGTACTTTTCGCCAGCCGTGAGAAATATCACATCCCCGAGGTCTTCGCGGATCATTTCTTTGTGCGTAGGCGCCACGACCACCTCGAGACCGTAAATCTGCTGAAACTCGTATGCTTCTGTATCTGCCGTTCCCGTCATGCCCGAGAGTTTGTCGTATAAGCGAAAATAATTTTGATAGGTAATCGAAGCCAGCGTTTGGTTCTCCTGCTGAATCGATACGCCTTCCTTGGCCTCGACCGCCTGGTGAAGACCCTCGGACCAACGCCTACCGGGCATCGTCCGCCCGGTAAACTCATCCACGATCACGATCTCCCCGTTCGCGACGACATAATCGACGTCGCGCTGAAATAGCGCGTGGGCGCGCAACGACGCATTAACGTGATGCATCAGCAATATGTTGGCGGCGCTGTACAGACTCTCACCCTCGGCCAACAGGCCGATCTTCGCCAACAGCAGTTCCACGTGCTCGTGCCCATCCTCCGTCAACAAAACTTGCCGCGATTTCTCATCTACCGAGTAGTCCCCTTCTCCGTCTTCCTCCTTTTGCTGCGACAATTTTGGGACGATCTTATCGATTTTGACGTAGATTTCGCTGCGGTCGTCGGTTGGCCCGGAAATAATGAGCGGAGTACGCGCTTCGTCGATTAAGATGGAATCGACTTCGTCGACGATAGCGTAGACAAGTTCGCGCTGTACCCGTTGCTCCTTGGTGAAGGCCATGTTGTCGCGCAGGTAATCGAACCCGAACTCATTGTTCGTACCGTAGGTGATATCTGCCGCATAGGCGTCCTTGCGCTCCTCAGGATCCAGTCCCGACAGTACGACCCCGACACGGAGATCCAAAAAGGAATAAAGCCTCCCCATCCATTCGGCATCACGTTTCGCCAAGTAGTCGTTCACCGTAATGACGTGAACACCGCGTTTCGGTAACGCGTTAAGATATGCTGCGAGCGTGGCGACGAGAGTTTTGCCTTCTCCGGTTCGCATTTCGGCAATTTTGCCCTGATGCAACACCATGCCGCCAAGCATTTGAACGTCGAAATGACGCATATCCACCGTCCTCTTCCCGGCTTCACGAACGACGGCAAAAGCTTCCGGTAGTAGGTCGTCGAGGGTCTCCCCTTTGTCGAGTCGCGACCTGAACTCCTGGGTCTTCTGCGCTAAGCGCTCATCGGAAAACGCCGCGTACTCGGCTTCGAGTTCGGCGATTCCGTTGACGGATTTTCCGAGCTTTTTGAGGAACCGGTCGTTGCGGCTTCCGAATACCGAGCGGACCAGCTTTTGCGACAATTTAAGGGGGTTGGCACTCATACGGGTCTCGATTCAAGTTTCATTTCTCTGTCTCCGCCGCCCGAAGTGATCAACAACCAAGTAGCCGGGTGGTTCGTACTCATGCCTGTGCGTTTCGGCATGTTGAAGGCGCCTTGCGAGACGCGCGTAGGTTGTGACTATCGGTACGGTTCCGAGTTCGAAGAAAGAGTAGCCCGGAATTGTCGCTAGTGTAACAAATTCAGTCGAATGAGCCGGGACAGGACCCGGGGAGGATCAGCGGGATGCGGCTTGACTGATGAACTTCCAGGGATTGACGACTTTACCGTCGCGCAGAACTTCGAAATGGACGTGGGGGCCGGTCGATCTGCCAGAAGAACCCAGCAACGCAATGATTCCGTCTTTGTCCACCCTGTCTCCGATATCAACCAGATTTTTCTTATTATGCGCATAACGAGTAACGTATCCGTTACCATGGTTGATCTCGACCATATGTCCGTATCCCCAACGTTTTCCCGACCATGTCACGATTCCGGCGCCGATCGAACGGACCTCCAATCCCTGTCTGCCAGCGAAATCGATGCCGCTGTGGAATTCTTTTATGCCGGTCACGGGATGCGTGCGAAAACCAAAGGCGGAAGAGATCCAACCGTCTTCGATTGGCCGACCGTCCGGGTGCATATCGTCGCGAAGTCGACGGTCGAAAATGAGGGCTTCCAAGGCATCGAGCCGATCTTCACGCATCGCGAGGTCCGCGCCCAGGACTTCCAGATTGACGATTAAGGAATCCCATTCGGGCGGTACGAAATTATCGGGCACCGGGCCACCAATGGCCGGCACTTCCGACAACCCGAATTCAGCGGGATCGAGATCTGCGACCGAGACGAGCCGTTCGGCCAGGGCATCTAGGCGCGTTACGTGCGCTTGGAGACTACCGGCCCGGATCGCGAGGGTACTCAGATTAGACTGCGCATCGAGGCGAATGCTGCTGATGAGCTTGCGCTGCGCGACCAGTTCCCGCTGCCAAAAGGATGCCGCGAATTGAGGGTCGGTCAACATCGCGTTCGTGATCGAATCGGCTCCTCGCAGGTATCCCCAATAAGCCACGCCACTGGCGGCCCCGGCGAGCAAGAGCAACGCGATCAAAAGGCCCGCAAACCGGATCCGCGCTCGACCCAAGGCGCCTTTGGATTTCGAAATGAGTACGAGTTCCATGGCTTTTCGGTACCGCAACAACCCCCTTCGGGTTACACTCAACCCTAGAGAATCGAAACGCTCCGTATGTCATCCCCCACTAGACTTGACGCTATTGTCACCCAAAACTCGATTCTACGGCAATTATTCCGTCAGGCCGCAGAACATCGAGACCTCGATCTCCGTATAAAACGCCTACTCGACGAACCCGTACAGAGCCACATTCGGGTCGCGGTGGTTCGTGACGGCAATCTCGTGCTCGTGGCAGATTCGCCGGCCTGGGCTGCCAAATTACGCTACCAGATCCCGGATTTGCGCCGGCGAATGCACGAAAACACCGCATTTCCCGAAATTGAAGCCATTCGGGTGAAAGTGGCCAAATCCGACACCCCGCGGCAGCCAGACGTACGCCCGCCGCAAAGCCCTTTGAGCAGAGGCGCAGCGGAAGGGGTTAAACGTCAGGCCGAGTCAGTGAAGGACCCGGTGCTGCGGGAGGCGCTACTACGCCTGACGGAATTGCGCAAACGATAAAAATCACGCGATCTTTGAGGTCGCCGCTAATTTGCCGGCATCGGTTGCATGAACGATATCGGCGCCGCGCTTTCGTTCTTGAACGATACCAATTCCCATGCTTCTTTGTTTTCTAGCAGTTTTCTGAGAAGTCGGTTATTCAATTCGTGCCCGGATTTGTGCCCGTGAAACGATCCAATCAAGCTGTTGCCGAGCAAATAGAGATCACCAATTGCATCGAGTATTTTGTGTTTAACAAACTCGTCTTCGTAGCGTAAGCCATCTTCGTTAAGCACGCGGTAATCGTCGACAACGACCGCATTGTCTAAGCTTCCACCCAATGCGAGGTTTCGCTCGCGGAGAAGTTCAACGTCCCGCATAAACCCAAACGTCCGCGCACGACTCACTTCCTTTACGAACGACGTTGTCGAAAAATCAATTTCCGCGTGCTTGCTGCTTTGCTGAAAGAACGGGTGCTCGAATTCGATTGCGAAAGAAACCTTGAAACCATCGAAAGGCTCAAAGCGGGCGCGCTTGTCTCCGTCTTCGATCTCGAGGGTTCGTTTGATTCGAATAAATCGTTTTGCCGCCGCTTGCTCCTCAAACCCGGCCGATTGAATAAGGAACACAAACGGGCCTGCGCTACCGTCCATAATGGGGACTTCTGCGGCACTGACATCGACGTATGCGTTATCTATCCCGAGACCGGCAAAGGCGGACAGCAGATGCTCGACCGTCGCAATACGCTTCCCGTAGCGCGATAAGCTTGTGGACAAGCTTGTATCGCCGACAAACTCCGCGCGGGCCGGAATCTCGACGGGTGGCTCCAGGTCGGTTCGCCTGAAGACGATACCGGTATCAGGCGCGGCCGGGCGCAGGGTCAAGAAGACCTTTCTTCCGGTATGAAGCCCAACCCCTGTAGCACGGATGACGTTCTTAAGCGTACGTTGCTTGATCATTTCCCCCCGCTTCCCCCTAAGCAAGGCAGATTTTGCGGCGATAGTACCACATAATCAGGTCTTCGGCGAAACACGACCAATGCTTAAAACCGAGGAACAACTCGGCAACGGTCGCGCCAGACCAATCGGCCGTTACACGAACTTCATCTACGAATAGCGCGTCGCCTCTTCTTAATCGGCCTGCCGGCGCAAAAATGCCGGGATGTCTAGATGGTCAGGGTCGACCATCTTCTCGTCCTTGGCCTGCGCCATTTCTGGTTTGTTTCTAATCACGGTCGGCCGCTCCAAGACTTTGTAGTCGGGTTCCGGCTCTTGCGGTCTTGCGATCAGCGAAATGCCTTCGTCTTTGCTGCGCCCGTCGCTACCTATCCCCGTAGCGACAACCGTCACTCTGACCTGGTCTTCCATGTTTTGATCGATAACGGTACCGACGACGACGGTCGCGTTATCCGAAGCAAACGATTTCACGGTATTTCCGACCTCTTCGAACTCTCCCATGGTCAGATCCATGCCCGAGGTGATATTCACCAGAATACCTTTCGCGCCCGACAGATTAATATCCTCCAAAAGCGGGCTCGATATTGCGGCCTCCGCAGCTTGCCGTGCGCGATCCGACCCGCGCCCGCTGCCCGATCCCATCATCGCCATCCCCATTTCGGCCATGACGGTTCGCACATCGGCAAAGTCAACGTTAATGAGTCCCGGGCAGGTGATCAATTCCGCAATACCTTGAACCGCCCCGAGTAGAACATCGTTCGCCGCCTTGAAAGCGTCGAGTAGGGTGATGTCGCGTCCCAGTACGCTGAGCAGTTTCTCGTTCGGGATCGTGATCAAGGAATCAACAAATTGACTCAACTCCTTGATACCGTCGTTCGCGATTTCACTGCGTTTTCGTCCTTCGAACGGAAAAGGTTTCGTCACGACCGCGACGGTAAGGATCCCCATTTCTTTGGCGATCTGTGCGACGACGGGAGCACCGCCAGTACCCGTGCCGCCCCCCATCCCAGCGGTAATGAAGACCATGTCCGATCCTTCGAGCACGTCGCTGATACGATCGCGATCTTCGAGCGCAGATTGACGCCCGATTTCAGGATTTGCACCCGCGCCAAGCCCTTTTGTTATGTCGCACCCGAGTTGCAACCCGGTTTTAGCGGACGAGTTTTTCAGGGCCTGCGCGTCGGTGTTCGCGCATACGAAATCGACCCCCTCTATTGCCGCGCCCAACATATGCTGTACGGCGTTGCCGCCGCCACCACCTACTCCAACTACCTTTATTACAGCACTCTGACTGTAGGCATCCACAAGTTCAAACATATTGGCCCCTCCGCATTATGGTGCTACGCACTAGTCAAGTAACCCGCAGTGTAGATGCGCAACTACTCTAGGTATTTCAATGCCGAAAGCGAGCGGCGTAACACTCGATTTTGGCAAGACGCTTCCATTTTTACAGTCGCTTCGCATTGGACTAAAAAGTCCCGTGAAACCAGTTTTTCATTCGCTGCCACATACCCCCGGGACTGTCGAACTGATTGTGTTGGCTGAGCGAGTTGCCCGCTTGATTTCCGAAAAGTAGCAGGCCGACCCCAGTTGCATATATTGGGTTTCGCACAACGTCAACCAGACCGGTTATGTACTGTGGCGCCCCAAGGCGGACGGGCATGTGGAATACTTCCTCTGCTAGTTCGATGGCGCCGTCCATTTTCGATCCGCCTCCCGTAAGAACTACGCCGGCGGCGACCATTTCTTCGAAACCGCTCCGCTTCAATTCGGCGTGCACTAGATTGAACAACTCTTCGTACCTCGGTTCGACGACTTCGGCTAATGTCTGGCGTACGAGCCGCCGGGGTGGACGATCGCCGACACTGGGGACTTCTATCGTTTCCTCCGGATTAGCGAGTTGCGTCAGGGCGCAAGCGTACTTGATCTTGATATCCTCCGCGTGATGCGTTGGCGTCCTTAACGCCACGGCAATGTCGTTAGTAACCTGATCGCCTGCGATCGGGATCACTGCCGAATGGTGTATGGCGCCATTAACGAATATTGCTATATCTGTCGTACCTCCACCGACATCACACAGACACACGCCTAAATCCTTTTCGTCTTCGGTCAGTACCGCGTGGGACGACGCCAGCTGCTGCAAAATTACGTCATCGACCTCGAGGCCGCATCGCCTAACACACTTAACAATATTTTGTGCAGCGCTGACCGCACCTGTGACCATATGGACGCGAGCTTCGAGGCGCACGCCTGACATCCCAATCGGTTCTCGGATCCCCTCTTGCCCATCGATAATGAACTCCTGCGGCAGTATGTGGAGTATCTTTTGATCCGCCGGAATCGCGACTGCCCGGGCGGCATCGATTACACGCTCGACATCGCTCGCGTTTACTTCGCCGTCTCGGATTGCCACTATCCCGTGGGAATTCAAGCTACGAATATGGCTACCCGCGATACCGGCGTAAACCGAATGTATTTCGCAACCCGCCATCAATTCGGCTTCTTCGACCGCACGTTGAATTGACTGCACGGTCGACTCGATATTGACAACTACCCCTTTTTTCAATCCTCTGGACGCGTGTGAGCCAACGCCCACGACTTCCAAGCCGCTTTCCGCAGAGATTTCGCCAACGATGGCGACCACTTTCGATGTTCCAATATCGAGGCCGACGATCAAGTTTTTGTCCGGTTTTCTTACCATTCGGTAAAACTCCGATTAGTCACCGCTATTCGCTAACATGAGACTTCTCACCCATTATCAACCGATTTGATTCTTTCTCGAATCGCGAATCCGTTCGTGTATCGGAGATCGACCAGCGCCACACCGTCCCAGTTTTCTTTTAACACACGCTCGAATACCCCGCTGAAGCGGACCAAGCGTTCCACGACCGCTTGCCGTCCGATCATCAGGGTAGCGCCGCCTTCAAGACCGACCGCCCAAGCTCGACGCTCCGACAAATCAACCCTGGCGATGCGCAAACCGACTTTATCCAAGCTTTTCTTTATCGAGAAATAGCGGGTCAACAATTCGTTCTCGGTGCCGATCGGGCCGTCCAATATCACTAGACTAGGGGGAATCGTTTTCGAATCTGGCACAAAAATATCGGCGAATTGATTCAGCAATGCGTATTCGCCCCAACGGGCTACCGCGCCGTGTTCCTGGATGCTCACCCGGATCGTATCCGGCCAGACGCGCCGAACGGCCGCATCAAAGATCCATGGTTCATCCAATATCCGCGCGCGCACGACAGCGACGTCGACTCCAAAAAATCCGCGGTGCACCGCGTTCGATACCAAACGTTGGACGTGTTCCGAAGTCAGATGATGAAATTCGCCTTCGACCGCTATCTTCCGTATCGGAAAGGCCAACGGGTCGCGTAGTTGCTGTATCAGGTAGCCTCCGTATGCGAACATCAAAAAGGCGAACATCCCGACGATCAGCAACAGCGGGTGGCGACCCCGACGACTTGAGTTTTCGGGGTTGCGTTCTGCTTGTACGGTTTTTCTTGCTTTGCCCACTATTCGACACCGCCGAAGCTAGTTCCAAGTATCTTCACTACGAGCTCGTCAAAGTTCATACCGGCCGCCGCGGCCGCCATCGGGACTAGCGAGTGATCGGTCATGCCCGGGACAGTGTTCAGTTCGATCAACCAGGGCTCGTCCTGTTGGTCGAGCATGAAATCGACCCGCCCCCAACCGCTGGCACCCAAGGCGTCGAAAGCGTTCACGCTTAAGTCTATGCAGCGGCCGACCAAATCGTCTGACAGACCGCAAGGACAAATGTAGCGCGTGGTATCCACTACGTATTTAGCATCGTAGTCGTAAAACTCGTGCGGGGTTTCGAGTTTGATTATGGGCAGCGGATCGTTAGCGACAATGGACAATGTATATTCGCCACCGCTAACCCAGCTTTCAACCAATACCGTATCGTCATAGGCTAGCGATCCTTCGATCGCGGCCTCCAACTCTGACGACTCGCAGACCTTAGTCGCGCCTAAGCTCGATCCTTCGCGCGCGGGTTTCACCATGACCGGAAAACTCAAATCATGAGGAAAAGCCTTTGCGCTATCGCCCCGCCTAAATACGGAGAATGCTGGCGTCGCTAGACCAACGCTCTGCCATATTTGTTTTGAGCGGACTTTATCCATCGATAGGGCGCAGCCGAACAAATCGCTTCCGGTGTACGGTATCTTCAATATTTCGAGCAAGCCTTGTACGGTACCGTCTTCGCCGCCGCGACCGTGGAGAGCAATAAATACGCGATCCGGGCTACACTCGGCCAACAGGCTTACCAGATCGTCATTCCAGACGAGTTCCCGTGCATCCACACCTACCCGTAGCAGCGAAGCGGTAATGGCTCTACCGCTATCCAACGAAATCTCGCGTTCTGCCGAACTTCCACCCATCAATACAGCAACGCGTCCCGCCGTTGATAGGATCTCGTCTTCTGTACGTTGTCGTATTGTCGACATCGTTCAACTCGCGACGCTCTCCGATCGTTGTCGACATCCGATAATCCTCACCTCCGGCTCAAGGATCACTCCAAATTTCCTTGCTACAGATTCTCGAACCTCCGTTATTAGTTCCTCGATATCCGCCGCGCTCGCGCCTCCGTCATTAATAATGAAGTTGGCGTGCTTGCTGGAAACGTGGCAGCCACGACATCCCACGCCTTTAAGCCCCGCCTCTTCGATGAGCCGACCCGCAAAATCCCCAGGAGGGTTTTTAAATACCGAGCCGCAGCTCGCTTGGCCGGTCGGTTGCGAAGCGCTCCGCTGGGCGAGAAACTCTCGGATCTCCTGCTCGCTTTCAATGTTTGATTTGGCATTGAAGCGCAACACGGCGCTGACAAACCAGTGTTCCTCGGGAACATCGACGTTACGATAAGACGGCGTGAACCGAGATCGATCACAGCTTTGGACCACACCCTCTCGGCTGACTAACTCAACGCTTTCGACTAACGTCCAGGTTTCATACCCGAACGCCCCGGCATTCATCGCCAATGCACCGCCGATGCTACCCGGGATACCAGCCAGAAACCCGCCCCCACCCAGCGCCCGCCCGGCCGCCTCTTTAGCGATTTTCGCGCAGGGCGTGCCGCACTGGACGTACAACCGGTATTCGTCCAGCCATTCGATATCGTTGAGGGTAGCCACGGTCGATATAACCGTTCCGGCTAACCCGCCGTCTCGAATCAATACGTTGCTGCCAAGACCGATCCAGGTGATCGGTTCGCCGCGGTCCGTTAGCTTCAAATATGCGACCAAATCGTCCAAGTCCGCGGGTTCGAAGAAACGCTCCGCGCGGCCGCCCGCCCGCCACGAGCAATGACGCGACATCGGCTCTTCCGTAAGCAAGTTACCCCTCACATTTGCCATTTCGAGTTGCGATCCCATCTATCCAACGGCCCTATTCTTGCCGCGCCGGCGATTCCTGGTCCGGCTCGAACTGCATGAGTTCGGCCACCCGACCTATGCTGCCGGCTCCTAGCAACAACACGATGTCCCCATTTTTTGCAATACCGCCTAGTACGTCGATGAATTGCCCGAGTTCCGGTACGAAGATCGGATCGACCTTGCCGCGAAGTCTGATAGCGCGACAAAGCGCCCGCCCGTCTGCCCCCGGAATTGGCTCCTCTCCGGCGGGATATACGTCGAGAACCGCCAGCGCATCAACGGTAGTCAATGCATCCACGAAATCTTCGAAGAGATCGCGCGTACGCGTATAACGGTGCGGTTGGAAAGCGACCAACAACCGTCTGCCGGGCCAGCTGTCGCGCACTGCCTTTACGGTTACCCGAATCTCGCTGGGATGGTGCCCATAGTCATCGATTACGGACACGCGTGCGCTACCGATTCGCGTTTCGCCCATCCACTGGCAGCGGCGACCGATCCCTTGGAAGGAAGACAGGGCCTTGACAATTGCTTCGCCCGGCACCCGCAGTTCCGACGCGACGGCGATCGCCCCGAGCGAGTTGAGCATGTTGTGCTCGCCGGGCATGTTCAACGTCACGTCCAAAATGTCCGGGGAATTGTGCTGCGCCACTTTATAGGTCGATTTTCCGGCAAGTTGTCGAAAATCGAACCCCCGAATATCGGCGCGTTCGTGGGTGCCATACGTTACTACGCGGCTGTGGAGTTCCGCCAACATGGTGTTCGCATTCGGATCGTCGATACATACAACCGCCACCCCGTAAAATGGCAAGCGTTTGAAAAAGTCTATGAAACTTGTTCGCAACCTGCAGAAATCACCGCCATACGTCTCCATGTGGTCAGCGTCAATGTTGGTCAGCACCGCCATTAAGGGATTAAGAAGCAAAAATGAGGCGTCGCTTTCATCGGCTTCGGCAACGAGAAAGTCCCCGGCTCCTAAACGTGCGTGCGAATCGACCGAATGAACGAGGCCGCCAATGACGAACGTAGGGTCCATTCCTGCCTCCGCAAGGATCGCGGCGATCAGGCTCGTTGTAGTCGTCTTGCCGTGAGTTCCGGCGACCGCGATCCCTCGCCTGAACCGCATCAATTCGGCTAACATTTCAGCCCGCGGTACGGTCGGGATCCGCTTCCCGCGAGCGCTTACGAGTTCTACGTTATCGCGCGGGATCGCAGTCGAATAAACGACAACATCCGATCCTTCGATGTTTTGCTCATCGTGATGATCGAATACCGTCACGCCGATTGTCTGCAGGTGCTGCGTCATTCGGTTAGAGCTATGATCGGATCCGGAAATCTCATAGCCCAGATTGTTCAGAACCTCCGCTATGCCACTCATGCCCGCGCCGCCGATCCCGACGAAATGAATCCGGCGCACGTTCTGCATTGGGCCCACATCGGATTCATGCATCCATAAGCTCCAAGCAATGATCGGCAAGGAGAGTCGTCGCCTGAGGTTTCGCCAATTCCCGGGCCCGGCGCGCGAGCTGCAGTATTTGACCGGGGCTGCGATGCAAATGTTGTACGGCAGCCGCCAAGCGTCGAACGAACTCCGGCCCCTCCGCGACCAGGATCGCCGCATTCGCGCGAACCAAGTAATCTGCATTTGCAGTTTGATGATCGTCGACGGCGTGCGGGAAAGGGACCAGAATCGAGGCAACGCCGACGGCGGCCAGCTCACTAACGGTGATGGCACCGGCTCGACATATCACCAGATCTGCCCAATCGTACGCTGCGGCCATGTCGTCGATGAATTCGGTTACGCGCACCGTGACGGGCGTGTGTGCATACGCTTCTCGCGTGGCGGCCTCGTTTCCGGCACCGGCCTGGTGCCTGATTTCCAACATCTGCGGGTCGATCCCGCCGATTGCCCGGGGCACGCCGTCGTTTAGGGCGCGCGCACCGCGGCTGCCGCCGACAACGAGTATTCTCAAGGTATCCAGCCCGGTTCCTCGCGCCCGGGGTGGCGCAATCGAAGTGATCGAGTCGCGTACGGGATTGCCCACAGTGATAGCGCGGCACCGGGCTGGAAAAGAATCGGGGAAACCTTCCAAGACCTTCGTTGCAACACGACTGAGTATGGAATTGGTAAGCCCCGCAATCGCGTTTTGTTCGTGGATCACCAACGGCCGACCGCAGATCCAAGCCGCCAACCCGCCTGGTCCGCTGGCAAAGCCACCCATGCCCAACACCAAGATCGGCCGTACTCGAATGACCGTTAGCAGTGCGTGCACCAGAGCGATACTCAGAACAAAGGGTGCTATCAACCAGCGCCAAAGACCGTGTCCGCGCAATCCCGAAACCGCAATCCGAAACAGTCGAATCCCGGCTGCCGGTACGATCCGCGTTTCCATACCTCGGCGCGACCCAAGCCACACGGTAGTGACATTCCGGTTCTTCAGGTAATCCGCCACCGCCAGCGCCGGATAGATGTGTCCACCCGTACCGCCAGCTACGATGAGCACGGGGCGCCCCACTTCATTCATATCTCTCGTGCCCCCGAACGAATACGACGTGGGATTCCTTAGCCACCCGTAAGACCATCGCCAACATGATGCAGACGACCACCATGCTGTTACTACCATAACTCATCAGAGGCAGCGTCAATCCCTTAGTCGGCAGCAAACCCATATTGACGCCGATATTGATAAACGCTTCTATGCCAATCAGAAGGCCGATGCCGTAAGACAGGTAAGCGGCAAAGTCCTGACCACGCCGCTGCGCCAAACTGCCGATGAAAAATATTCGCCATATGAGGAAAAGGAAAAGTCCGATAACCGATAAGGTACCGACCATCCCAAGTTCCTCGGCAAGGACGGCGAACACGAAGTCAGTGTGTACCTCCGGTAGATAAAACAATTTTTGAATGCTGTTGCCGAGCCCGACGCCGAGCCACTCGCCACGCCCGAACGCGATCAGTGCTTGCGTCAATTGGAAACCAGAATCGTACGGATCCGACCACGGATCCATGAAGGTCATTAGTCGCTGCATTCTGTAGGGCACCAATATAGCGAGCGAAGCTAGCACCGCCAACGCCACGAGGCCCCAGGAACAGAACCGAACGAACGGCACGCGACCGAGGAAAAGCATGCCGAGCGTTGTCAAGAAAATGACAACGGCGGCACCGAAGTCCGGCTCGAGGAGCAACAAAGCCGCGATTATCGTTAGTACACCGACTGGCTTGATGAACCCGACAAATTCGGTCTGTACCTGTACCTGATGACGGACGAGGTACGAAGAAACATAAACAATTACCGCGAGCTTTACCGGCTCGGACGCCTGCAACGCGACGGGACCGAATTGTATCCACCGAATGCTGCCGTTGACCTCACGGCCGACACCAGGAATCAAAATGATAGCGAGCAGCGTGACCCCCGCTAACAGCAGGAAAGTACTTATTCGATCGAATATTGACAACGGCAGGTGCAGAATGATGAAACCACAGCCCGTGCCGAGGAGCACGGCGGCAAACTGGCGCCAAAAATAGTACAGTTCTAAATAGCCGTTCTTGTGTGCGATAGGGATCGATGAGGACGCGACCATTATCAGTCCAAGCGCCACGAGAACCGTCGCGACTGCGATGAGCCACGAGTCGTACCCATCGTCGTACCGCGCGCGATGAGCAAGCTGATTATGAACCACGGCCTGGCTCACGGGGACGAAATCTCCTCTACGGCATCGATAAACGCTCTGCCGCGCGCCTCAAAATTGTCGAACATGTCGAAACTCGCGCACGCGGGCGACAACAAGACAGCCTCGCCGCGCCGTGCCAATAACCGGGCGGCGGCGACCGCTGAATGCATATCCAAGGCGAAATGGACATCTACCCGCCCATCCAGGCTCGCGGCGATTACCCTGGCGTCTTGGCCGATCAGGATGACATCGTGAACTCGCCCTTCGACGGCGGCGGCAAGAGCGTTGAAATCGGCGCCTTTACCCTGTCCTCCCGCGATCAACACGCCCGGACGTCCGGAGAAAACGCTGCGGATAGCCGCGCAAGTCGCACCTACGTTTGTCCCCTTCGAATCGTCGATCCAGTCGATGCCTGATTTAGTCGCGATCGTCTGGCAACGATGGGAAAGCCCACGAAACGCCCTGAGGACGCGCTTCTGTACCTCACGCGGAACCGACAGTTTGTCGGTGATCGCAACTGCGGCAAGCGCGTTCATGCAGTTGTGCTTGCCCAGCAGAATCAGGTCGTCGGCCCGCATGAATTCTTCGCCCGCCGCGACCAGCCATAGCTCACCGTCGTGTTGGTCTAATCGATACCGCGTGGTCTCGCACAGACCCGAAGAGATGCGCCGCGTTTCACAGTTCGGTCGAAGCTGTTTAAGCATGCCATCATCCATATTCAGAACGACAACTTCAGCATGCTCGTAGATCCGCGTTTTTGTCGCCAGGTACGACGACATATCGATGTATCGATCCATATGGTCGGGAGAGACGTTCAAAATGCAAGCTACTTTGGGCGCCAGAGACCCGGTTGACTCTAATTGAAAACTCGATACTTCAAGGACATAACAGTCGGGGTCACCACGGTAGAGCAAATCCAACGCCGGCGTCCCAAGATTTCCACCGCTTCGCACATCCAACCCGGCTGCGCTGAGTATCTCGGATACCATCGTGACCACTGTACTTTTCCCGTTTGAGCCGGTAACCGCTACTACGGGCGCTCGTGCGTGGCGGGCAAAAAGCTCAATATCTCCGATAACTTCGATCCCTCGTTCGATTGCGGCCGTGACGATCGGATGGTCGCGGGAAATGCCCGGGCTCAACACCACGTGCTGGCAACGCCCTATGACCCTGGGTGACGTTGCCCCCGTAATCACGACGACATCGGCTAAAGATTCCTTCAGATTCGCTAGTTGCGGCGGATCATCGCGGGTGTCTATAACGGCGAAGTCGAATCCTCTCCGTGCCAGAAAACGCGCGCACGACAAACCTGTCTTCCCGAGACCAAATACGGCGTACTCTGCGTCGACGAAATTTGTTGTCATCGGAACAATCACTTTTTCGGCTTTTGCGGCCATCGGCTCAACGGATCTTCAGCGTTGCCAGCGCCGCCAAAACCAGAATCACCGTGATAATCCAAAACCGCACGATGACACGTGGCTCGGGCCAACCTTTTAATTCGAAATGATGATGGAGTGGTGCCATCTTGAATAACCGCTTCCCGGTCAGTTTGAATGAAACGACCTGCAATATCACCGATACAGTCTCCACGACGAACACGCCACCCATGATCATCAAGGCCAGCTCTTGACGGACGATGACGGCGACGACACCCAAGGCTGCGCCCAGCGAAAGTGCGCCGATGTCGCCCATGAACACCTGGGCGGGGTAGGTATTGAACCAAAGGAAACCAAGGCCCGCGCCAACAATAGCCCCGCAGAACACACATACTTCACCGACCCCGGCGATATACGGCACGCCGAGGTATTTCGAGAAATTCAGGTGGCCCGTAACGTATGCGAAAACAATCAAAGCCGCGGCGACCATAACGGCCGGAAGGATCGCGAGGCCATCGAGACCGTCCGTCAGATTCACGGCGTTACTTGTCCCGACCACGACGAAATAAGTCAAAATGACATAAAACCATCCGAGTTCGATCGCAATGTTTTTGAAGAACGGGACAATCAATTCGGTTTCGACCGGCGTCTTGGCAGTCAAATATAAGAACAGCGCAGCTAGCAACGCGGCGACAGATTGCCAACTATATTTGCTTACGGCCGATAACCCCTTCGAACTCCCCTTAGTGAGTTTTAGATAATCGTCCGCCCAGCCGATGGCGCCGAAGACCCCGGTGGTTACGAGGACAACCCAAATGAAGCGGTTGCTGAGATCGCCCCAAAGCAACGTGCTCGCGGCGATCGACACCAGTATCAATAATCCACCCATCGTCGGCGTCCCAGCTTTCGACAGGTGAGTCTCGGGGCCGTCAACGCGTACATTCTGCCCAATTTGCAAATGACTCAATCGCCGAATCATCACCGGGCCGATCAAAAGCGCAATGCCGAGCGCCGTCAATACGCCCAAGATCGTGCGCAGAGTAATGTATTGGAAGACGTTGAACCCGGAATGATAGGCGGTTAGATAATCGGCGAGGTAGATCAACATTAAGGCTGCGCCTCTGCCAATGCGTCGATTACGCGTTCCATCTTCATTGCACGGGAACCCTTGACCAGTACGGTAACGTCGGCATCCAGATCGCTCCCCAAAGCGGCGATCAGTTCGTCTATAGTCGAATAGTTTCCGGCGCCTTCGCCAAAAGCGGAAGCCGCCTTTTCCGCCAACGCACCAAAGGTATACAGACGGTCGACGCCGGCGGCCCGCGCATTCGCGCCGGCCGCTTGGTGAAGCTCGACTGTTCCCGGCCCGAGTTCACCCATGTCTCCGAGGACGACCCATTTCCGACCTTCGACGGACGCCAAAACGTCGACGGCCGCCGCGAGCGACGTTGGATTCGCGTTATAAGTGTCATCGATGATCCGGGATCCGCGTAAGCCACCCCGTACGCACAGCCGTCCCCCGATTTTCCTGGCACTTTCCAGACCGCGTTTAATCGTATCCGGTTCGACGTCCAGAGCAGAGGCGGCCGCGGCTGCGGCGAGCGCGTTGGAAACATTGTGCACGCCGTCGAAAGGCAAATCGATATCGACAGAAGACGACGGCAACCGCAAGGTAAAACTCATGCCCTTGCCGACACCTCGATTCGACAGCTTCTCTGCGGAAACGTCCGCCGGATTCTTAAGGCCAAAGCGCAGAATCCGCCGGCCCCGGGCAACGTCGCTCCAGTACGCCGCAAAATTGTCGTCCGCATTAAGCACCGCGACGCCGTTGGCAAGTAAACCTGTATACAATTCGCCCTTAGCGCGAGCCACCATCTCAACCGATCCGAAGCCCTCGAGGTGCGACGCGGCGCACAGCGTGATAACTCCGACCAGCGGCTTAGCAATTTCCGCCAGCCATTCGATTTCTCCGAGATGATTAGCTCCCATTTCAACGACCGCATAATCGTGCCTTGCGTCAAGTCGGAACAAGGTCTGGGGAACACCGATATCGTTATTCAAGTTTCCTTGCGTTGCCAACACCGTCGCGTTGACTCGCAAAATCGCGGCGATCATTTCTTTGACGGTGGTCTTTCCGCTGCTCCCGGTGACACCGACGACCGGAAGCGTGAATTGCTGGCGCCATTCGCGGGCGAGACGCCCCAGTGCCCGTCGGGTGTCGTCGACGGTTAGCGCCGGAAGGTGGGTATCAACGGTACGGTCGATGATCAAACCGGACGCCCCTTTTTTCTCGGCGACCGCGCAGTGATCGTGCCCATCGAAATTCGGACCGGCCAAAGCACAAAACAGCTCGCCGTTCACAAGCGTACGCGTGTCCGTCGATACGCCTTCGAACCAAGCATCATGACCGCAGAAATCGGCCCCGATCGCTGCTGCCGCGCCGCTGAGTTGCATACCGATCATGAGCCAAGACCGTGCAATACCCGAGAGGCGGTCTCGGAGTCGGAAAAAAGATGTCGCTCTCCGCAAATCTCCTGATATTGCTCGTGCCCTTTCCCGGCGATTAACACGACATCGCCGGAACAAGCGGCATCGATGCCCGCGGCTATCGCTTTCGAACGGTCGTGAATCACGGCAACATCGCCGGCCGCGCGCATTCCCCCGAGGATCTGGGCAACGATTTCTTCGTTACTCTCACCGCGGGGATTGTCGCTGGTCACGATCACGGTATCCGCTCCCCGCTCCGCCGCCGAACCCATCGGCCCGCGCTTGGATTTGTCCCTATCGCCGCCACAACCGAACACGCAGATGAGTTTGCGATCAGTCATGGGTCTCAGGGCAGCGAGCACTCGCGATAGACTCTCGGGCGTGTGCGCGTAGTCGACGACCACAACGGGGCCTCTATCGGCACCATCGTCGACAATCTCTAGGCGGCCGGGTACGCCACTGGCGCTCGATAGCGCGCGAGCCGCAGGCTCTGCGTCATTTCCAAGTGCCATCAGGGCTCCGAGAGAGGCAACGATGTTCTGCGCATTGAAGTCACCGATCAACGGGGTGGTGATTTCGACCTCGCCCTGCGGCGTCGCAACGGCGACAGTCGACCCGCCTATGTCCCCCGCAAACCGTGTGAGATAGAGGTGACGGGCGTCGCTGCGGCCAGAGATTTTCGTTCGACTGCTGTAGGTCCAGCATCGGGTCTTCGCGGATAACTCTTCGGCGAGTTCGCGACCTACGTCATCGTCAATATTGATGACCGCGTGTTCGAGATCCTCGTTAGCGAAAAGTGATTTCTTGGCCTCGATATAAGCTTCGCGCGTTCCATGATAGTCGAGATGATCGTGTCCGATGTTGGTAAGTATTGCGACATCTATCGCCACGCCGACCACACGCGACTGCGAAATCGCGTGCGACGAGACTTCTATCGCTGCCCCGCGACTCGCGTGATTACGGAGATTCGAGAAGAATTCGTGGAGTGTGATCGGGTCGGGCGTAGTCGTTGCGGTTTCGGACAGATCGCCGAGTCGTCCGATGCCGAGGGTCCCGGCATATCCTGCATCACCGTGCAGCCGTTTCAGCGACTGGGCGCACAGTAATGCCACCGTCGTCTTTCCGTTAGTACCGGTAACGGCGATGACATCGAGCGACTGCGACGGATCGCCGTAGAATCGGCCGGCAATTCGACCAAGCTCCTTTCTCAGTCGATCGATACGGATGACCGGGATCGATCCACCAAGCGCGAGCTCAACGTCCTCGATCAGGACCGCTACCGCACCCGCCGCAATCGCTTGGTGCGCGAACTGCACCCCGTGGGAGCGCGTGCCGCTCAAAGCGACGAAACAATCACCTTTCTTGACTTTACGACTATCCGACGCGAGTCCGAAGACTTCGCAATCATCACGAGCGTCGACGGCGGCGATTCCGTGGAGCAACTCAGAAAGGGTCAAAACGTTGTTGGAGTGCGCCGGCATCATCGCTCGGGCCCACCGACCCGCTGCCTAGACGCACTAGCGGCCAACCGATAACGGGCTTCATCGGCGGCGTCGGGCAAATCGGGTGTTAGTCCCATGATCCGCGCCGCTTCGCGCATGACCTTGGCGAAAACCGGTGCTGCCACGCGACCGCCGTAGTATTCTCCGCCTTTGGGTTCGTCGACGACGACAACGGCAACAAGTTCCGGCGCCGTCGTGGGCAACATGCCGGCGAATAGGGACAAATATCGATCTTCGGCATAGCCTCGCGCCGTCGACTTATGTACGGTTCCCGTTTTGCCTGCAACGTGATAGCCGGACACCGTGGCTGCACGACCCGTACCGTCCGTTACCACCCGCCGCATCATCGTTCTAATCTTGCGCGCGGTATCAACGCCGAGAACCCTACGGCCCGGCATCACACTATCCACCTCTGTGAGCGATAGCGGGCGTAAGACCCCATCCGCTGCCAGCACCGCATAGGCCCGCGCCAACTGCATCGCATTTACCGATAAACCATAACCAAAAGCCAAAGTCGCACGCTCTATGTCACGCCAATTCTTCGGGTCGTTCAAGCGGCCGGTAGATTCACCCGGGAGCCCGGTGCCACTGCCGACGCCGAACCCGACGCCGCTGAAAACTCGCCAAAGAAGTTCGGGCTCTAGCGACAAAGCGATTTTGCTCGAACCGACATTGCTGGACTTCGCAATGACACCGGCCACATCCAGCTTCCCAAAATTCCTCAGGTCGCTAACGACGTGTCGGCCAACCTTAAAATAGCCAGGGTTGGTGTCTACTGGGGTCTCAGGTAGATAGCGACCTGATTCGAGCGCAGCGGCGATCGTGATCGGCTTGATCGTCGACCCGGGTTCAAAAACGTCCGTGACGGCACGATTTCGATAATGATCTCCCTTGAGTTCGCCGCGGTTATTAGGATTAAACGAAGGCTGGTTGACCAGCGCCAACACTTCTCCCGTATTTGGATCGACGACTACCATCGAAGCCGCTTCGGCATCGTGTGCTTGCACTGCGGCCTTCAACTCTCGGTAGGCAACGTACTGAATACGCTTATCTATGCTCAGTACGAGATCACGACCGGGTTGAGTCGGTTTGATTTGTTCTACGTGCTCGATGATCCGGCCCAATCGGTCCTTTATTACTTTGCGGGCGCCTTGCTTTCCACGCAGGGTTTCGTCGTAGGCAAGCTCTATACCTTCCTGCCCTTCGTCATCGACGTTTGTGAATCCCAGTATGTGCGCGGTCACCTCCGCCGCCGGGTAGTAGCGACGCTGCTCCTCGAGCAAACCGACGCCGGGCAAATTCGCGTTCTCCAAATCGACCGCCGCCTCTGGCGACACGTGGCGCTTGAGGTATACAAACTTGCGATCTAAACGCGGGATGATCAAAGCCTCGAGGTGGTCCGTCGTAGTACCGATCAGGCTGGCCAACTGCAACCAGTTATCGCGATGCCTGGCCAAGACACGGGGCTGCCCCCAGACCGACTGAACAGGGGTGCTTATCGCCAGAGGCTCACCGTTCCTGTCGGTGATCATTCCTCGATGCGCCGAGGTTTCCACGACCCGGAGATAACGAGCGTCTCCGTGCTCCTGGAGAAACTCTTTGTTTGTTAATTGGAGGTCCATGGCGCGCCACGCTAGGACGCCCGCAAGAGCGACAAACATCGTTAGAACCAATTTTCTACGGAACTCAGCGTTGTTCGACAAGGTTTCCGTTTTCATGACCGCACGCGATAGATCTCTTCGGAATTCGGTAACGTCATGTTTAGCTCGTCACGCGCGATGTCTTCGATCCGTCCGTGCGTACCCCAGGTGCCCTGCTCGAGCAGCAACTGTCCCCATTCGCGGTCGAGCTCGTTTTGCAGAACGTATAACTCTTGCAACACCGCGAACAGCTTGCGGGTCTCGTGGCGGTACAGTACAACTTCCAAAGCGCTTACGAAGACTACTGAAATCAAAAGCAGAAACAGGATCTTGTCTCTCATGCGATCCGTTCCACGACCCGTAGTCGAGCACTCCTCGCCCGCGGATTGCGCCTTGTTTCATCCTCTCCGGGGCGCAGCGGTTTGCGGGTTACAAGACGAAAGGCGCGGGCATCGGTATCGGGCGACGGCGTGCCCGTAGCGCGACACAAGTTGCGGAAATAGCGCTTTACGATCCGGTCCTCGAGCGAGTGAAACGCGATGACGACGATGCGACCTCCGATGCGAACCACCTCGCTCGCCCGCTCAAGCGCGTCGGCGAGTTCCTCCAATTCGGAGTTTACTCTGAGCCTTATAGCCTGAAACGTCCGGGTAGCCGGGTCGAGCCGCGACCTCCCAGCGGGCACCGCCTGCTTTATCACGGCGACGAGCTCCAGTGTCGTTGCGATGGGATGGCGCCTACGAACGTCCACAATTCTTTTGGCAATCCGACCGGCAAAACGCTCCTCACCCAGTTCACGAATACAAACACGCAGTTCCTTCTCGCTAGCCCCGGCCAACCATTCGGCGGCAGAGGGTCCGGCGGTCGGGTCCATCCTCATGTCCAATGGACCGTCGGCGCGGAAACTGAAACCGCGCTCGGCATCATCCAGCTGAGGCGACGACACTCCCAAGTCCATGAGTATTCCGTCTACTTGCTCCCGCAGTTGTCGCTTTTCCAAGAGCAGTCCGATCCCCGAAAAGCGCCCGTGTACCAGTTCGAGCCTTGCATCATTCAGGAACTCGCGCCCCGATTCGATCGCGGCTGGGTCGCGGTCGATCGCCAAGACCCGACCGCCGCTCCCCAAGCGCTGCAAAATTTCCCTCGTATGGCCGCCGCGCCCATACGTACAGTCCACATAAACCCCGTCGGACTTGATGCTTAATGACTCAATCGTTTCAAGCAGCAGGGCGGGCTCATGCACGTTTTCGTCGCGCCACTACAGCGACAATGTATTCAACACGGCCGAGCCAGAGCCGTCTCTTTCGTTGACGCCGTCGAGCCACTCGTCGCGTTGTTGCGTCCAGATGTCTTCGTTCCATATTTCGAATTTGTTTCCCTGCCCAAGAAATGCAACGCGCTTATCGAGTAAGGCGAAATCGCGCAGTTCGGTCGGCAGCAATACGCGGCCTTGGCCGTCGAGGGCACAGTCCGCCGCGTATCCGCGAATAATTTGCTTGGTGCGCCGGGACTCGCGGTCGAAATCGGACAAACCCTTAAGCTTCGCCTCGATGACTTCCCATTCAGAGGCTGGGTAGAGCCACAGGCAACGGTCCCAAGGGTTCAGCGTGAGAACAAGGGCGCTCGAATCCTGCGCCGAGATCAGGTCCCGATGACGGACAGGGATCGCCAACCTACCCTTGGCATCGATATTGATCGTACTGAATCCCTTAAACATCTCGTCATCGGAACCACCGAGCGATTACGCTGACCGGTTGAGGCCACTAACCACAGGCCCGTCACGGAGTGTGGTCGCTCAGGATCCACTATTCCCCACATTTCCCCACTCGCGAACTATACGTACGAGGACGGAAAGCTGTCAAGGAAAGGGGCGCGGATTTGAAAGGAAATCTTGCTTATTGAACAATCACTTAGCTGTCGCAACTGCGTCCAAAACGAGCGGGCTAAAGTTGGGAAAGTAACATAGTTACACTTATCATAGAGATAGGCGGTTAAGCTAATAATTTAGATTAGACACGATCGATCCGTTCCATAGATCCTCGGTGAATCTGGAGGTGTGAGCCAGCCGATAAGCCGGGTTCTGTGCTCGACTTTCGTCGAGTGACGATCATTCATCTGCGACATATGTTGCCATACGCCTGTAGCGACCTACCCGGAAGTCTACGCGGACGACGCTTTACTGCGATGCAGCATACTTCCCTATTTGGTCTTGCTCCGGGTGGGGTTTACCCTGCCACCGGCTTTGGCCGGCGCGGTGCGCTCTTACCGCACCTTTTCACCCTTACCGTGTCGTACCCAATTCGCCGCGAACGGCCAACCCGGCACTGCCCGGCGGTATATTTTCTGTGGCACTTTCCGTAGGCTCGCGCCCCCCAGGTGTTACCTGGCACCCTGTCCTGCGGAGCCCGGACTTTCCTCCGCCAGCGGTTACGAACCCGCGCGCGGCGACCGCCCAGCTGACTCACCGCTACAGTGTGGGGTCTCGCTTCCCCTATTTCAACCGGCGTCGCTATCGTGAACGATACGATAGAGGACATTGCGGGTGACGCCACTTAACTCGGCGGCAATTTTGATCGCGTCACTTTTGGACACATGGCGCGAGAGTACCCCAACCATCTGTTTCGCCGTTCGCTCGTCTTCGCCGGTAACGTGTTCAACGGCGCCGGCAAGCACGATGACGATTTCGCCGCGCGCCGCATTCTCGTCGGCATGCATCGCATCGGCGACCGCCCCGAGCGGCCCACGATATAGGGTTTCGTGCAATTTCGTCAGTTCGCGCGCTACTGCTACGTGTCGTTCGTCGCCGAATACCGCGCGCAGATCCTGTATGGTCGCGCGGATCCGGTGCGGTGCTTCGTAAAAAATCATCGTCCTCGCCTCGACGGCCAAAGAGTGAAGGCGGCGGATACGCGCTGACTGGCGGGCGGGCAGGAAACCCTCGAAAACGAAACGGTCCGATGGAATTCCGGCTATCGACAAAGCCGCGACCGCAGCGCAGGGTCCGGGTAAGGAGCGCACCGGGATTTTCGCCTCATGGACGGCGCCGACCAGGCGATAGCCAGGGTCCGCGATCAACGGAGTCCCGGCGTCCGACAACAATGCAACAGCGAGGCGTTCGTTGATCAATCTCGAGAGCAGCGTATCGATGAGGTCTCTTTCGTTATGGTCGTGCAGTACGATCGACCGTCCCTTGATCGAATAGCGATGCAACAGCCGCTGAGTAACCCGGGTATCTTCGACCAGAAGCAAATCGATTTCCTTCAACAGCTCGATGGCGCGATAAGAAATATCGGCCAAATTTCCAATTGGGGTAGCGACGACATACAACGCCGGCCGCTCGATTGACAGTGACAATGGGTGGCTGGATACTGTGGCGGTCATGGGTTTTCGTCTACATTCTGGAGCAGCGGGGTTGCGCCTGGCTGCTATTTTGTCTCTGGGTCTCGCTGCCGGCTGCGGGCCACAGCAGTCTGTAAAACCGGCGGCGCCGGTTACGCCGCCAAACGCCGCCGCCGAAGCGCATCTGCGCAGCGGCGACTTCCTCGGCGCGGCTACGGAATTCACGCGCCTCGCCAATAGCGTCGACGGCGATCGTGCGTCACGTTACCGTATGATGGCCGCTCTGGCTTACATCGACGGCGAAGATTTCGAGCACGCTCGAACCCTGCTTTCCGCTCCCCCGCCAGAAGGCGCGATTGCGCGACAGTTGCACGCGCTGGCGCTTGCTTCCGACGGTTTAGCATCGAACCCGAGTGCCGCCGCCGGCCAACTGGAATCAGTCGACTCGAGAAAGCTGACTCCGTATCAACGCAGCGTCTACTATCGGACCCTGGGCCGCTTGGCGATCGTCGATAAAGACTACCCGGCGGCCGCAACCGCTTTCATCACGGCCGACGTCCATGCGCTTCCCGATAATAAGCGTTCGCGACTGCACTCAGATATCTGGCTCGCATTATCGCACATGGACGCCGAAGCGATTACAGCGGCTCAGGTAAATGCACAGCGTCGGGAAAACGGTTGGCTGGCGCTCGCAGCGGCCGCACGGCCTAATCTACATAACAACGCCGCCCTTGCTGCCGCGATAGAAACTTGGCGGGCGGAGTACCCGCAACACGCAGCAAATCAGACGTTGGTTGAGCAGTTGTTCGAACTTTCGGAAAGCTTGTCCTCAAAAGCCCGTCACATCGCGCTGCTTCTACCACTGAAAGGGCCGTATGCAGCACCGGCCAATGCAATCCGTAACGGCTTTCTCAGCGCTTGGTACGCACAACCGAAACTGGGGACGCGGCCCACGGTTTCGATCTACGCCGTAGACGCTGGGACCATCAATTCGGTGTACGACCGGGCTGTCGCCAACGGGGCCGATCTGATCGTCGGCCCGCTAGAAAAGTCGACGGTCGAGACTCTTGCGGCCCGTCCCGAACTGCCGGTCCGTACGCTGGCCCTGAACGCCGCACCCACGACCGCCGGCGGTAAGAGCGGACCGGTCGGTGCCGCCAACTTTTTTCAGTTCGGCCTCATTCCCGAAGACGAAGCCGAGCAAGTCGCCGAGAAATCGTGGGCCGACGGCCATAGCCGCGCCGTAGCCTTGGGGCCGGATTCGCCGTGGGGAACGCGTTTGTTGGCCGCTTTCTCCGAACGTTGGCATGAATTGGGCGGCACATTATTGACCCAGGCTACCTACGACAGCAGCGAAACTTCCTACTCGGCTTCGGTCAAGCAGGCACTAAATGTCGACCTGAGTGAGGCGCGGGCGGCCGAGTTACGTCGTGCGTTGAAGCGCAGAATCGAATTCGACGCCCGCCGACGCGCCGACGTAGATGCGATATTTCTAGCCGGGTTTCCACTCGGGGCGCGTCAGTTACTTCCGCAGCTGCGCTATTTCCGGGCGGAATCGATACCTGTGTATGCAACCTCGCACGCCTACGCCGGGCGCGAGAATGCGGCTGCCGATCAAGATCTGGACGGGCTGCGCATTAGCGATATGCCGTGGTTATTCGGAGCGGCGGACTTTGACAGTTTCGAACTGTTCAACGGCAACTGGCCCGATAGCGCACCGGGCACCGGGCGCCTGTTCGCATTCGGCATCGACGCCTATCGTATGTTGCCGTATCTGGCTCGTATGCGACATCAACCGAGCCTACGGATCCCCGGCGCTACCGGCCTTCTGCGGATGGACGCCGATGGGCGGGTTTTTCGCAACCTCACTTGGGTACGGTTCGCCGGTGGTGTCCCGAACCTGATGGACCGATGAATTCGACTTCGGGCCTCAAGCGTTTTCTGCCAGGTTCGATCGGGGCAGAATTCGAAAAGAGTGCCGAATCTTATCTGAACGGACAGGGACTACGGACAATCACGCGCAACTACCGGTGTCGTCTAGGGGAAATCGATTTGATAATGGATGACGGCGATTTCGTCATTTTCGTCGAAGTCCGATATCGTTACAATCATAGCTATGGAAATCCGCTCGAAACGATTACTTCGGCTAAGCAGAAACGGATCATAGGTGCAACGACTCGTTTTCTTTCTTGTAATCCCGAGCTACAAAACAGGCCCTGTAGATTTGACGCCGTCGGCATCTCCGACAATGATGGACACCCGGAATACGATTGGGTCAAGGACGCTTTTTCTACGTGATTACAGTTAAGGAACCTCTGATCAATTCATGGAAGGTCGCCTTGCGCCCAAAATCGCCCCAGAATGAATCAGAGACTCTTTAAGCAAATCATGCGAACGGGATTTCTGTCTGTCTGACTACAAATATGCATCGCATCGAACGAATCAAGCAAATCTTCGATGACAGTATTGCTGTCAAAACTGAAGCCGCGTTCGCATTGGGCCCGAAGATCATAGAAGCTTCGGAGTCGATTCTTGAATGCCTGATGGGCAACAATAAGGTAATGACCTGCGGTAACGGCGGATCCGCGGCCGACGCACAGCATTTCTCGTCAGAAATGCTGAACCGTTTCGAAAGGGAGCGTCCGGGGCTCGCCGCCATAGCGTTAACGACCGATGCATCGACAATCACCTCCGTCGCCAACGACTACCAATTCGCGGAGATTTTCGCAAAGCAAATCCGTGCGCTTGGCCGCCCGGGCGACGTTGTCCTCGCATTTTCGACGAGCGGCGATTCGAACAATATCATCGGCGCTATCGACGCCGCGCACGAACAAGATGCTCGCGTGGTGCTGCTAAGCGGCCGCGATGGCGGGGAAGCAGCGAGAACCTTGATGCAGAAGGACGTGGAAATCCGGGTGCCATCATTCTCGACGGCGCGAATTCAGGAAGTCCACTTAATGATCGTTCATTGCATATGTGATCTTGTAGACGACCACTTAATGGGTCATCCGGAGTGAAAATGACACAGACATTTTATCGGTTACGGAGTCTCGGCAGAGTACTACTGATCGTTCCTATCGTGGCTGCAACGGCCGGCTGCGCCGGTGTCCTCGTCGGCGGGGCAGCTACAGGCGCTGTCGTCGCGCACGACGAACGAACTACCGGGACATTTGTCGAAGATCAAGCTATCGAACTGAAAGCGATGGAGGCTCTTCGCGGAAACGCCGAACTGAAGGAACAAACCCATATCGGGGTCACGAGCTACAATCAGGTGGTGCTGGTCACGGGGCAGGCGCCGACAGAGAAATTGAGACGCACTGCTATAGCTCTCGTCGCCCAAGTTGAAAAAATACGGCACGTCTACGACGAAATCCTGATCGCCGCTCCAAATTCGATGGTTACGCGAAGCGGCGATAGTCTGTTAACGGCCAAAGTGAAAACAAAACTATTCACGCTTGAGAAATTCGATGCGACGAGAGTCAAGGTAGTCAGCGAAAATGGTACGGTATTTCTGATGGGGATCCTCGATCGAACGGCTGCGGATGCGGCCGCCAATACCGCGAGCACAGTCGGCGGCGTTCAGAAGGTGGTCAAGTTATTCGAATACAAAGAGTAACCTCGGCAAGAACCCTGTCGGGGAAACCGGGGTATCTCGCTTATTTTATGACTCTGAGATGAGAACTTTTTGATCCGTCCTGGTCGATCGCAGGATCTACGCGAGCGACGTCGCTATCTCGATCGGGCTCATCCGGTAATACGATTCCAATTCCGTTTTCACTTGCGTAGATCGCGCGGACGGCCAGCGTCGGTATATAGATTTCACGCGCCACGCCCGAGAAGCGGGCGTTGAACGTTATTGCTTCACTCCCGAGCGCCAGATCCGCGACGGCACCTGCCGCTATGTTGAGGACGATCTTGTCGTCCTCGACAAACTCGGCCGGAACACTGACGTCTTGCTGTGTCGTGTCGACGAGGAGATGTGGGGTCAGATCGTTAGCCGCAGCCCATTCGTAAATGGCTCGAATCAGATACGGCCGCGTAGACTCCATAACCGGGATCAGACCGACAACTCACGCTCGAACGGCGACAAACTCGCTTGAAAACCCTCTCGCGCAAATATTTTCTCTGCATATTTAACGATCGGTTTTGCCTGCCCGGGCAACTTCACGCCATAGAACTGCAGCCGCCAAAGCAGCGGGGCCAGGCAGCAATCGACGAGCGAATACTCCTCGGACATGAAAAACTCATGCTGTGCGAAAATTGGGGCGATAGCCAACAGATTATCCCGGATCGTCTTACGTGCATTGGCTGCTGCAATGTCATTGGTGCTGTCAAGATCTTCGATGATGCCGTAAAGATCCCGCATCACCCGGTAGCGGAACTGGCGATTATTCGCGCGTGACACCGGGTCGACCGGCATCAAGGGCGGGTGTGGATAACGCTCGTCCAGATATTCCATCATAATCTGAGCGTCATACAAAACGAGTTCCCGGTCGATCAACGTCAGAATCGAATCATAGGGATTCAAATCGTTCAAATCTTCCGGTCTGCTTTCTTCTTCAACGTAGTTGATATCGACGTTAATATCTTTTTCCGCGAGAACGATACGGACGCCATGCCCGATCGGATCGGCAGCGTCAGAATAAAGCGTCATCACCGATCGTCTGTTGGCTAGTACGGTCATATTAGTGGACATCTTTCCAGTATTCTTGCTTTATCAGATTGGCAGCGGTGAGGAACACGAATGGAAACACGATAACCCGAAATCCGATATCACATCGAATCGATTTTTCGGATTCCCGGACGTAGACCAGAAGGCCAACGAGGTCCCGAACCGCTTGCTTGTATGGACCTTCGCCGAATTCGCCGGGCCCCACCAGCTCAAAATGCCGGATTGTTGAACTCCCATTATAAACGGCCCGTTACGGCCCTTTTTACCCCAGTCGATCTCTTTTCGTCAATATAGAAGCTCACCGCGAAATTGTATAGCCGGTCTTCCCGGCACAGCCATGCAATATCGCGCAGAACGGGGTGAAATACCATAGCGGCACGACATGCTGAAGCGCCACCAGCCGTCTATTCCTTCCTGCAGTCGGCCGATCGCGCGTGCGCGGTCAAACCTTCACTATTTGCGAGCGTCGACGCCGTCGAAGCCAGCCGCTCCGCCCCGAGCCTCGAGCACTCGATGATCGACGATCTTTTTTGAAAATCGTAGACGCCAAGCGGCGAGAAAAACCGAGCGGTCCCGGACGTCGGGAGCACGTGATTCGGACCCGCACAATAGTCGCCGAGTGCTTCGGCGGTATAACGCCCGAGAAAAATCGCGCCGGCGTGGCGTATAGCGGGCAACAAATCGCGCGGATTCTCGACCGATAGTTCGAGATGCTCGGGTGCGATGCGATTGACCAATTCTACCGCCTCTGTGAGATCACGGACATGGATGAAAGCGCCTCGATTGCGCAACGACTCGGCGATGATCTCCCGGCGCTCGAGCGCCGGGAGCAGGCGATCGATACTGGACGCGACCCTATCCAGATAATCGCGATCGGGACAGATCAAGATCGCCTGGGCGTCTTCGTCGTGCTCCGCTTGGGAAAACAAGTCCAATGCCACCCAATCCGGATCCGTGCCTCCGTCGCACACGATCAGGACTTCGGTCGGTCCAGCGATCATGTCGATGCCGACGGCTCCAAAAACCAATGATTTCGCGGTAGCGACATAAATGTTACCGGGGCCGACGATCTTGTCTACGGCCGGTAGCGTCTCGGTACCATAAGCGAACGCAGCGATCGCTTGCGCGCCACCGATAGAATATACGCTATCGACACCGGCTATTGCGGCGGCAGCCAGAACCACCGGCTCCAACCGTCCGCCTGGAGCAGGCACGGTCATTACGACATTACCGACCCCAGCGACTTTGGCGGGGATCACGTTCATCAATACAGAGGACGGGTAAGCCGCTTTGCCGCCGGGTACGTAGACGCCGACACAATCCAATGGCGTAATCTGTTGACCGAGGACCGTACCATCGTCATCTTCGTACTCCCACGAGGCCTGCAGCTGATGCTCGTGGTAACCCCGGATCCGTGCCGCCGCATCCTCCAGAGCCCGACCGAGAGCCGGGTCGATCTCGTTCCGTTCCTTCGAGAAATCCTCGACTCTCAATTCTACGATGCTAGTGACTGTCCGTCCGTCGTACCGATTGGTAAATTCAACCACCGCTTCGTCACCGCGGGCGCGCACGGCGTCGACAATCTCCTTGACCGCGCTATCTACGTCTTCGTCGCGCGTACCGTCCCAAGTGGTCAACGCGGTCAATCGCTCATCGAAATCCGCTTGAGAGGTGTCGAGACGCAGCACCGACCATTCCTGGGATCGGGTCACCTCCCTTTACCCGACGACGCTCGCCAAGCGGCTTATCAGATCCGTAATCATCGAGTGCTTTATCTTCATCGACGCCTTGTTGACGATAAGTCGCGAACTGACATCGCAAATCTCTTCCATAGCCACAAGATCATTGGCCTTCAGTGTAGTTCCGGTGTCAACAAGATCGACGATGTAGTCCGCCAGGCCAACCAGGGGCGCGAGTTCCATCGAACCGTACAATTTGACGACCTCGACCTGCACTCCTTTTTCGGCAAAATAGCGACGCGTCGTAGCAGCATACTTAGTCGCGATCCGCAGACGCCTGGAATCGTCTTCCACCGTGCCGCGTCCCGCCAACATCAGACGACAGGAGGCGATCTTCAGGTCCAGGGGTTCATAAAAGCCGTCGCCTTCATATTCCAGTAGTACATCTTTGCCGGCGATACCAACGTCGGCGGCGCCGTATTCAACAAACGTCGGGACATCGCTCGCCCGGATAATGACTAGTTTGTTACGCCCGTCAACGGTCTCGAGGATCAGTTTTCTGGATCGGTCCGGATCTTCTTCGGGGACGACCCCGGCCTCGGCAAGGAGCGGCAATGCCTCACGCAAGATGCGACCTTTCGATAGCGCGATAACGAGTCCGGGGGAGCCGACGACGGTTTGGTTCATGATTAGCTCGGGACCCGCCGGATACGAGCACCGAGCTTCGCGAGTTTTTCTTCGATCGTTTCATAGCCGCGATCGATGTGATAGATGCGGTCGACTTCTGTCTCGCCATCGGCCACCAAGCCCGCCAGAACGAGGCTCGCCGAGGCGCGCAAATCAGTCGCCATAAGCGGCGCGCTGGTAAGGCGTTCGACCCCATTCGTTATCGCCGTATTTCCTTCCAACTTGACCTGCGCACCCATGCGCTGAAGCTCGAGGACATGCATAAACCGATTCTCGAAGACCGATTCAGTGATGGTCCCCGTCCCTTTCGCGATACAATTTAGTGCCGTGAACTGAGCCTGCATGTCCGTCGGAAATCCCGGGTAAGGAGATGTGTGAATATCGACCGCGCGCAGGCCGTTTCCATTCATGTCGAGTTCGATCCAATCGTCGCCCGTGTTGATCTCGGCACCGGCGTCAACGAGCTTTGCCAGCACCGATTCCAGTAGATCCGGCCTTGTATCTTTTACTTTGATGTGCCCACCGGTCATGGCCGCCGCCACGAGATAGGTCCCGGTTTCTATCCGGTCGGGCAGAATAGGGTAGTTCGTACCGCCTAACGTTTCGACCCCTTCTATCGTAATCGTATCGGTCCCCACTCCCTCGATGAGAGCTCCCATACTCTTCAAGCAATTCGCTAGATCCACGACCTCGGGTTCGCGAGCTGCATTGCGGATCACGGTAACACCTTCGGCCATCGTCGCCGCCATCATCAGGTTCTCGGTACCGGTCACCGTCACCAGATCCATCATCAGATCGACACCCTTGAGTCGTTTGGCAGTAGCGCGAATGTAGCCGCCTTCG
>CAZFZX010000003.1:65205-69690 GCA_964523765.1 uncultured Enterobacteriaceae bacterium
ACTGTCAATTCGGCACCCATAGCCGCTAGCCCTTGTAGATGAAGATTGACGGGGCGCGACCCTATCGCGCAACCGCCGGGCAGCGAAACGTCGGCACGACCGAAGCGAGCGAGCAAGGGCCCCAAAACCAGAATCGAGGCACGCATCGTCTTCACGAGTTCATAAGGCGCAAAGAAATCGCTGACGGTGCTGCTGTCGACCTCGATATTCATTTTTTCGTCGACGGTCAACTGCAAACCCATACCACCGAGGAGTTCCATGGTCGTCGTGATATCGTGCAGATGCGGTACGTTTCCGATCACCATGGGACCGTCGGCCAGTAAAGTGGCGGCGAGGATCGGCAGCGCGGCATTTTTGGCTCCGGAAATCCGTATTTCGCCCTCTAGTCGCTTGCCGCCAACAATGATCAGTTTATTCATGAGATTCCGTCGCGCGTCTACAGTACCTGCAGTTTGCCGACCGTCGCCCACTGCTCGCATGTGTAAGTTTGAATCGAGAGCGCGTGAATAGCGCTCTCCATGCTGTCCCCTAGAGTGCCGTAGACCATTTTGTGCTGCTCGACCATCGTACAATCTGCAAAGTTGTCGCTTACGACACGGACGTTGAAATGCGAACCGTCACCGTCGACGAAAGCTTCTGCATCCGGAATTCCGGATTCGATCATTTCTTTGATTTCTTCGGAAGTCATAAAATGTGCTCCTACCGCGTTTTTCAGTAAGGAAATGGGGTGGGTCACCGGAATGCTAACCCGCGCATTTCGTGAAGGGAACGGGATCCAGGAGGAATTTGGCCAGAAAGCTTAGCCAAGTACTCTCCGAACATAGCCCGAGCTATGTTCGAAGGGGAAGCGCGAAGTCCTTACTGGTTGATTTCCTTGTTCTTCGTCCTCAGGCTGTCGATAAGACCTGACAGGCCCCTATCCTTTATGATCGACGTAAAAGATGCACGATAGGTCTTGACGAGACTCACCCCGTCGACCGCAACGTCGAACACCTTCCAGCCACCGCCGGTATTGTGCAAGCGATAACCGACCAGAATCGGCTCGCTCCCGGCTTGTCCGATTTCCTGACGGACCACTACGGCGCGACCTTTCGATGTCTCGCTACCTTCCGGATAGGCGATCTCCTGATCCGAAAACTCCAACAACGCGGTCGCATAGGTTCGCACCAGCAGTTTGCGGAACTGGTCGATGAACTCCCCACGGGTTGCTTCATCGGCGCCTTTCCAGTGTGTCCCGAGCACCCATCGAGCCATGATTGGAAAATCAAAATGTGGGAAAATCAATTCGGAAACAAGCGCATACACTGCGGCGGGATCCGAGCGTAAAGCTTCGCGATCGTTCTTGACGCGCATCAGAACCTGGTCGGTTGTGTTGCGAACGATCTCCAGTGGCGCTTCCGCCGCCGACAAGTCGGTCCCAACGAACAGACACAGCACCAGCACTCCCATGAACAACCGGACCTTCTTCATACCAAAGACCTCTGCCACCAAATAGTTACCAACTAATCTAGATCGTTCTTATCAAGTTACGAATCGGTCCAGCCATCATTGGCGCAACCCGCCGCCTCGGACCGAAAGATGCGGCTGCCGAAGAACGCGGCGGTAATTTAGCATAATCGAATGCTTCTGTGGACGTGGGCCCGCGCTCAATCGCTAGCGGCGAGCAACTCTACCATGTAACCGTCCGGATCTTTGACGAAAGCGAGTACCGTGGTTCCGCCCTTCATCGGCCCCGCCTCGCGAACGACGTTGCCGCCCAATTCCCGGACGCGTTCACACGCCTCATAAACGTCATCTACGCCGATCGCGATATGACCGTACGCGTCACCAAGCTCGTAGCTGTCGACTTCCCAGTTGTGGGTCAGTTCCAGAACGCTCGACGCGTTCTCATCGCCGAAACCGACAAAGGCGAGCGTAAACTTCCCATCCGGAAACTCGTGCTTGCGCAGCAATTTCATTCCCAATATTTTGCAGTAAAATTCCAGTGACGCCTCGAGGTCGCGGACCCGGAGCATCGTGTGCAGCAACCTCATAAGCATGCCTCTCCTACAATTGGGTGCGCTGCGGGGTAACCGCCGCGCGATTCATGAAATCCTGATGGCTACCTTCTCAGCCACCCGCCGAGCCTTCTCCCGTGCCGCGTCCACCGATCCGCAAGCCCCCAACGCAACGGCCAGGCGTCGCCTACCTTGCACCTCTGGCTTTCCGAAAAGCCGGATCTCGGTACCCGGATCGGCCAACGCTTCGGCGATCCCTTCGTAGCGTATGTCGCTGCCGTTTCCAGAGCCCAAAATCGCGACCGATGCAGCGGCTTGTTTCAGCGTTATCTCGGGGACCGGAAAACCGAGAATCGCCCGGACGTGGAGTGCGAATTCGGACAATTCCTGCGAAGCCATGGTCACCATGCCGGTATCGTGCGGCCGCGGTGACACTTCGCTGAAGTAAACAGCATCGCCGCGAACGAATAGTTCGACGCCGAATAATCCGCGCCCTCCGAGCGCTTCGGTGATCGCGCCAGCGACCTGCTCGGCGGCCGCGGCCGCGACGCTGCCCATCTGCTGCGGCTGCCAGGATTCGCGGTAGTCACCGTCGATCTGCAGGTGGCCGATCGGCGGGCAGAAACTGGTGCCGCCGGCGTGGCGGACGGTAAGCAGCGTGATTTCATAATCGAAGTCGATAAACCCCTCGACAATGACCTTCGCCGTCGCGCCACGGCCTTCAGCGACCGATCGCGACCAAGCCGCCGAGGCGTCGGCTCGCTCCAGGACGACGACCTGCCCCTTACCGGAGGAACTCATCACCGGCTTCACGATACAGGGCACACCGATTTCCGTGACAGCCTCCACGCATTCGCGTTCGGTCCTCGCAAACCGGTACCGAGAGGTGGGGAGTCCCAACTCTTCGGCAGCGAGACGCCGTATGCCTTCGCGGTCCATCGTCAAACGTGTCGCCCGCGCCGTCGGCACGACATGATAACCGCGTTGCTCGAGCGCGATCAGGCGATCGGTCGCAATAGCCTCGACTTCGGGGACGATCAGATCGGGCTTGACGCGTTCGATCAGCGCTTCGAGAGCGTCCCCATCGAGCATATCGACCACATAATTGTGCTGCGCTACCTGCATCGCCGGCGCATCGGCATAGCGATCGACGGCGGCTACTTCCAGTCCGTATCGTAATGCCTCAATCGCGACTTCTTTCCCCAGTTCTCCGGATCCGAGCAGCATAAGACGCGTAGCTGCCGCCGTACCCGGCGTTCCGATCGTTCTACTCGGTAGCGTCATTTTCCGTGCCCTGGGTGGTCATTTCGAATCCGAGTTCGCGCAACATTGCTACAGTATCCGATTGCAGGCCCTCGCTTGCAATGCGAACCGCCGGGAACTCACGCCGTATCGCTGCCTGATTTCGCAACTGATCGAAATAACCAGCGCGGCGCGTTATAGGAAAGCCCAACATCCGCCGCATCATTGCCGTGACCGCACTCGGATTGCAACAATGGAGTACGGCCGTCCGCACCGGCTCGGGCGAGGCCTGATCGAGTTTAAAATCGATCGGCACCTCAAACTGCGAAGGGAAATCCGCCTCTGTTCCCAAGATCGCCTCGAGCTTACGAACGAGAATCGCCGTCGCCCGTCGGCGCGCTTCTATCGTATGCCCCGCGATATGCGGGGTCGCGATCGTCGCTAGACGCAGCAAAGGCAAACGAACGGTCGGTTCCGCAACCCAGCAATCAATCGCGACGGGAGCCCGGCCGCGCTCGCGCAGCCACCCGAGTAGGGCATCCTCGTCGATAATTCCGCCGCGGGCCGTATTGATCAGCAAGGTATCGGGCCTGAGGCGGGATAACTGTTTGGCACCGATCAAATGGCGCGTGGGAAAATCGCCGGCCTCGGTCAGCGGTACGTGCAAGCTTACGATGTCGCTGTCCAGCGCCTCGTCCAATTCGACGAAACTGACATCGGGAGAGCTGTCGGCGAGCGGTGGATCGTTAACGACGCAATGGACACCCAGCGAGGTCAACATCGAGCAAACGATTTTTCCGACGTTCCCGTAGCCGACGATCCCGGCCCGGACCGAACTCGACCCGCGGGAGCCGAGGGGGCCGTGAAGAAACCCGCACGCCAACACGTACTCAGCGACGGCGCGCGCGTTGCAGCCAGCGGCGGAGAAATAGGGGATCTTTCGTAGATTCAGGTACTCGGTATCGAGATGGTCGACGCCGGAGGTCGCGGTCCCGACAAACCGGATATCGGTACCGTCGAGAAGCCGGTGGTCGACCCGCGTCACCGACCGCACCAACAGAATTTGCGCGTCTCCCAGCCGGTCGCGGGACAAGCTTCTGCCGGCCGCCAGCTCGACTTCTCCGAATTTGGAAAACGCGGTTCGCGCGTGCGGGATATCGCGGTCAGCGACGATGCGCAACTTTCAGTCTCCTAGGAGCCTGTCGGACTTAGGTCGATTCTACTGCGGCGATGGGAAATCGGCCCC
>CAZFZX010000004.1:0-853 GCA_964523765.1 uncultured Enterobacteriaceae bacterium
TGGTGCGTTCCCTGTATTGAAGAAGCCCCAATACTCGAAAAGATTTATCGCGAATATCGTCAAAAGAGCGTCGTAGTGTTGGCGGTCGCAGTTAGCGACCAGGCAGAGAAAACGAAACAATTCATGGAAAAACATATGCTTAGCTTCCCCGCCGGGCTTGATCTATCCGGCGACATCCAGGAAGCCTACGGCGTCTACGGACTTCCCACGACGGTATTTGTCGATAAGCAGGGTATTACCAATTATCTTCATCCTGGTAGTGTTACCGAGCGGTTGCTGAGACATGAGATCGACAAACTGTTCTAAAATGCGCGCCCGGGCCCTCCACGGGAACGCTATCGGAAAGGGTTGCGGACTTTCGGCGCTCCTTTCGTTGGTATTGATCGTTTCCGGGTGCGCCCAAGACGGCGGCAACGTTCTCCGAGAGGGCCAAAAAGCCCCGCCATTTACCATAGACTTGATCGGTGGCGGGACGACCAGCCTGGATCTTCATTCGGGGAAAAGTATCGCGATCACATTCATGTCTTCTTGGTGCCCGTGTTCGAATGAATCGATACCGATGATGAAGCAAGCACATCAAGCCCATCAAGATGAGGGGCTGGTGCTGATCATGGTCGGTATCCAGGATTCCAAAGAGAAGTTTGCGAATTTCGTCGAAAGCCGCGCCATTCCGTTTTCTGCGGGTTACGACAAGGGGAATCGAATCGCCAGAAACTACGGCGTACGCGCACCGCCGACGACTGTCTTTGTCGACAAAAACCGCATCGTCCAACGGGTGTTTTACGGCAACATTAAGGACCAGGAAGACAACTTCTATCAGTGGATCGAAGAGATACTCTGAATGACGATTCTC
>CAZFZX010000004.1:863-65938 GCA_964523765.1 uncultured Enterobacteriaceae bacterium
GACATTTTGGGGCGGCTTCAGTTCCTTCTTCTCCGTCTGGCAGGTATGTATTCTTCAAATCAGCCCGTTCTTCATGGCATTCGTCGTCGGGCTTTACCTGATGAACGCAGCGGTAAATCCCGAAGTGAGCATTCGCCGTGACGTATTGATCCCGTGTGGCGGTTACGTTGCGGGTTTCAGTCTGTTCTATTCTCTGCTGATAGCTTCCGGCTTGGAGGTCGGTAGGGCACTCGTCATGAACATCGGCAACCTGCGCCTGGTTTCCGGAGTCGTCATTCTGTTGGTCAGCTTATTCCTGATTCTTGCCGATCGCGTTCCTCGTCTGAAGGATACGATCAGACCGTCTGTTTCGAGCGCACTTTCACTGGCGATAGGGGTCGCTTTTGCCGCGATTTACTCGCCGTGCATAACGCCAACCATGTCAGTAATCATGGGACTGGCCACGCGACCTGGAACGGCGTTTAACGGATGGGCCCTCGCGCTTTCGTACGGACTGGGAATGAGTCTGTCTTTTGTGGTTACCGGGATCGCTCTGATTTTGCTGCTTCGAAAGCGCGAGGCGGCTACGAACAATACTCGATTGCTGAAAGATATCTGCGGCGCCATCCTGCTTGCCCCGGCCCTGCTGAGTATCAGCGGCCTGATGGTTTACTACAAGGCATTCTTTCTTGGTCTATTGCTCGTCTAGGAAAGCGCTGACTAATTCGTGGAACGCCGCCTCGGGTTCAAAATCCGACTGTCCCAGAATTAATCAGAGGTTCCCTAAACCGAAAATTCCCACGAAGGCCGTTTCGATGCGGTTTGTGCTTGCCGCCCGTCGGCCGCGTGGAGTCATTATTGTGCGGGTTCCAGCAAAACGAAACGGCTGCCCCGCTCATCTTTTCTTAGCTCGTGGAGAAAAGCATGTTTTATCGGCGTCCCTTCCGGGGCAAAATCCATCTTCCCGGTCACGCCTTCGAAGTCGTCGATCTCGACAAGCGCTTCGCGTACTTTGCTACTCTTGGTCGTTCCGGCGAGTTCGATCGCTTGGGCCAGTAACAGGAAGCAATCATAGGCCAGTGCGGTAAACCGATCGGGGCGATGCTCCCCCAATTGTTTTCTAAACTCGACCATTTCGTCCGATTTACGGTCCGGCGAGAAGGTTGCATAAACCACGGTTCCGCGGACGCTATCTCCACCTTCCAGATAGCGTGACGAGAACAGATCCTCACCACCAAAGATCGGAATGTTCGCACCGGCTTCTCGCAACGCGCGCGCGAGTTGCATTCCTTCTATGGGGCCGCCGGTAAAAATCACGCCGTGCACGCTCGTCGAATCGCTCGTTATGGTATCGACGACCTTCGCCACGTCACTTTTCCCCGAATAGGTATCGTAGGTGTCGGCTTCGATCTTCAGTGCCCTGCCATGTCTGGCGAGTGCCTGCTTGAATGAAGCGCTGACGTCCAGTGAATAGTCGTAGGTAGAAGACGTAACCATCGCATAATCCACGTAACCGAATCGCTCGGTTGCGTATTCAACTACTTCGTCGGTGGCGATTTCGTCCGGTAGCGCGGCGCGGAAAACGTAGGGGCCGCTTCTGCCAATGCGTCTTCTCGCTCCTATAGAAATGAAGATCGTGTTCGACTCGTTAGCCATATGAACGGGCGCGAAAGTAGACCACCCAGTAGGAGCAGACAGTATCGCAACAACGCGTTGATCGATTAGGTCCCTGATGATCGCCTGCGTTAGGCCCGGGCCGCCCTCATTATCGTAATGTACTAGCTCGATTTCACGGCCGCTAACCCCGCCTCCGCCGTTGATTCGTCTGGCCGCCGCGGCGGCACCCTCGACGACGCTCAAACCGTAAGACGCCTGCGGCCCCGTCTCGGGACCGATCACGCCGACCCGCAAAAGCCTCTCGTCCTCCGGTTCTCGCTGCTTCGCCTCCGCTCTTTGGGCAGGCACCGATGCAACAATGCCCGTTTCGTCGATCGCGACAGGGGCGGCGGGAATCGAATTCTCGTCGGAACAGCCGCAGAGTAGGAGTAGGGGCATGATCACGGCCGCCAACCGCGACGGGCCGCAAGCGAGGACACCGAATAGTGGTCTGCAGCGCGCCCTCCGCATTACCCGACTGCCGACGAACGACGACGTACCTACCCCCATGACTTCGTCGCCCAGAAAACTGTCCGTCTAGAAAAGCGGATGCAAAGGTTTGTCAAACCACAACCTTTTGCGCTCTCTTCCATAAGTTCCGAGAAGCTTCCATCTCCCGGCTTCCTTGATGAGCACATGATCTTGCTGGTTCCAGTTATCGATCGTAATGAGATCTTTCTCACCATCCGGAACCCCGACGAGAAGACCACTACAGCGGACGATGACGACGGTTGTCTCGGGCGCCGTTTTGACAAAACGCATATTGTGGTGCGTCGCCATTGAATCGAATACGGAAAAAATTCTCGTCCAGATACGCTCGGCTGCGACTTTGTCGTGCTCTCCGTTGGTATAGTTCGCTGAATAGAGATCCATGAGCCCATTGAGATCTTTTGTTTCGATCGCTTTTTCGGCGTCATGGAAAAATGCCATCACGTCGTTAAAGGTTTCCTCGCCGACCAGTTCCTTGGCTGACGGGTCAACGTCCACCGAATACTGCTCCGAATACGCGTGGTCCGTTGCATGAAGGTTATGGGATAGAAAGAACGCGGCCAGCAGGATCCATGACGAACGCGTTGCGTACGGGCGGTTCCTGGTCGCTCCGTGAGCGAAATGATCAAACATCGTCAGCCCCTCCTGATGAACGCTCCAAAACTCATTTTAACCAGATTAGTTGATTATAATCCGGAAACGTTCCGATCGACTCACGCGATAACGAATTCCGTGAAGTTCTGTTGGCGCCCGTTGAGAATTCCTGACCAAATCCGGTTCGCCGGTCTTTAATCAGGCCGGATCGCCGCAGCCCATTTCGCCATGTTCGTCTTCAGCGCGTTTACCAGATCCTCGCCGACGATGAACACGTTTTCCGCCTGATTCGTGATCGCGAAATACCCCCTCCTGATTCTGTCCTTGTCTCCAATTGACAATACTCGCGGGATTTGTGCATCGCCCTCGTAGATCGAGATTTCCAGGTTCGGCGACAACAGGCCGTAGGCCGCCAAGCCTGATGGGGTCTCGTCGGCAAAGCCCTTTATCCGCGCATTCTTTATTGCAAACAACAACTCCAACACTTTTTCCATTTCGGCAAGCCCAACCGTTGGCTCGAGCGTAAGCCATTTCCCCTTGTCATGTGTGACTACGATCTTCTCCTCACCCGTTCTCTCTATCTCCAAGCGCCCCATCTTGACCGGGTCGATATCGAGAAGGCGCTTATCCCGGAGGGCGTAGACGTCTTTATTCGCCTCTTCGCGCACGCTCGCGTGAACGCGGTATACGGTGGGCTCCCCCCGCAACATAGCGTAGGCGACATTATGTGTGGGACCGCTGTCGCCGAACGAGACTACCGTTTCGGCGCCGGCAACCGTAAACCCCACTTCTATGCCTGGGGCGTCCAAGCCAAGCTCCCGCAACTTCTCCGGTCCGGGCTGAGCAAACAGTACCGCGTCCTTCCGACCCGCGACGATATTTAGCAGCATCTTGTCGATCGCTTCGTCGTCGCCTTTGGCGGCCAGCGGGTGAATGACGTACCACCCGTCCGGCTTGCGCAGAACGTCTATCCTGAGACCTGCCCGCTTATCGGCCACCCAAAATCCCTGGACGTCACCAACGGAGAAGGAAAGCAGTTTCAAACTGGCCGCTTCGTCCTCTCGCTTTTTCTGCATCTCTTGCTCGAGAAAGTGAAAGGCCCCGCCCAAGGCGGTCAATACAAGGATCCAGAAAATGGTCTTTTTGACGAGATTCATGCGCTAGTTCCGTGCTACCGAACGCCCGGCGTTCCGTTGTTATCGGTACCGCGCAAGCCGAATTCCACTTCCCAGGCATCGCCGCGAAAACGGTTCTTTAGGAGTCTCGGGATCGCGAACACAGGGTGCCGGCGAATGCCCGTCGTGTCATCATTACAGTGCCCGCTTCGCCGCGGCGCATAGGTAACCGAACGGAGCACAATCATAATGGCAAAATCAGCGACTCGGACGACGACCGCAGCAGTTCTATTCCTCGTCGCCGTTTCGGCAGCACTCTTTTTCGGTTGGACAAAGAATTCTGACAGAATATCACGCCCGCCTGAGCAAATTGAGGACTATCTGTTCTGGGAACCAAAGAAATTGTCTGCCTTCAAATTGACGGGTTCCGGAGACCTGATACTTGACCGAAGCCAGATGAAAGGGAAATGGAGTTTCATTTTTTTTGGATATACGCATTGCCCGGATGTCTGCCCCGCCACCCTGGCATCGCTGGGAATGACGTTCAAGGTGCTGGAGAAAAGCGACGATGTATCTTCAAGAATTCAAGGGTTCTTCGTCTCCGTCGATCCCGCGCGCGACGATCCGACATTACTGAAAAACTATGTCGGCCATTTCCACCCGGATTTTACCGGTGTTACGGGCGACGCCGAACAAGTAACCGCATTCAGCCGGCAAATGGGCGCGCTATACACGATTGATAGGGAAGACGGGACAGATGACTACGACGTAACACACAACTCTTCAATATTCGTCGTCGACCCGCGCGCCAGACTGTACGCCCGCTTCCCGCCTCCTCATGAACCCGCCAAGATGGCGGATATATTTGTTGCAATCGACGCGTTCTGGCAGGAAGAAGAAAAACGTCGGGGTTTCTTCTAAATACACGTTCCAAAACATCGATGAGTTTCGGATTAGAGGCCGGTTGTCAAACATCATCACCGTCATACCGGGCTTGACCCGGTATCCAGTAGAAAAAGTCCGCCGCAGGCGGATATTGTTTGACTGGACCCCGGATCAAGTCCGGGGTGACGGCCGCCGGTGCAACGATAAGAGTGAAACATCTTTCGGAATACCCATTTTACCCCGTCATGGACCGCCGGCGCCCTCGTATTGACACTTGCAGAGATCGTTTCTGATATATTGAACGAGGTTTCGTATCGCCTCGTCGTCGAAAGTTTCACCCCAGTCGGGCATCAATTCCGATAACCCCACGCTTTTTCCGCCTTTCTTTATGACGTCAAAGAGGAATGCGTCGGTCCGTACCGAGAGCAGACTCGGATCGGCGAGGCTCCGGGGCTTGATGTCTCCCCCGAGGCTGTCGGCCAGCGGGCCGTCACCCCCGCCCGTCGCGCCATGACAGGCTAGGCAATTACCCATGTAATTGCCTGCCCCCGACTGCATACCTCCGCTCCACGCTTCCTGGCTTACCGAGTAGGTATCCATGTCCTCAGCCACCGCGCCTGTTCCGGCCGACAGCTGGCCCGCGACCACCAGCAACGTTACGAGTATCGTCCGGGCGATCGGGCTACGGCGAACACGGGAAGCGCTCGATGCCAAGGAGTCAGCTGCACGCGGTGCTTGTACGATTTCACTTGCAGCAATAACGACCGTTTTCATATCCGAATTCTCCGATTTCTGTTCTGCGCCCAATCGTGTCTCCAAAGTACCGGTAGCCCGCGGTACGCCCCCTCGTGAGAAACGCGCGCCCGGAGTCCAAACTTCGGCAGATTCTACCGCAGCGACGACACCTTTATCTTGTCCGTCTGAAAACCATCCCGACGCCGGCCACGATCACTAGCGACGGCATTACCACGACCGACAACCAGAATACGAGCCGTCCCTGCGCCGCCGTCATCATTATGGGTGTCAATCCACGCTCTTTTGTTCTTATGGATATCAGCATATTCACGTCCGCCAACCAATTGACCATGTTTAGGAAAAAGTCCTTGTTCCCAGCCAGTTTTATGTGTGTGTTACTGGCAAAATCGGAATCTCCGGTCACGATGAGTTTTCCCCACTTGGTCGTTTGGCTGCTTTTGTCGCCGCCGGCATCCCCGTCCGATGTGACTACTTCCACCGCGGCGACGGCCGCGATGCTGATAGGTCCGCGGCGATGTCTGTTCGGGTCGAATTTGAGATTCTCTTCGTCGAGCGCGCCGGTGATCGTCCAACTGTTAGCGCTTGTCTTGGCGAGACTATAGTTTCCTCTAGCCGGGTCCTCGTCTATCTCCACCGAACGGGCAGCGGGAAAGAAAGTGGCCAGCTCAAACTCTCGAGTGATCGGGTGTCTGCTTTCGTATTCAACCACGACCGGCGTGAGGTAGTTGGCGCCGTAAACCTGGCTGAGTTTATCGATCACGATATCTTCGCTTACCTCGAAACCGAAACCGCTCAAGTATCCAGAGAGGTCGGCGCCGCTACCCGGATCCAGCATGAACAGCGCCCGGCCGCCCCCGGCGACATATTCCGTGATCTTGTCCAGCTCGACCGGTAACAGCGCGCTCTCCGGGCCGCCGATCACCAAGACGGCGGCGTCCTCGGGGACCTTATCAACGGCCATCAACAGTAACTCGCTTACCTCGTGGTTTTCCTTCTCTATCGCTTCGCGTGCGACCCCGTAACCATCGGCCTGCATGCTGTCGATACGCTTCTCGCCATGCCCTTTGACGAAGTAAATGGTTTTCTGTCTGTCGCTGAGAAGCTTGATCAGCGCACTGGATAAACGGCTCTCAGACTCGGTGCCGATGACCTGTTGCTTGTCACCGTACCTTATCAGGGTCGTGCGGTAGGAAGTTACTCCGAATTTTACGGCTTCGGCGGGACTCTTGTCCGGGTCCACGAAGCGGAATTTGAACCTTGTCGAATAGTAGGAATATTCCTTCAACAAATCGTGCATAGCCTGACGCGTGCGTTCGTCGCTTCGGTAGAACGCGATCGCCTCCACGTCGTCCGGCAAAGAGTTCAGGATCCGGATAGTCTGGGCCGAGAGCGTGTATCTTTGATCCGCAGTCAAATCGATCCTTACTTTGTATCTAACGGACATGATACCGACCAGGCTCACGATAATGACGAAAACCACGGCCATGATCGTCGTGTTCAGGGCGTACTTCGTCGAGCGCTTCGAAACGAAATGGCGGATTTCGCCGAAGCGAACGTAGGCGAACAAAAGAAGCAGAAGCAGCCCGATCCAGATCAAGGCCATCGGTAATGCGCCCAACTCGCCCGTTACCGCGTAGACGATGCCCCCCGCCACGATTAGAGCCGGGGCGAGAAGACCCAGCAACGTGAAGCCCCCCTTACCTTCCGTTACCGCCACCTCTTGGACTCCAGGCTCCGCAAAGTAAGAAACAAAAACAACATGACAAAGCAAAAGTAGAAGATCACGTCCTCCGTATCGACGACTCCCTTCGCCAGACTCGCGATATGCTCGTTAATCGAGAGATACGAAAGAACCCGGCCAAAACCCGCAGAGACGAAAGCTACCGAATAACTCATCAGCCAGAAGAAGAAAAGCATGCCGAAAGACAGCGATGCGGAAATTATCTGATTTTCGCTCAGCGACGATGTAAATATGCCCAAAGAGATGAACGCGGCTCCCAGCAAAATGAGACCACAATATCCCGTAATGATAGGAATGACTTCCGGCTCGCCCAGGAAGATCAGGAGGATCGGATACGTAGCCGTCAGCAGAATCATGGTGAGGAAAACAACGAAACAAGCCAGGAACTTCCCGGCGACCACATCGATATCACTTACCGGATAGGTCAGGAGCAATTCGATCGTACCGGTCTTCTTCTCCTCGGAGAAAAGTCGCATCGTCAGGAGAGGCGTCATTAACAGCATAATGATGCTGATATTACCGATCAATGGTCTTACTACGGTTTCGTTGACGTTCAAAAGCTGATATTGCTTCGCTAACATTGGATTCGTTTGTGCTTGAAAGCTTACAACCGAGAACGTCGCGAGAAGATTGTAAAAAAAGTAGCCGGTATTCAACAAAAATGTCGTGATCACGACATAGGCGATCAGGGAACTAAAATACGAGTTCGATTCTTTGCGGAAAATGAGGCCGACACTTCTGATGTTCATGCCTCTTCCTTCGTTACGAGTTTGATGAAAATATCTTCGAGCGTCACTCCGATCGGACGCATTTCCACCAAGTCCCAGTCGTGATGCACAACCATTGCCTGGATATCTTTCCTCACAGGTTGTGCGTCGTCGAATTCGACAACAAATCCGTTGGCCTCTTCGACGCCGCCCTGCTCTCGGTCGACGCTCGTTACACCATCCAACGTCCTGAGTTCACGCTCCACCTCATCGGCGGCGCCCGCTACGCGCAAGAACAGTCTCGGGGAGTTCGCGGACGCCAGCTTATCGGGCTCGTCCACGGCCACGAGTTTTCCTTGGTTAATAATCGCCACCCTGCCGCATAGCAGCGTGACTTCCGGAAGAATGTGCGTGCTCAAAATAACGGTATGCTTGCCGGCCAATTCCTTGATGAGTTTTCTGATCTCCCGGATTTGCTTCGGATCGAGCCCAACGGTGGGTTCATCGAGAATCAAAACTTCCGGATCATTCACGACGGCCTGGGCGAGACCCACGCGTTGACGATAGCCTCTTGACAGCGTTCCGACGAGCCTGTCGGATACCTCCGCGAGGTCGAAATCATCGGTCACGCGGGCCACACAACGACCGACTTCGCCGGACCGCACCCCTTTCATGCCCGATACGAAAGCAAGATAGTCGCGCACCTTCATATCGTCATACAGCGGGACGCGCTCAGGCAAGTAACCGATCTTTTGGCGTACCTTCAGGGAATCCTCGAAACAATCAAAGCCTGCTACGAGCGCCCGGCCTTTGGTCGGCGGGAAAAAGCAGGTCAAGATCCGCATCATCGTGGTTTTTCCGGCACCATTCGGGCCCAGCAGGCCCAGAATCTCGCCCTTTTCGACGCGGAAACTGACGTCGTCAATAGCCCGGTGCGGACCGTAGTCCTTCGTCAGGTTTTCAACTTCGATCACTGGGTGACTCTACCGAAGGACTGTATCTCTTTATAAGAGCCTGGTGCTGTGTCACCACTTAAGGCCGTCTCTATCGGCCGGTTTCCCACTTCGGTTGCCGCCAGTTCGAGCAGTGCCCGGTCATCGCCAAGCAACTGCTCTATGTCCTGTCGCCTCCAGTCGCCTTCCCAGTTCCCTACGAGCGCATTCCAAACCTGCGCAATCGCGACTAGCTCCGCATCGGTAAACGGTTTGACTTTCTGTCCGGCGAGATTACTCAGCTCCACATATTTTCTCATCGCGTGTACGACGACAACGAAGGGCGGACCACAACGAGAACAGTACTGCAGCATCTTCTCGGCATTATGACAGGTCGTGCATCTACTATAGGCCAGCGCCGTTGCTTCCTCGGCCGTATAGCGCAGATATCCTCTGGCTTTAGCCTCGCTGACGACGCTCGCATTCAGGGGGTTAGGTATGAGTAGTATACCGACCAGCGCGGCGCCGATGAGGCCCACGACACCGGTCAGCCACCAGTGCATTTTCATGCTCGCGGCCGCCGTTGGCCGTGCACCGGCGCCACCGGCGTCCGTTCCGCTGTATCAGGAAGAATATGCCCGTCCATAAACGTCGTCAGTTCTCTCGCGAAGGCGCAAAGACACCATGCAAGTATCTTAGATGAATTTAATAACCGTCATCCATCACTTTGCGCGGCTTGCGTCTCCGCGAGAGTCATTCTTTCAGGATACCGACTGGATAGGCAACGCGATGTCTTCAATAACCGCTTTTCACCTTCTTGGAAACGTCGCCGGGAGCCTTCCTCAGCCCACCTTCCACGAATCCGCCTCCTTCGATAGAACCGCGTCCGGCCAGATCCGTCTCCAAGAGTTCCTGCTCGTCCTTGAAGTCTTCGCTCGTGCCCGCGTTGAGCGGAGTCACATCGCCCTCGAGCGGCTTGAAGGTCGATTTGGGATTCAAATACTCCTCGAGGGTCTTGGGTGGTCCGACATCGGCCATCGCCCTGATCCAGGCGACGACATTCCAGATGTCCTGATCCTGAAGAAAGTTACCCCATGCCGGCATCGACGACGACAGTGATACGGCTTCGCCGCCCCCTTTGATGACCGTAAACAACTCGAGGTTCGTCTTCTTGTTCATGTAGTCGCCTTTGGTCAATATTCTCGGCGCCGGATCCAACACATAGGCGCTAGGTCCGTTCCCCTGGAGCGTCCAACCGTGGCAGGTAATACAGTAGACGTAATACCATTGTTTCCCCTCATTCGGATCGGCGCCCGCTACCAGCGTCTCGTCGAATTTGGGCGACCAATTGTGAGTCCATTGATTGTAGATCCCTTCGCCGTCCGCGGCATTGTTTACTCGGTCCCAAAGCTCCGTCCTGCCCCTTGATCCCGCATAACCGCTTTCGCCCTCGTTAAGGGTAGTCTTCTCCGTCCTTTTGCCTACACCCGTCAGGTAGTCAAACGGCTGAATGCCATAGGTACTGCCGGACTTACCGGCCGCCATGTCCGTAGCCTCGTTTTCATAGGCTTCGGCCGCCTTCAACAGAGCCTCCTCGGATTGAACCGGGCACTCTACCTTTTTGCCCTGTACCCGACACCTTTTTTCAGCGGCCACGGCAGAAGAGTTCGCACATACAGCGAATACACTTACCACTGCGACCATGTATACCCTAAGCTTGGTACTCTTCATTTCGGTATCCTCCTAGTAAAACAATGGATTCATTGCGGCCACAACTTCGACACCGCACTTCCATCCACTTTGAATAAAGCATTCTTCTTGATATCAGAAAACCAGATGTCCCCGGTGGGATCGACGCCGATATCCTTGGGTCGACTGTCGCCCAACGCGGCGGTGACTTCCAGGAACTCTCCACTAGCGGGATCGAACGCCCCGATCTTTCCGATACGGCGGAGCGTGAAAAATATTTTTCCGTCTTCCTCGGCGGTCAAGCTATCGATCACGCCGCTATTGGGGACGGAAAAGGACTCGAACCGTTTGGCTTCCGGGTCAAACGAAGTCAACGCCCGGCCTTTACGCCCGGCAAACCAAAGCACGCCCGAAGAGTCGATAGCGAGATCGACCGGCGCTTCGAAGGGTTCCGGCATCTCGTATTCGTGCATCGACCCGTCCTTCGCGTCCAACCGACCGAGTTTGTTGCCTTCGGTCTCGACGAACCAAACACGTCCTTTTGCGTCGGTAGCGATCCCGGCCGGGCGGCTGGCCGGCGTCAGGATCGGATATTCGCTGAAAGTTTCTAGCTTCGGATCGAACACCCCGACCTTGTTGCCATAGAATTCCGTAAACCAGACGTTGCCGTCCGCGCCCTTCGTGATCCGGTAAGGCGAGCTCTCGATCGTAGGAATATCGTATTCTCGGAACGATTGGGTGGCCGGATCGAAAACGCCGATCTGATTTGCATCTTGTTGGGTATACCAAACGTTCCCCGCATCATCGACCACCACGTCCGAGGGGAAACTCCCGTGGGTCGGAATATCGTACTCGGAGAACGTCTCCTGGTCCGGCTGAAAACGCCCGAGTTTGTTCGTGTTCGCCTCGACGAACCAGACGGCGCCCGCCTTGTCCAGGTCGATCCTAACGGGTACCGCAAACGCGGTAGGTACTTCGAAAGAGCGAAACGGCGTAGTCGCCCATGACGCCGAAACAGGCGCGAAAGAGAAAAAAATCGCGATAATGGCAATTCTATACACGGGCGCTTTCCGCTATAGATTTCACGTTGATCCCCCGACGTACCGCCGCGCCCGACCGGCTAGCACGGCGAGGGCACCGATCAAAACGAACGCCCCTATCCACGCCAACAGTTTCTGCGACCCGACGTCCTCCCGCAGTACTTCTTTAGCGACATCTCCTTGCATTTCCGCATCCCGTCGAGTGGCCGAATACGCCAGTGCCCGATCGATCGACAGCCTACCCAAGCGTTTCGCCTCCGTGCTCCCTTCACTGAACCAGAGCACCGAACGCTCATGATCGATCGCCAAGGCTCCCGGCAGGCTATTGAAACTGGGGATGTCGACTTCGTGAAACACTGCCGTTCGCGGATTGAAAACACCGATCTTGTTCGCGCGATATTCAAGGAACCAGATATTCCCCGCGGCATCGGCAACAATCGCGTTCGGGGAACTTCTCTTAGTGGGAATCAACGCTTCGTCGAAACGTAACCAATCGGGATAAAACACCGCGATACGGTTCGCTTGCATTTCGACAAACCAAACCCGGCCGTCTTTATCGACGGTGATTGCACCTGGATTCGCGAACGCGGTCGGCACCTCGTACTCGTCAAAATGTTGCCGTTCGGGAACGAATCTGCCGATCTTGTTTACGTTGGCCTCGGCGAACCAGATATGGCCTTTGTGGTCGACCGCCAAATGCCTCGGGTAAGCGTTAGTGGTCGGAACCGGATACCCCTTGACGGAGAAATCCGTCGGGTCCACCCGATAGAGGTTGTTCTTATTGGAAGCCGTAAACCAGATGGCGCCACCGTCGTCGACGAGCAGTTCTTCGGGGATCGATTCGATAGAAAGAACGTAGCGGGCAAATGATCCGTCGACGGGAGAAAATTTTCCTAATGCATAAGACTCATCAGCGTTCTCTGCCCACCTGTTTACTGTGAACCAGATCTCGCCATCGGGACTCAGCGCAATCCTCGAGAATCCGACATCGCCCCACGAAGCAGGCAGCGAATAGCTCGAAAACTTCTCGGTTGCGGGGTCATAAACTGCCAGAGTCCGGCCAACCTTCTCGGCAAACCAGAGCCGTCCCGCGGAGTCAACGACAATCGACTGCGCGGAACTCAGCGCGTCGGGCAATGGCACTTCTTCGATCGGATTTTCCGACGCTGCGGGGACACCTCCGCACAACATCAGGGCCGACCCGAACGCCACCGCTCGAAGCGGTTTGTTTGGTTCTTTCGCGGTTGCGATGTTCATGGCTACTAAATTTCTACGCGCTACCAGGTCATGGTCGGCTCGTAAAAATGCCGCAATTGCCAATTTGCATCTTTATAAGACGCGCCAATATGGTTCGCATCGCCGATACGATACCTGCCCACCGCTATCTGTCGCGCTCGTTCCGTCTTATAAAACTCGATCATACTCGCTGGCGGTAACGCCTGCCTCACACCCATCATCGGGTTGTGGCAGGAAGTGCAACCGGTGGTCTTGGCCGGATGGCCGGCCTTCACCACGCCGGCGAGGGCGCCTATCCAAAACGCGCACAGAATCAGCGCTGAGACGATCTTACTGGACGTCGCCATCTTTGCTGGTGATGCCTTGCGTCTTTTGAAGATGAGCGGTACCGATAACAGAAAAACGAGTACGAGCGACGGCAACCAGAACGTTCCGATGGACAACCACTTGGCCGCCTCTCCGGTCAAATACCAAAACGGCTGGAAAATAAAAAAGAGATACCACTCCGGTGCCGGAATATTCGCTCCTTCGTCGGGGAGCGGCGGCATATTGGAATCCATGGGCACCTGCAAGTAATAGGCCAGTACCAACGGCACCAACAACACGATCAGCAAAAGGAGCCCGGCCGTTAACGCGTGTTTCGGCCAAAATGGGTGAAACGATTGCGGATACGGCGGCGCATATTTCGGCGCCCGTACGATCTCCCGGTCCTTGTTACCCATGATCAACTCAACCACCGGCGCTCACAGCGGCCCGGAGATCCCGTGACGCCGCACCATTCGGAAATGGAAATACAACAGCGCCGCCAGAACGAGCGGGATCGCGAGGATATGCGTGTAATAAGCCGTTTTCAGGCTGAACGCATCGAGTAGAAGGTCCTTGAAGGGCGCCCCGACGACGCCCCATGTTCCGATGTAGTCCATCCATATCGCGAACGACCAATAGGCGCGCCAATCCCACGGCAGCAGGATCCCGCTCGCAACGAGGAGAAAAACCATCAACAGCTGAGCAACCCCGGACACCCAGGTCAACTCCCGCGGACTCTGATAGGCCTTGTAATAGAACACGATAACCATGTGGGAAAACACCATCGCGAGAAGAAGCGTCGAACCCCAACGGTGCACGTTCCTGAACAGCCATCCGAAAGCAATTTCATTACTCATCTGCTCGATACTGTACAAAGCCTTATCCGGCTCGGGTGTATAAAAAAAAAGCATGAACACACCCGTGACTACCTGAAGGCCGATGAGCGCAAACGACAGTCCTCCGAAACAGTAGAAGAAGTTCACGTGGGACGGGACGGCCTGCCCTTTCTTGAGCCTGATCCGCTCTTTAACCCGCGTTGCGAGGCCCGCAGTCATCGTTTCGCCTCACCCAGCCCAACTTCCAGCATCCCCGGCGCCCCTTCCTTCGCCAGCGTCAGCGCTGCTTCCTTGTCCATGCCGTAGGTCTCGCCGGTAAAGTCGATTCTCCAGGCCAGCACATCCTCATCGACGTTGAGCGGGATCCGTTCGCGCACCTTATACGCCTCGTCGAACAACGACGGCATCTGATAACTGATATCGACGAGCGCATGTGTCCCATTGATCTCCACCTTGCCGACGTCCACGGCCAACCCGGGCGGGTATTTCTTGATGACCTCCAGGAACGCCTCGACCGACAGCCGCGATCGCTCGGAGCCTATCAGTTTATAGGCGAGCCGCGCAGAACTGCTTCCCCCTTCCTTCGTCGCCTCTGTTATATGCTCGTAGAACCGCTTGACGACGACGGCTGGTCCTTCTTCGGGATTGAGGCCTACACTTTGCCGATCACACCCCGCGACGGACAAGCCGATGACCAAAAAAGGTGCGAGCCACCCCGCCCACGCGAGAGGGGTGGCATAACGATAGTCGGAAACCCCCATGCGCCGGAGACTAAAAACCTTTCACTTCTTCGGCGATCGTAAGCTGACCTTCTTCCACCAAGCCGGGCAGAGTCTGGGCTTCGGCATAATCGCCTATCGCCAGATTCGAACTGTCCCCGGCCGGATCGTCGACAAAGAACGACCCTCTCATCTCAAGGTGTAAGGGTCCACAGAAATGTTGACAGAAAATCGCGTACTCGCCGGCAATATCGGCCACGAACTCGGTCACTGCGGTGACCCCGCGAGGGGCGCTCATGTTCGTTCGCAATCCGTAGGGTCCGTAGATCGTGAATCCCATGGTGACGTCCGGATTCTTGGTGATGCCCGCAGCTTTGTCGATATTGGTCACGAAGAGCCGGACCTTATCACCCTTGTTGACCCGGATCTGCCGAGGGATATAACCATAGCTGAAGGCCTTGACGTGGATCTCCTTGACCCCGTCGACCGTTCTGATCCCCGGCTTCTCATTGGACTTGGGCATAAAGTATCTTTTCGACTTCGCCCTGTGCGCGGGATCGATCATCGGCGTCGAACCCGTGATCAGACCGCCCGAGGTCGCCGTGCCCATGTTCCAACGCTCGACCTGATAGGCCCAGATATTCTTCGCGTTGTGGGGCTCGCCATCCACCGGAATGATCTTCAAGGTCTTGCCATAGGTCGGGCTCTTTTCACGCGCGTCCCATAACTCGAAATTGACCGGATAGACGATGCCGGTGGGGCTGAACAGACCGGTCGAGAACTTGTTCAGCGCGATGACATAAGCATTGTCGTTGCTGATCGAGATGTGCCCTGTTCTGTAATGTGTCGGGATCTCGTCGACGACTTCCAATTTCTTCAGATCCACCTTGACGTTGGCGTCGGCGACAAAACAGCTCTCGTAGGCATACTTCGAAGTCAACCCTTCGGTGCTGTCCTTCCCCGGTTCATAGACTCCGCCGTCCTTGTCGTAGACGTCCATCACCGAATGCAGCGGGCCGGCACAGGTCGGAAGCACCTTTTTCACCGCCAGTTTGTCCACATCGATAATGGTCATGGTCGCCGACAATTTGTCACTCACGAGCGCCAGCGTGCCCTCCGGAATGACGTCCACGCCGTGGGGATTCTTGCCGACCGGGATCTCTTTCAGGAATTTAAACGGATTGGCGGAAAAAACACCCACCGTGGAGTGATAATAATTACCCGCGAACACATACTTCCCTTTTCTACCGGCGTCGATGTAATCGGGTGCGCTCGGCGCGGGGCCCCAATCGATGATTTGCGTTTTGCCGGTCGCGATTTCCGTCTTCGACATCTTCCCGGTGTATTCACCGGTGCCGAAGAGATATTTTCCATCCGTACTCAAGGCGATGTGATGGACGCCAAACGGGAACGGCAATGCAATCAACCGCTCGAGAAAACCGGTTTGCAGATTGATCTCGCCGACGGTGTTCGCCCCCTTGTCGTTGACATAGAGGTACTTGCCGTCCGGGGTACCGTTCTTGTTCCCGTGATTGGTACCGCCGTACACGACCTCGTGCAGATCGACACCGACATCGATGTGCCGGTATGTGCGCATACTCGGCAACCCGATGACCGCGACCTTGCCGTCCAGTCCGCCGGCGTTATACATGATCATCGGATCATGCAGCACCGAATCCGCTGGCTCTTGTTCGGCATGCTGCCATTGCGGAATGGTCTCCTCCGCGCCAGCCGCCAGACTCAGCGACAGAGACACCAGCAAAACCCCGAAAAGAAGATTTCTCATCGGAAAGACGTGTTTCATGTCATGCATCTTCATTACCTCCACACACCCCGGTCATACAGAAACCACTACCGACCCGTTCAATGTTGCCACGACAACACAAAGGTCAAGGCAGAAGCCATAAATCATTCGTAGCCGCCGTTCGAAGCTCGCGGGCCCTTCAGCGGATCAACGTCGGCGGGAGCCAGTCTTACCCACCTGTTTCCGCCTCCGTTCACACAACAGCCCGGGCACGGCGCCGGCGGTCGACACCAGCGCCCTGGTAGCCGACGACAGCCGCCACAATTCCCGCCCCGTCTGGACACGCACCAATGTCTCTTTTGTGAGTTTTAAAACCTTGACCTAGGTCAATTACTCGGTCCGGGGCAATATCAAGAAACGCTGGTAGAGGCCGCGCCCGACGGGATTTCGGCCTGTACGACGGCGTCTTTCGGCGAGAAGCTCGATACGAATGGCCACGCTATTGCGCGTGTTGGCGGCGCGGGAGCGGGAGACCGCGCGTTCCTGGTTCTCTGTAATTTCACTTTATTCAATGCGTTACGGCAAATCGCCGGGCGACGGCGGCCATCGCGCGAGGCGAAGGCTGAGAACGGTCACGACTCGGTTTCGCGAACCTTCTATCGGTTCATCACTCCCGCAATTGTCGCTCCAGCATCCGTGCCCGCCGGTCCTCGCTGAACGCCACCGCCCGGCGTGTTTTCAAATCGAGCGCGACGGCGATCCCCTGGCTGTGGGCAACCACGCGGCCGGTTTCGATATCGAAGATCAAATGGCTCAAACGTTTGGTCTTTGCGGTAAACGATCGCAGCCCGGACACGATGACGAAGCGGTCGCCGTCCCTGAGGTCGGCATAGTAGTCTAGGCGATACTCGATCACCGCGCCGCCCAGCTCGCCCCTGCCGCGGCGATTGAACTCTTCTTCGCTCTGCATCATCGACATGAAATTCGCTATCGAATCCGACGCGCGGCCGGCGTACTGATACATACTCATGCGCCCGTGGGCGTCGCATTCTTCCGGCATCACCGTTCCGCGTCCGGTCTCCGCGTAGCCCATCTCGAGCGCCTCGCCGAGGCTTGCAACCGGGGTGTCTCCGGGAGGCAGACTCCTGACGCGGCCGTGCGCGGGGGGATCGAAAGCGCCGCCCCAGTCCGCGACATCAACATCGCGCAACCGGTCGTTTTTCTCATCTAGGACTTCGACTTCGCTGTTGAAACTCGTATACAGGGTACCGTTGGCGGTATGGCATAGCTCCGAATAGAAATTGAACCGAGCGCCGTCGTGCGCGAGCACGGCGCCACGGATGGTAACCGGCAGCGAGAGCAATGCCTCGCGGTGGAACCGGACGTGCTGACTCACGAGCCGGACGCGTACCCCGAGGTTCGCCAGAACACGGGGTGTAAGACCAATCTCCGCCAACAGGTGCGCCAACCCCTGGCAGTTCTTGGCGATGAAATATCGGGCGTTGAGATGCCCGTTTTCATCACACTCCCAAGCGTTTACGTTGGAGCGGTGGATAATGAAAGGAAGGTTCGTACCCACGGAGTCAAATCCCGCCATCGCGCCCTGATCGGTCGGCGCCGTCGGTCATCTCGATCGGATCGGGCCGGGTTCGCGGCCACGGGACGAATCGACCAAAACGGCGCGCAGCGAAGTATTTTCGGTGCTTTTCTCGTAGCACGGTAGGCATCCGACAATTCCAAGAATCTGCGCTGAACGCGTTTGAGTTTACAAGAATTCCGAGCGCCAGTATCGTTCCCCGGACCGCCCTGTTCGGCTCCGTCATCCGTTCAAAAACTGCCGGCCGAAAATGAACCGGTTCTCAACGGTAGCCGCGCCGACAGGGTTCCGCGGCGTCCAACGCCGAATACCGTCGCCACGATCCGGCGATATCGTAGTGCCGAATTCGTCGCGGTGTCGAGTACAATAGTGTCTCGTTACGTCCACCGCATTTAACGAACAGGACAGAACAATGTACGAGTGCTTCAAAATAGAAATCTCCGAGCGGATCGCGCATGTAGTGATGAATCGTCCCGACAAACGCAACAGCATGAATCCGGTGTTTTGGAATGAGCTGCCCGCGATCATCGAAGACATCGACAACGAAGCGAAGGCGCGGGTGATCGTAATTTCGTCCACCGGGCCCCACTTCACCGCGGGCCTCGACGTTTCCGCGTTCTTCCAAGGCGGCGATCTGCTGCCGACTGAAGGGACCGACGAGATGGCGACACGCCAACACGGCGCGCGTTTCTACGATACGGTGACGCACCTGCAGAAAACATTCAGTTGTCTGGAGGCCTGCCGGGTTCCGGTCCTCGCCGCGATCCAGGGCGGCTGCATTGGCGGCGGCGTCGATCTCGTTACGGCCTGCGATATCCGGTACGCGACGGAGGACGCGTTCCTTACGATCTTCGAGACCAACATCGGTATGACCGCCGATGTCGGTACCTTTCCCCGCCTGGTAAAACTGATCCCCGAGGGTTTCGTGCGCGAGATGGCCTACACCGGCCGCCGCGTCGCGGCAGCCGAGGCCCAGGCGATCGGATTGATCAATCGCGTCTACCCGGACCACGAATCGATGCTGGCCGGTGTCATGGCGACGGCTGCCGAGATCGCGGCGAAGGCGCCGCTCGCCGTAGCCGGATGCAAACGGATGATCAACTACGCTCGCGACCACAGCACCAGCGACGGACTCGACTACATCGGGATCTGGAACGCGAGCATGCTGCAGTTGAGCGAGATCCAGGAGGCCATGATGGCGAACAAGGAACAGCGCGAAGGCAACTTCGCCGAGTTGCCCGCGCTCACGCGTGGGACCGGCAAATAGCGAATAGGGGACAGCCTCATGCGCCAATCCGCCCCGGAACCGTCGAAGCAGCCGCCTCAGTACCCGCTGAACGGGAAGCTGCGCCGGGCTTCCGGCGCGACCGCTGAGTGCGGCGCGAAAACCCAGGAGAACCATGGCCGATGAAAATCGAGAAACAGTTCACCGTCGAAGCGGCACAGGAAACTGTGTGGGATTTTATTACCTCACCGGATAAGGTCGGACCCTGCATCCCCGGCTGCGAGCAAGTCGAGGTCGTCGGGCCGGGCAAATACCGGGCCACGATCAAACTCAAAGTGGGACCCATCAAGACGACGTTTCACGTCACCGTAACCACGACCGAGGAGACGCCGCCGCAGTTCGCGACCTACGAGACCAAGGGAGAGGAAGGAGGTAAAGCGAGCCGGTTGAGCGCGACAAGCTCGCTGACCGTTACCCCGCAAGGGCCGGCGCAATCGGAAGTCGGCTACACATCCGACATTACGATCGCGGGACGCCTCGGGAAATTCGGTGCCGGGGTCATGAACAAGATCGCCGACAAAATGAATGACAAGTTTGTCGCCGCGCTACGCGCCGGAATAGAGGAAGGTGCTGGCGAACAAAAGGGATAGTGTCGCTAGCCCGCATTTCTCACCAGATCGACGCGCCCTCGGTTGTCCGTTGAATCGCATGGAAATTTTCTTCCCTCGGAAAGACAACCTTCTATCCACTCGGTCAGAAAATCTCCATGCAATCCAAATGACTGCGCGATGCTGTGTAGGATACACAAATGTCGCGGGAGCCATGGCCACTCTTTGGCATCCTGCCATCGCGGCATTTGTGCATCCATGCACATCAGATGGCGGGAGCAACCATCGCGCCGACTGGTGAGAAATGCGGGCTAGTGCCCTGTCCGCTCCCTATCGGTAGCCACCATAATTTTCTGCGGCCCGGACCATGGCCCGGATGTTGACGATGGGCGCCTCCGGCGGGATCTCGCAGCCACTACTCAGAATGAACCCGCCACCCGCTCCGGCCTGTGCGATACACCGTTCGGCGGCTTCGTCGACGGCCTCCGGTGTCCCGGTGAATATCGGATCTGAGGGATCGATATTCCCCTGCAGACACACGCGGTGCCCGACTTGTTCCTTAGCGTCGGCGAGATCAACGGGATGGTCGACCTCGAGGATTTGGGCGCCCGTGTCGCACATCGATTCGAGGATCGGTGTCGTCTGACCACAGACATGCAGGGAAACCACGGCGCCCGCCTCGCGGGCAGCGCCGAAGACTTTCTTGATACCGGGAGCCGCGAAAGTATTGAACGACTGCGGACTAATCAGATTGGGGCTCGCCGTAGGGTCGCTGACGACCACCACATCGATACCCGCTTCGACGTTTGCCCGGGCATAGCGAACCGCAGCCGCTGTCGTAATTTCGGTAAGATTATGGATGAATTCCGGATCTTTAAGCGTGCTTTTCAGTAACTTGTTGATGTCGCATAGTTGACCAGCGAGAGTGAACGGGCCGGGAACATAGGAGAACAACGGGACCCGATCGCCCACCTCTCGTTTGACGATCTCCAGGGTCTCCATGTGGATCGGCAATCTGCCGGTAACAAGAGGATCGGGGATCGACAATTTCTCCAGATCGTCGCCGCTCCGGATGATCCGCTCCATCACCTGCGGAACGTCACCCTCCGGATAGCGCATGGCGCAACCCATCGCCTCGGCGAGCAGATTGAAAGACGATTCCCAACCGACGTAGATCGCGTCATACCCCAATTCCCGCCATCCGGACAAAAGCGCATCGGCTGTTTTTTCGGGACTGTGCAGGGCCTCGACCAGCCCGACGCCCGTAATCTGCGCCGTCGTATAGGTGATTTGCGGTACGACCGGCACGCGATCCGGAATTTCGCCCCGGATCACCGCTGCGAAGCGTTCAAACGATGCCGAGTCGGTCATTCGCTGGTCCCCACGTTTCTGTACTTTTTGATGGCTGCATTTGCGCGCCCGTAATGATACGTGATCTGCGCCCGGCTATAACGGGCGTGCGCAGAAACCGGGCATGCTTCCCGGGCGGGACAGGCGGTGGCGCAAGGCGAGTTTTCAGCCACAGAAAAATCCATGCAGACGTCCATGTCTATGGCTTGCGAATTTCTAACAGCGCCCGCGGGACACGCGCCGACGCAATCGCGGTTCGGACAAGCGTCACAGGGTGAATCGGTATCGGGCTCGTTGCTGAGAGGCAGGGATGCGTCGATGAGAAATGCGGCCCGGTAGGCGAACCACGGCCCGTATGCCCGATGGATCCCGATTCCCAACGGTGAATCGTGATGCCAGCCGGCGAGACGCCCCAATTGCTGCAGGGGGACGCCCGGCTCGCCCGGATAGAGGATCCGGAAATCGCCATCGCCCCAATGATCTCTCACGGTATTCTCGACGTTGAATCTGCTGAATTGGTCAACCGGGTGATCCGACTCGAGGCTCGACACGGTCCCAACCGATCGGGTCAAGCTGTCCCAGAACTGCCCGCCGCCATTACCGAGCACCACCAGGCGCTCGTAACCGGCCGGGTCGAAATCGAAACCGGCGATCGCCGAACCGATCCGCTCCGGTAGCGCGGCACAGTCGAACACCGCGAGCAGGTTGAAACCGTTGGCGCGCAGCGTTTCGACGCCGCGCGCGAACGCCGCGCCGCTCACAATCCCGGCTGGCATGTTATCTATCTGAGGCGGGTGAACTTGCCGCAGCCCGTGGCCCCGGCCCCAAAACCGGCCGTTGTTTATTCATCCCGTTTCCATCGGCAGCGAATCGTCGTTCGACCATTCGTACATGGATGCGTCATAGACGGACACGTTGTCGTAACCGAGCATTGTCAGAATGAACGCGTCGCTGGTCGCCGAGATCCCTCCGCCGCAATAGGCGATGATCCGCTCGGCGTCCGCAACGTCGACCGCGTCGAATTTGTTTCGCAATTCCGAGGCAGGCAGATACGCGGCCGTGTCCGGGTCGCACAGCGAGGCGGCCGGCACGTTGACGCTGCCCGGGATCCGACCTTTGCGCCCGTAGGCCATGGCGCCGCTGCCATCGTGCTGCTCGGGAAACAGGGCATTGACAGTGCAGATGCTGCCGTCCCCGATCGCGGCTAATACGTCATCGCGGTTGACGAACAATTCGGGCCGCGGCCGAGACGGGAAGCGAGTCGCCGGATAGTTCGCCGGTGCATTCGATACCGCCCTGCCCTCTGCCTTCCACTTGGCCCAGCCGCCATTGAGGATCGCTGCGTTGTCGAACCCGGAGGCACGTAACATCCACCATACCCGGGTGGCCCACATCTCCGGCATCATGGCCGAAGTCCCATACAGCACCACTCGAGTCGTGTCGTCCACGCCAACCTTTCCCATTGCGTCGGCAAACTGCTGCGCGGGCGGCATCATGAACGGGAATTTCGACGTCGTGTCCGAAATGTCGGCGAGGATATCCACGAAACCGGCACCTGGAATGTGCTCCTGCTCGAAGTGCGCCCGCCCGCTTTCGACCGTATAGGGTGGTTCCTTACCTTGCTCGTATTGCTCCTTGGGTACGATGTTCACCGTGCAATCGAAAACTCGCAAACTAGGGTCGTCCAAATGCTGCTCCAACCAATCGGTCTCGACAAGGTATTGCGGTTGCGCAAAGTCGTCGTTTGGTGTCGTCATAGCCAGTTCCTCTTGTAATCGATAAGCTCGTCAGTGAATACGGCCGGCCCGCCCTTTCGGTCTTTTGCGCTGTTCCGGTTGTTCGAACAACCCGCTGAGTTCGCTGAGCATCACATCACCCAGTTCGGCGATGTCGGGGATGATTACCGCACGTTCGTAATAACGGGTCACGTCGTGACCGATTCCGATCGCGGTCAGTTCGACGGGCGAGCAGGTCTCGATCCAGTCGATGACGTCCCGGAGATGGTTTTCAAGATACATCGTCGGATTAGACGATAGCGTAGCGTCGTCCCGCGGCACACCGTCGGAGATCACCATTAAGATCCGGCGCCGCTCGGTCCGCCCGAGCAGCCGATTGTGGGCCCAGACTAACGCTTCGCCATCGATATTCTCCTTCAACAACCCGTCAAGCAACATCAGGCCGAGATTACACCGGGCCCGGCGCCAAGGTTGATCGGCGGATTTGTAGACGATATGGCGCAGCGCGTTGAGGCGCCCCGGGTTCGCGGGTTCGCCGTCGGCGAGCCACTGCTCGCGCGCACTGCCGCCCTTCCAGGCCCTCGTCGTGAAACCGAGGATCTCGACCCGAACGCCGCAACGTTCGAGCGTACGCGCCAGAATGTCGGCACTCATTGCCGCCATCGTGATCGGACGCCCGCGCATCGAACCGGAGTTGTCGATCAGCAGGCTGACCACGGTATCGCGGAAGTCCGTCTCGGCTTCGGCTTTGAAGGAAAGCGGATGCAACGGGTCGATGATAACCCTGCCGAGACGAGCCGAATCGAGGATCCCCTCGTCCAAATCGAATTCCCAGTGGCGGGTCTGTTTCGCCAGGAGCCGCCTCTGGAGCCGATTCGCGAGCCGGTTCACCGTCGTCTGCAGGCGACTCAACCGTCGATCCAGATTACTCCTGAGGCGTAGCAGTTCGGCTGGCGGACACAGGGTCTCGGCGCCCACTTCCTCGTCGTCTGCGGTGGTATAGGCTTTGTAATCGACCCGCGACACCGAAGACTCGCCGCGTTGCGGAACGCGGACCGGTGGGCCGGCTGGCTCACCCTCGCTTGGCCGCGGGTTTTCGTCGATGCGGGCCCCGGTTTCGGTTTGTGCGCCAGATTCTTCCGATCGGTCCGCATCTGATCCAGGTTCGTGACTGTCCTGCTCCGGTGTTTCGGCGCCCGCCTCTTCCTCGGGTCCGGTTTCCGCCCCGGCCAAACCCAGCGATTCGATCATGGCGCTCGCCGTTTCAGCAAACGTCTGCTGATCTGCGACGCTGCGATCGAGCCGCTCGAGATAGTTAGCGCCGCGCTCCTCCAACCATGTGCGCCAAAGCGCGGTCACATGGGCAGCCGCGGCGGGAGGCGGTCGCCCGGTCAGCCGTTCGCGCAGCACCAAGGCCATCGCCTCGGCCGGCGGCGCCGCCTCGCGCGTCTCGAAACGCTCGAATCCCCTGCAACGGGCTTCCAGGCAGGCCTCCAAGTTGGAAGCGACCCCTGCGAGACCCGGAGACCCGATGGTTTCTACCCGCACCTGCTCAAGGGCCTCGAACGCCGCGGTTGCCTCCCGACCGCGCGGCCTGAAGCGCCGGTGAATCGTTTCGTCGTGGTGAAGCAATTTGAGCGCCGTACCATCGGCAGTTCCGCGCAAACTGGAAACCTCGGCCGGACTCGCGGCGGCAGACGGCGCCGGTAACCGGGCGACACCGTCGTTCACGCGGCCTTCGCCGCCGGGCGCAAAGGCAACGACGACGTCCGGACGACCGGCCACGGCCTTCAACGCCGCTGCCGTTACCCGCTCGATCAACTGGGCCCGGTCCGCTGCGGCTTCGGTCACACCGGGGCCTCGCGAATCGCCGAGTCAGACAGTTCCTCGTCGAAACAGCGTTGATAATATTCAGCGACCACCGGACGTTCCAACTCGTCGCACTTGTTGAGGAAAGTGAGTTCAAAAGCGAAGGCCAAACCATCGAAGATCTCGGCGTTCTCGGCCCAGGTAATGATGGTGCGTGGCGACATCACGGTCGAAATGTCACCGCACATGAAGCCGGCGCGCGTGAGGTCGGCCATCTCGATCATCGCGTTTACAGTTTCGCGACCTTCCTTTGTGTCGTAAGCGGGCGCCTTGGACAGGACAATGCTGATCTCGTCCTCGCGCGGCAGGTAATTGAGCGTCGCCACGACGTTCCAACGGTCCATCTGACCCTGGTTGATCTGCTGGGTGCCATGATAGAGCCCGGTTGTATCGCCGAGGCCGATCGTGTTCGTGGTCGAGAACAGTCGGAAATAGGGGTGCGGAACCATCACCCTGTTCTGGTCCAGCAGTGTCAACCTGCCCTCCGCCTCCAGGATCCGCTGGATGACGAACATCACGTCCGGCCGCCCGGCGTCGTACTCATCGAACACCAATGCGGCCGGACGCTGGATCGCCCAGGGCAGCAGGCCTTCTCGGAATTCCGTGATCTGCTTGCCGTCTTTGATCACGATGGCGTCCTTACCGATGAGGTCGATGCGACTGATGTGGCTGTCCAGATTGACCCGTACGCAGGGCCAATTGAGCCGCGCCGCCACTTGCTCGATATGAGTCGACTTGCCGGTCCCGTGGTAGCCCTGGATCATCACCCGCCGGTTGTAGGCGAAACCGGACAGAATGGCGAGCGTCGTCACGCGGTCAAAATGATAGGCGTCGTCGACGTCGGGAACGTGTTCTTCGCTCGCGCTGAAACCCGGCACTTCCATGTCACTGTCGATCCCGAAGGCCTGGCGGACCGAGACGGTGAGGTCGGGCGCCGTCAATGGCAGGCCGGTATCGAGGGACGCCATCGCCTGCTTAGTCGGCTCGTGCCTTACGTTTCCGACGACTTACGGTCGCCCGCCTTTTGGTGGCTTCGGCCTTGAGTTGTTCGATCAGGCGTTCGGCAACATGGTCGGCCCAGGCCGCGATGGTCATGGATGGCGCGGTACCGGGCGGCTTCGGCAAGGCGGCCGCATCGGCGACATAAAGACCCGCGTGGTCGAACACTTCACCGTTGCAGTCGACGACGCCCTCGCGGATGTTGGCCGCCACGCACGCGCCGCCCATCGGGTGAACGGTGGTCGGGCGCTGAAAGTAATACACCTTTTTGCGAGTCGCATCGGATACGGAATCCATCGAGTCCTTGATATCCTCGAAGATGTCGCTGTTGTCGGGCTCGTAGTCGATCTTTAGCTTGCCCTTTTCGGCGGTGACGACGCCATCTTGCGCGTCCGGCCCCATGCCGCCGAGGACCTGTCCATGACGGAATTTACGTTTGAACCACGCCGGCAGGGGAAGGTTGTCGGGGTTCGGCAGCGGGATCCCGATAATCGTCGGCCAGCGTCGATTGCCGCCGAGACCCGACCCTTCTTGCGGCCGGATCCAACCGTGAACGGCGAGACCTTTGGTAAGGTCGCGACTGGTGTCTTCTAAGTCCCAGTAACCGAAGAAGTCACCGTTGCCGCCGAATCGATGGCCGAGCCTCGCCATGCCGTGCAACCCGCCATCGGCATCACGGCTGCGCAACAACAGATGCAGCGTATTCAAAGTACCGGCAGCGACGATCACGCGGTCCGCATAATGCTCCTCGAAAGCGCCCGTGTGATGGTTCTCGACGGTTACTTTGTAACGCGCCGGCATGCCGCTTTCCACCGGCCGGATCGACAGCGCCTCACGCAGGTCGAGAACGTCGAGCCCGTGTTTCATCGCGCGGGCAAGAAAGGCAAAATCGAGGGTCGTTTTCCCGCCGAGCGGGGAGCCCAGGTTCGCATCCGAACCGTAAGTGAATTCGCGGCGGGCAACGCCGTCTTCGTTCACTACTTCTTGCGAACTGCCCGGCTTTTGGGGAAACAAATAGCCCAGCTGGATCTGATCCACGCTGGGATCGGAGGCGATTAGATCGGAGTCCTTGAATCGCTCACTGATGGAATGGGGGATCTGCTCGGAGGTCGGGGTCGAAGCACCCATGCGTTCGATGACGTTGTCGTAATGGGCGTCCATCATGTCGTTCGAAAGGCCGTCGCAGACGCCGTCCCAGTAATCGTCGACGGCAGGGCGCACGTTAATACCGTTGTAGATCTGGCTACCGCCGCCGACGCTGGACGAGCACACGACATTGAGTCCCTTGCCCATCAGTATCTCGAACAAGCCGCGCTTGTTGAGAGTGAGCCTTCCGCTCGGCAGCTTGCCGTTGCGGAGCGTGCGCACGAGACTCGTGAAGTAGTGCCGCCCACTCGGATACGGCGCCCGTTCCTGTACGCCCATCGAGCGCACCGGGACGCTGTCGCGCCATGGACCTCGTTCGAGTAATTTGACCTTGAAGCCGGCTTCGGCGATACGCGATGCAGATACCGATCCGCCGAAACCGCTGCCGATGACAATGACCTGAGTGGTCTCAGACATGATGACACCTCCGCTGTACGGGGACACGCGAAGCGTGGTTCCCCGGCATGAGATTACGCACCCCGGCGCGCCAACCGCCGCGGGTGGTAAACCGCAAAGACAATGGCAATGGCGAACAGGAACGGCACATCACCCCACATGTGGGCCATTTCACCTTCGAGCGCCAGTGCATAATAAAACATTACACCGCCATGCAGGACGCTGGAAATCACCGCGTAGTCGACGATGATGGCGTGACGGACCGGATCCTTAGCACCCATGACGAAGCAGATGCCCAGCGCCACGTACATGGCGATAATCATACGCTCGTCCGCCAGGTTGACCGCCGGGTTGGCCCAACGGAACAGCGTCGGCAGCACCTCGGTCGAAAAAGGCACGACGAAAATACACGAAAGGCCGAACACGAACATGCCGACCGACAAACGGCGCAGGGCCACATTATCACCTTTGAAAAACATAGTTTGTTACTCCCCTTTTCGTCTACTGGAAAACTGCCGAGTACGTCTTACTCGGGCACGGCGCTCACGGTCACCGGCGTTCCGCTGAACGCGGCGTTGCCGGATACCTCATCCAGGCGCCCGGCGTCGGTGATGTCGTTGATACTGACCCCGGGGTGCGCGTTCGCGATTCCTAACTTCGTTCCCGGACGGCCGTGCCCCCAACCGTGCGGAAGACTCACCACGCCCCGCATCATCTCGTCACTCGCTTGCACGGGAACGTGAAGTTCGGCCACCCGAGAGCGGACGCAGACCGTCTGACCGTCGCTGATCTGGCGCTCCGCGAGGTCCGTCGGATGCATGATCAAGGTACATCGTTGCGGCCCTTTTACAAGACGACGATAGTTGTGCATCCATGAGTTCTTCGACTGGAGGTGCCGGCGGCCGATGAGAACCAACTCGTCGCTCGGCTCGCATTCGAATAAATCCCTGGTCATGCGCTCGAGATCGGTCTTCATCTCCGGCACCGCACATCGAACCCGCTTATCGTCAGTATACAGGCGCGCCGGCAGACACGGCTCCAACGGCCCGATATCGATGCCGTGGGGACTCGCTCTGAGCTTGTCGAGGCTAAGCGCCAGCGGATGCCCCGCAGCCTCACCGTAAGGTCCGGCTGCGAGCGCTGCCTCCAGCATTTCCTCCGGCGTCACGATCGGCGCCGGCTCCTCGCCGAGCCTAGCCGCGACCGCCGCGCCCAAGCGCGTATAAAGCTCCCATTGTGCGGGGGTATCTTCGGCCCTTGGCAGCACGGGCTCGTTGTAACGCGCCACGTTGCGCGGCATCAGTAAACTCAGCACCGCGTCGAACCTCGGCACCTCGAGTGGTCCGGGCGGCGGCAGGATGATATCCGCATAGCGCGTGCTCTCGTTGATGTAGGGGTCTATCGCGACCATGAACTCCAATTGCTCGAACGCCTGCTCCATGGTCGAGCCGCTCGGGAATGACAATACGGGATTCCCCGCGAGCATTACCAGGGCGCGGACTTGTCCGTCACCGGGCGTCAGTATTTCCTCCGCCATGACCGCCACGGGCAATTCACCGGCACATTCCGGTCGGCCGCTCACGCGGCTCCGATAACTGCCGTAACCGCCCTGCGGGTCGTCACCGAGGATATCGAAAGCCGGCCGCGAGAACATCACACCGCCCGGCCGATCGAGATTGCCCGTGACGATGTTGATCACCTCGATCAACCAAGCGTTCAGCGTGCCGAACGACTGCGTATTGGTGCCGAAGCGGCCGTACAGGACCGCGCGGTCGGCGGCCGCGAATTCCCTCGCAAGGCGCCGGATGGTTGCGGCTTCGATACCGGTTACGCCTGCCGCTCGCTCGGCGGTGAAAGGTGCGACCCAGTCGAAGACCTCGGCCAAGCCGTCGACGTAAGCGGGCAACGCCGCGGGGTCGACCAGCCCCTCACCGACCATCGTATTGAGCATGCCGAGCAGCAGAGCAGGATCGGCCTCGGGTCGAATGAAGTGATGCTCGTCGGCAATATCGGCGGTTTCCGAACGCCGCGGGTCGATCACGACGAGCTTGCCACCGCGGCGTTGTAACTGCGAGAGGCGGGTTTTCACATCGGGGGTCGACACGAGGCTACCCATCGACGCGAGCGGGTTACCGCCCAGGACCAGCAGGTATTCGGTGCGGTCCAGATCGGGCAGGCCGAACAAAAAGGCGTGCCCGTACATCCAGTAACTCACCGCTAAACGCGGGAAGTGGTCCATCGATGCGACCGTAAACCGGTTCTTGGTGCCGAGACTGCTCAGAAAGCCGTCGCCGTAGATGGGATTTTCCAGACCATGGTAGGCCGGATTGCCGAAGTAGGTCGCGATCGCATCCGCGCCAAAGCGGTTGCGAACCGCAACGAGCCGCTCCGCAACGGTATCGATGGCCTCATCCCAACCGATCGCTTGCCATTCCGATCCACTCCGGCGCATCGGCTGCCGCAGCCTGTCAGGGTCGAGTTGTTTGTCCTGGAGGGCGACCCCTTTGGGGCAGATGAACCCGTGACTAAAAGGGTCCTCGGCATCGCCGCGGACCGAAACAACCTCCCCGTTCGAGATCTCGATCGCGAGCCCGCAGAGCGCCTCGCAGACATCGCAGACGCGATAACGGGTTTCTACTGGATGCGTATCGGACATTCCCCCGCCCCATTTTGTGTTTAGTGTCGACGACGGCCGCCGCGTTCCCGCGTCAGGACGCGGGCAAACGCTGACTTCATGGGTATCTTCTCTCCGATTACAGGATACTGTCCGCGTTTCGTTGACCGAAATCAACTGTGCGCCATCTTGCGGCACCGCGACAAACGCCCTGGACAGGAGCATCGTCGAATGCTTCTATGGTCGGGAATGGGACGATTGCAATCGTAGCGAATGGATTTTCAGGTCATCTTCCAGCCATCGGGCCGTCGCGGCAAAATTGAAGCCGGCCGGACCATTCTCGATGCCGCGCGCGAACTCGGTGTCGATATAGAGGCCATTTGCGGCGAGAAGCGCACCTGCGGTAAATGCCGCGTCAAGGTGCAGGAGGGTTTCTTCGGCCAATATGGCATCGAGTCGCGCCTCGAGCACACCTCGCCGCCGCATCCGTTGGAGGCTAAATTCATCGATCGGGCGCACAACCCGACCGACCGCCTCTCGTGCTACGCGGAAATTTCCGGTGACCTTGTCGTGTTCGTACCGGAGGAAAGCCGCGCTCACAACCAAGTCATTCGCAAGAGCGCGCGGGAAGTCAACGTCACCATCGATCCGGCGATGCGCAAAGTGTCCGTCGAACTGACGCCGCCCACACTCGACAACCCGCGCGGCGACTTCGAACGACTGGCCGAGGAACTGGCCCGTACCTATGGCATCGACGATGTCACGATCGACGTCCAGGTACTGCGTACGCTGCCGCGCGTGCTGCGCGCCGGAGACTGGCGCGCGACCGTGACCCTGTGGCAGAACCGGGAAATCGTTCTGGTCGAGCCGGGTTTCGTCGAAAGCTGTTATGGCCTGGCGGTGGATATCGGCACCACGACCGTTGCCGGGTTCCTCTGCGACCTGCGCACCGGCCGCATCGCCGGCACCGCCTCGATGATGAATCCGCAGGTAACCTACGGCGAAGACGTGCTGTCGCGCCTGACCTACGCCGTGACGAACCCGGACGGGTTCGAACAACTCCACCGGTCCATCATCGACGGTCTCAACGGAATCATCGCCAAGGTCGCCGAAGAGGCAGGGATAGCGCCCGACGAAATTCTGGAAGCCGTGTTCGTCGCCAATACCGTAATGCACCATATCTTGCTCGGCATCCGCCCGGACGCACTCGGTCTCGCGCCCTACCCGCCGGCATCGCACCAAAGCATCAACCTGAAGGGCCGCGACTCGGGTCTCGCGATCCTGCCGTCCGGCAATGTCCACGTACTGCCCATCGAGGCCGGCTTCGTCGGCGCCGACAGCGTCGCCGTACTGATTGCGGAGGAACCGTATAAACAGGACGAACTAACCTTGATCATCGATATCGGCACCAACGGCGAACTGATCCTCGGTAACCGTGAGCGGCTGCTGTCGTGTTCGTGTGCGACCGGGCCGGCGTTCGAGGGCGCGTCGATTAAATTCGGCATGCGGGCGGCGCCGGGGGCAATCGAGAAAGTAAAGATAGACCCCGCCACCCACGAGGTAGCGTGGAAGGCCGTCGGGGATCGAAAGTGGCATCGGGAGCCGCACGCCGAGGGCGCCGCGCGCGGGATCTGCGGATCGGGGATCATCGACGCGGTCGCCGAAATGGTCCGCGCCGGCATCGTCCAGCGATCGGGCGCTTTCAATAAGGGCCTCTCCACAGAGCGCCTGCGGCACGACGCGAACGGCAAACGCGAGTTCGTATTGGCATGGGCCGACGAGACCGTGATCGGCAAGGATATTTCGGTGACGATACACGACATACGCTCCATTCAGCTCGCCAAGGGCGCGATGTACTCGGGCGCGAAATTGATGCTCAAGCGGCTCGGCCGCGAGCGGCCAGACAAGGTCGTACTGGCCGGTGCGTTCGGCAGCTTCATCGACAAAAAAAAGGCGATGGCGCTCGGCATGTTTCCGGATTGCGAACTGCGTAGCGTCTATGCCGTCGGCAACGCCGCCGGCGACGGCGCGCGGCTGGCCCTGCTCAGCCGGCAGAAACGCGCCGAGGCCGAAGACATGGCACGCCGCGTCGAATACGTCGAGTTGTCGGCGCAGGAAGATTTTCAAAGGGAGTTCATGGGCGCAATGCATCTGCCTCACATGACAGATGCGTTTCCGCATGTGCGAAAATACCTCGATGCAGCAGCCGCCAAGACCAAAGCTGCACCGCGCCTTAGGGGAGGATGAGAATGCTTTGCAAAAAAGTGAGCGACGTAAACGTCTTTGTTGAGCCGGCATCGAACGCGTGGACCGGCGTCTCGGCTACCGACGTGGACCTGATTCCTACCCCGTTGGGCATGCAGCCGAATGACTACATTATCGCCAAATGGACCGATCGAAAATACGGATCTCTCGATCGCCTTTCGGTCTCTTCCCTACACGACACCAAACGTATTGCCTTTCGAATGTCGTGGCGGGACGAAAAAAAGGATACCGGGGACGGCGAAGACGTCCCCGATGGCGCGGCACTGATGTTTCCCGTCAGCGGAGACCCTGTGTTGATGACAATGGGCGCCGAGAATGCTCCGGTCCACGCGTTGCACTGGCGGGCGCGCAAGGATGAAATCCGCTCTGTCACCGTTACGGGCATCGGTAGCAGCCAACGAAGCGGCGCCGTTGCCCAAGCCGTAAAGAGTGCCTGGTCGCAAGGTGTCTGGACGCTGGTTATCACGCGCGACCTAGACGGTCCGGAAGAGGTCGCGACGTTTCGCCCCGGGCAAGAAACCCGCATCGGTTTTGCTATATGGAACGGCGGCAATCAAGAGCGGGGTGGGATCAAGGCCGTCTCACCCGATTGGACCGCTTTTGCTCTCGAAGCATGACCTCCGAAATTCGGAAAGAAGGAATTCACGCATGAGTAAACGACAGATAGCGATGGTCATGGACCTCAACAAATGCCTGGGTTGTCATACTTGCTCGATCGCCTGCAAGACCCTTTGGACTCGTCAGGAGGGGATGGAAGCGATGTGGTGGAACTCCGTCAATACGGCACCGGGGAAAGGTACTCCCAAAAATTGGGAAGAAATGGGAGGGGGGTTCAAAAACGGCAAGGCTCAGCCGGGGCAACGGCCAACTTATGAGGAATACGGCAAAGCCTGGGACTTTGACTTCGACAAGATGTTCTATGGCGGCGATCGAGACGCGGCGCTGTTGCCCGAAGGCGGCGACCCGGACTGGGGCGCGAACTGGGACGAAGATGTAGGTGCGGGCGAACACCCCCACAACTACTTTTTCTACATCCCGAGGATCTGCAACCACTGCACCGACCCGGCCTGCATGAACGCTTGCCCCCGCGGCGCCATTTTCAAGCGCGACGAGGACGGCATCGTGCTGATCAACGAAGACCGGTGCCGCGGACATCGCTTCTGCCAGGAAGCATGTCCGTACAAAAAAATCTATTACAACGTCGAGCGCGATATCGGCCAGAAGTGCATCTTCTGTCTCCCCCGCGTCGAACAAGGCGTCGCCACGGCCTGTGCGCGGCAATGTCCGGGCCGGGTTCGGTTCTTGGGTTATCGCGACGACGCCGAAGGCCCGATCCACAAACTCGTGGATAAACACAAGATAGCGCTCCCGCTGCACCCGGAGTACGGAACCCAGCCCAACGTTTTCTACGTCCCCCCGATGGCACCGCCGGACTTTGACGAGGCCGGCGACCCGACGCAAAAACCGCGCATACCGCTCGCCTATCTGAAATCCTTATTCGGTGACGAGGTGGAAAGGGTTCTCGACGTTCTCGACAAGGAGCGCGAAAAGACCGCTCGCGGTGAAAAGTCCGAAATCATGGATCTCCTGATCTCGCGAAAGTGGCTGGACATGTTTGGGCCGTTTACGCGCCAGCCTAAAACGCTCGCCGGTACCGCAGAACACCGAATTCACTGGAAGGAGAGGATGAAATGAGGGGCTACGTCTCGAGACGATCATTCCTGAAGGGCGGCACTGCGGCCGCGACGATCCTTGCGGTCCCGAGTTTTGCAGCACGCGGCGCACAATCCGTTCAGGCCTTGGCGGAAGAAACGCCTCCGATCTATAAGGACTGGATGGACATCTACCGCAAGCAGTGGACCTGGGACAAAACCGTCCGCGGGACCCACCTGGTCAATTGTTGGTATCAGTCGCATTGCGCCTGGGACGTCTACGTAAAAGACGGCCTCGTGTTCCGTGAAGAACAGGCCGGCGAGTACGAACCGATCATGGCCGACATCCCGGACTTCAACCCGCGCGGCTGCCAAAAGGGCGGCTGTTTCAGCCAAAAGATGTACGAGCCTTCGCGCATTCGTTATCCCATCCGCCGGGTTGGTGAGCGCGGCAGCGGCAAATGGGAACGCGTGTCCTGGGAAGAAGCGCTCGACGATATCGCCGACACCTATCTCGACGTAACCATGAAAGAAGGTACGGACGTCACGGTCTGGGACCTCGGGCCGGACATCAATATCGGCGCGGCTTATGCAGCGCAAGCGCGATTGGCACAATTGACCCATTCGATCAGTCTCGATATGAATCCCATCAATGGCGATGGCCATCGCGGCGCATTCGAAACGTTCGGCAACGCCTATATAGAGCGATCCATCGACGACTATTTTCGTTCCGACGTCATCGTATGCTGGGGCGCCAACCCGGTCTTTACCTCGATTCCCAACGCACATTTTTTCATCGAAGCGAAATACAACGGCTCCAAGTTCGTCGTCATCTCGCCCGACTACAGCGCCTCGGCGACGAAAGCCGATTTGTGGTTGCCGGTCCGTCCCGGCACCGACGGCGCTTTGGCGCTGGCCGTAGCGCACTTGATCGTCAAAGGCGGGCACGTCAACGAGGCGTTCGTGCGCGAGCAAACCGATATGCCCATGCTCGTGCGCATGGATACGAAGAAGTTCCTGCAGGCCACCGACGTTTTCGGGGACGCGGACGGTGACCGCTTCGTCCTCCAGGATGAATCCGGCAAGCTGCACGAAGCACCGTTCCGCTCCCTCGACCTGGACGGCGTAGCGCCCGCTCTCGACGTTACAACCGAGGTGACGCTCGCGAGTGGCGAAACGGTCGGGGTGCGCTCCGTTTTCTCCATGCTGAAAGACCGCCTCGACCCCTACACGCCGGAAATCGTCGCGGAGATGTGTGGACTATCGCCGAAACTGATCCGGCAGTTCGCCGGCCTCGTCATCAACGCGAAGGCGCTGTCGAACGTCACCGGCAGTACGCCGAACAAGTATTTCCACGGCAATCTTACCGAGCGTGCGATGATCCTGATTTGGACGCTGCTCGGGCAACTTGGCAAGCCCGGAGCCGGATACTCGGCTTTCTCGCTGCTCGTCAATGATGGCTGGGAGCACTACGTAGCGGGCTTGCGGCTCAAGGAGCGCCTGTCTTTCGGTGCGGAGATCGGTATCCCGCTCGCCAAGACGCTGTGGGACGGCGGCACCATGGAGATGTTTTTCAAGAATCTGGTAAGCGACAGTTTCACCGATCCCGGCCGTCATCTGCCGATCTTCACGGCGGGCGGCATGTTTTGGAATGTTCACGGCGGCGTGAGCGATCTGTCGGAGACGGCGGAGAAATGGATCCCCGGTCTCAAGCAACCGATCAAAGAAGCCATCCACGAATCCCTAGAGAAGAAGTGGCTGCCGCTCCAACCCCCGGCCGGCAAAGACCCAAGAATGTTGTTCCATTACTGTGCCAATCCATTAAGGAGCGTGCGCGGCAGTCACAAACTGCTGGAAGTGCTGTGGCCGAAACTGAAGAAAATCGTCGTCATCGATTTTCGCATGAGCTCGACCGCGCGACACGCCGACTATGTGCTGCCGGCGGCTACTTGGTATGAAACGACGGACCATAAGTGGGTGACACCGCTCATGCCGTACAACCATGTCACCAATGCCGCAACGAAACCGCTGGGCGACAGCAAGACCGATTTTTGGATTTTCACCATGCTCGCCAAGCATATCCAGCAACGCGCGAAGCAACGAGGGATAGCCACCATCAAGAGCCACCTGGGCAAGGACGTCCGGCTCGACCGGCTGTATGAAGACCTCACCATGGACGGACGCTTTCTCGAGGACGAAACCGACAAAGCCGCCGGGGCGATCCTGGACGCATCGTCCAATCTTTCCCACGTGAGCTGGGAAGAGCAAAAGGAAAAGGGGTTCGCACGCTACAACGGTGTCGGACGCAGCCCGATGGCTATCGGTAATGCCGGCGACCTGAATGAGCGCGAGCCTTTCGTCGCGCTGACGAATCACACCGACGGCAAGAAGCCTTATCCGACGGCAACACGCCGGATTCAATTCTACCTCGATCACGACACCTACCTCGCCTATGACGAGGCACTGCCACGCTATAAAGCGCCGCCCCTGATCGGTGGGGATTATCCCTTGATGATGACCGGCGGCCATCCGCGGTGGTCCATTCACGCCGTGTGGCGCGACTCGATATCCATGCTCAGGCTCAATCGCGGTGGCCCCTATTTGATCATGGGACCAGAGGACGCTAAGGATCGGGAAATCGAAGACGGCGATTGGATCAGGGCATTTAACGATGTCGGCAAGTTCGTCGCTAGGGTCAAGATCTCACCGACACTGATGCCCGGGCAAACGATCATGTATCACGCCTGGGAGAACTATCAATTTCCTTCGGAACAAAATCCGCGCCGTGTAACCCCGTCGCCGATCAATCCGGTAGAACTCGCCGGGGGCCACCCACATCTGAAGGTCGGCTTTCTCGAGGGGCAGCCGGGCGGTTTCGACCGGGACACCCGCATCGAAGTCGTTCGCTTGAGCGACGAAGAGGCCCAAGCAATGGCAGCAACAGCCTGAACAGAGGGTCGCCGTGAACCCGGACAACGAAATGCTCGTAGAAGCAGCATCTCGCAGCCTGACCTTCAGGGCATTTGCCGAGGCCTTCAGGAAGCCTAATGGCGGCGCGGAGATCTTCGACGAGAACGTGATCCCACCTCCGACAGCAGAATCCAACGTCGCGTTTGTAACGGCCTTTGATCCCGCCGTTTCCGACCAGGCGTGTTCTCTTTACGAAGGCAACTACGGTACCCGGGAACGCACCGCTTTGTTCGAAGAGCTGGTCCGATGGTACGACTTATTCGGCCTGCGCCGAGAAGAAGAAGCGGAGCTACCGGACCATATCTCGGTTCAACTCGAGTTCATGCACTTTCTGACCTTCCTGGAAGGCAAGCACGGGCGGGAGCCAGAAACCAAGCAATCGCTGCGAAAAGCGCAAAACGATTTCTTGGAGAGGCACCTCATTCCCTTCTCCACCCGACTACATGAAGCCTTTCAAAGCGACGACCCCAGGTGTAAGGCGCTGGTAGAACACCTTCAGGCATTTTTGGAGAGCGACAAGGCAATGATTGGGGCGTGTCCCTAGAGAATTGATCTGAAATTCGCTTCAATTTCATCGTCATTCCTGCGAAAGGATTGCAGGAGCAATCCTCGCCCAGGAATCCAGTTAAAAATGTGCCGCTGAAAGCGGCAGCTTCATTGACTGGATGCCGGATTGAATCCGGCATGACGGTAATCAAGTTCATCAGTCAATCCCGGATTAGATACTGACCGATATCTCGGAACAGTTATCTAGCCGTCCCCTTTGGCGTTTAAACCGCGCCTATAAGACTCATCGCTTCGCGCAACGCGTTGGGGGCACTGTCCGCCGTAGCATCGGCACCGAATCGTTGTACGGTGTCCGCAGTGATGGGCGCACCGCCGATCATGATCTTTACGTCGGGATTTTTCGCGCGGATCATCTCGATGATCTTTTTCATTCCCATCATCGTCGTCGTCATCATCGTCGACAGGCACACGAGCTGAGCACCTGTTTTGACCTGCTCTTCCACGAACGCATCCGGCGCCACGTCCTGCCCCAAATCGTGGACGGTAAAACCGGCCACGTCCAGCATCATCTTGACGAGATTCTTGCCGATGTCATGGATATCGCCTTGGACGGTGCCGATGACGACATCGCAATTGATATTGCCGGCGCCGGTAAGTTCCACGTGCGGCTGCAGAATTTCGAGGCCGGCGTAAAGGGCGTCAGAGGACAACAGAACTTCGGGGACAAAATACTCGCCGTTATCCCACAATTCGCCGACCTTCTCCATACCGGCCGCGAGGCCGCTCATGATCGCATCGTAAGCGTCCAGGCCCGCCCCGATCGCCTCCTCGCTCGTGGCCTTCACACCGTCTTCGTCGAACTCCACCACGCCGTCGATCAAGCGCTGCAGAATCTCCTGACGTTTCGTTTCGTCAACCATGCTGTTCTCCTCGCCCTTGCGGCTCTCTCTTATCGCCGGGTAGGTTGCCGCTCTTACCCGGTTCAACCATAGTAGCCAAAATCATTCGACGCCTTGGCCATCATCCACACATTGTGCGGGATCGCCTGCGGCGGCATTTCACACCCGGGTGCGAGGATAAAACCGCGCTCGTGCTTCTTGCCTTTCTCGACAGCCACACGACACTTCTCGTAGACCTCATCGGCGGTACCCACCTGGAATAACGCCGGCTCGATGTTGCCGAGGAGCATATAGTCCGGAAAGCTGGCACTGGCCTTTTCGAGGTCGACCTCGTGCGATACGCTGATGATACTGAGCGGTGGCAGCGGCACATCGGGATAGAATTCGTAGTTGAGATTTTGTTCGCCGCAAAGGTGAAAAACGATCGACGGCGCGCCCATATCGATGATCTTGGTGTGATACTCGATGAGGTACGGCATCACGAATTTTTCGAAGGTCTTCGGCGAAATAATGACGTTGGCAGCGGAGGCGGTACTGTTTAGGGGCCAGAAACTCGCCGGGCCGACGATATCGCACATGATCTGCATAAATTTCACCAGGAAATCCGTTGCATAGCGGATGACGTGGTGGGCGAGGTCCGGTTGCTTGACCGACCATCTGCACATGCGATCGAGACCGACGATGTTTCCGGCTGTCGTCCACGGACCGTACACGGGTACTACGAACGGCAGCCCGGCATCCTTAATCAAGTGAGCGACCTCGATAAAAGTCGGAACGAACCCTAGCGTCTTGAGTTTTTCCGGATCGATGAATTCCAACGCCCAGGCGTCATCCTCGGTAGTGATCGCCGGCTCGACGTTCGGGCATTGCGAGAATTCACCGGTTGGCCACACCACTTCCGCCCCGAGCTCCGCCGGCCCAAGCGCGGGATAACCGCCAAAAGGAAGCCACATGGCGCCGTATTGGTCAGACGTCATTTGCCCGGATTCGAAGGACTTCAGCGTGTCGCTGTACCAGTCCATGACGCTGTAGCCGACATTGACCCCTAGAAACGCGAAACCAAAAATCGTGAACGGCACCCGGTCGATCGGCTTTCCCGACAACAGGGCTTCGGCACGTTCTTCTCCCGACATGGTGTCTTTATGAAAAAGCGGCATTCCCATGGCCTAGGTCCTCCTGATTGCAACGTTTATCTTGCGCGCGGGTCGAGGCGGAAATCCGCCGGCACAACAGAACCCCCCACGCTTTTGAGTATCGCGTCGTACAAGCATAGATTAGGGTGAGATCAGACAAAGTTGATCGAAATCAACCGGATAGCAACGGAGCCCGGAATTCGTCGAAAGGTCGCCGACAAAATGCTCAAAAGGGGCCGGCGAAGGGAACGTCAGCGCACGAAATCCATCTGCTGCACCTCGGCGCCGGGGGGTATGACGACAAACTCGTCGCGATCGAGGTCCGTTGCGTCCACTTGCCAGACCAGGCGTTCGAGGAGCGTCGGTGTCCCTAGCATCTCGTCGTAGACCACACCGAGAAGATCCGCCACTGCCTGCGATTCGCTACGGTAGCGGCTGAGTTCCTCAGGTGTGAACGCGACGAGCACGACCCGCTGATAGTGCACGTAGACTCGGGCGATCAATTGCCGAGCTTTTTCCTCTCCATGACGCTCCGACCATTCCCGTAACTGGCCCAAGGGATGGAAACCGCTTTCCAACCATCCCTCGCTGAGGTAATAGGTCCCCGGATGGCGTTGGAAATCTTCAAGGTATTTCTGGTACGAACCCATCAGGATGGCGATGCAATCGTCCGTGCGCGGAATGACCAGCGTATGCCGTCCGGCTCGCAAACCGACCAGACCGTTGCCGCACAAACCGTATCCGAGCAGCACGATGCCCGGCTTGACCGCCGCATCCAATACGACTTGAAGTTCGGACGCCATCTCGCCGGGGGTGCAGTGCAAACCGTAATCCATGAAGCTGCAGGACGCCAGTTCCGGCAGTTTGTCCAACAGCGGTTGCAAAGCGCGTTGCAGCACTTGGCAGCTGACGACATACACGTCTCGCGGCTCACGCTTTCGGGTTTGAGCGCTACGTGTTTCTTCGGCTGCATTGGTGTAGGTCAAAGTCCGCTCCGATCCGTCTTCACCACCCATATGATTCTAGCGCATTCTCATACGCTAAATGAGTGTTCCGAAATATCGATCAGTTTCGAATCGGTGACCGGCGAGCATACGCCGTCACCGTCATACCGGGCTCGACCCGGTATCCAGTAGAAGAAACCCGCCGCAGGCGGACATTGATTCGTTAGTTCGTAAGCCCGAGATACCGCGAGGAATCGAAATGAACCACGGAGAACACGGAAATAAGGATATGAATTTGCTATCCAAAAACATCCCCTCCGTGTTCTTCGTGGTTTCATTTTTGACGCGCAGCTATGTCTACGGCTCGATTAAGGCGGGAAGATCCTGCTTGTTAACGCATTCTTACTTAATCAATACGTTTGTAACGCCGGGCTTTGAGTTCGTAACGCGGGAGGCTGCCGGCGGCGGCCTCTGCTACCGAGACGCCAATGTTGAAGGTATCGCGAAAGGCGGCGAGGATGCGCGCCTCGGCTTGATCGAAATCGGTGTCGCCATTCGTCTCGACCCGGATGGTCAGCGCATCCATCCCGCGGATGCGTTGAATATTGACTTCGTATTCGACAATCTCCGGGAGCGCGCGGATCAGATTATCGATGGCGCTCGGGTATAGATTTACCCCGCGCACAACAAACATATCGTCGGCACGTCCGAGTACGCCGCCCTTGATACGGGCGAACGTACGACCACAAGCGCACCCCTCATTGGTCAATTCAACGAGATCCCCCGTTCTATACCGCAGCAGCGGCATACATTGGCGCCCGAAATTGGTGATGACGAGTTCACCCCGTTCGCCTTCGGCAGCGGGTTGGGTGCTTTCGGGGTCGATCACTTCAAAGACAAAATCGTGCTCGTTCAGATGCATTCCCGCGCCATCGGCCTGGCAGGTGAACCCCCACGCGCCGACCTCCGTCGCCCCGACATGGTCATAACAACGGGCTCCCCACGCGGTCTCAATAGCGCGCTTCACGTTCGGCACGTTCGCGCCCGGCTCGCCCGCGTTAATCAACGTGCGGATATTCGAGCCGCGGATGTCGATCTGCTGTTCGCGTGCTACTTCGGCGAGCCTGAGCGCGTAGGTCGGCGTACATACGAGCACGGTGCAACGGTTATCCAGTATCATCTCGAGTCGTCGCTCGCTGCTCATCCCGGCACCAGAAATACATAAAGCACCGAGCCGGCGGGCACCGTCGATCGCGATCCAGTGACTGATGTAGGGTCCAAATGAAAACGGCAAATAGACGATGTCGTCGCTGGTTACGCCGGCGCCGGTATACACGTATTGCCAGCATTCGGTCCAGCCTTGCCAACTCTCCTCGGTATCCAGCCACTTGAGGGGTTTACCGGTAGTACCGGAGGTTTGGTGGAAATAGGTGTATTCGGACAGCGGATGGCTCAGCAGGTCGCCGAACGGCGGCGACTCGAGTTGTGAAGCGAGCAGTTCGGACTTGGTCGTAAACGGCAACTGCGCCAACGCATCCAGCGAGTCGATATCCTCGGCCTTTACCCCCGCTTCCTCGAGCTTTCGTTTGTAGAAGGGATTCGCGTGCAGGCCCGTGACGAGGTTGCGCAGACGTTCGTACTGCACGCTCCGGATCCTCTCCCGGGGCAACGTCTCGATTTCACGACGGAAATATTGATGTGTCACTTCGGCGCCCTCTATTCCAGCTTCTACCCAAATCGGGGCAACCGCGCTTGTCGCACTTGATTCCTGCCCCCCCGTGGGAATAGTATATAAACAGTGGTTCAAAATTTAAACAACGGTTCATATCGGCCCTCGGACCGCGTCCAGCGCCGCGCCGAGGCGCGCCGCTATGAGATACTGCGGGCCGCTTCGAAAGTGTTCCGCAAACGGGGTTTCGACGCCGCGAGTATGCGCGAAATAGCGGCCGAAGCCGATCTGTCGCCCGGCAATCTCTATCACTATTTCAGCGGCAAGGTCGAGATCCTGTACTTCTGTCAGGACCGGGCGCTCGATCGGATGCTGGCGGCGCTGAAGGCCGCCAGTGAATCGGGGGCGCCCTATGTCGAGCAAGTGGACGCCGTGATCCGGGCCCATTTATGCTGCATGCTCGACGAACTGGAAGGATCGACGGCCCATCTGCAGGTAGAAGCACTGCCCGATGAAATGCAGACCCGGATCATCGCCAAACGCGGGCGCTACGAAAAGGCGATACGAAACCTGGTAGAGAACGGCATCGATAGTGGAGAATTCGCCACCTGTGACCCGACCTTGGTGACGCGGGCAATGCTCGGCTCCTTGAACTGGGCGACGCGATGGTACCGACCGAACGGCCGTTATTCGGCAGCGGAGATCGGTGAGGAATTCGCGAACTACCTAGTCGGGGGGCTGGTCAGCGCGCCGCCGCCGACTACCGTGTAAGTACAGCGAGCGCAATCTGGAGGCTAGCGTGAACGACTTCGTTACATCGGATCCAATAGACCGCGACAACGTGCATGGTACGTTTATCGTCAACGGTGAACGCATTCAAGTGTCTTTCGCACCGAACAAGACACTGCTCGAGGTGCTGCGCGAGGAACTCGGTTTGACCGGAACCAAGCACGGTTGTGAACTGGGCGAGTGTGGCGCCTGCGCGGTTCTGATTAAGGGCAAGCCCGTGCTGTCTTGTCTGACGCTAGCGCTCGAAAGCACCGATACCCCGATCGATACCATCGAGGGGATGGCCGTAGACGGGGAATTGGATCCGCTGCAAGCCGCTTTTGCCGACCTCGGCGGTTCGCAGTGCGGCTATTGCACGCCGGGGGTATTGTTGACGACCAAAGCGCTGCTTGCGAGCGAACCGGCGCCGAGTCGCGATCAACTACGCGAGGCCTTGTCCGGCAATTTGTGCCGATGTACGGGATATCAACAGATCTTCGAGGCGATCGAGGCGGCCATCGTCGCGCTTCCGGATCAGGGCAAGAAAACGGCCGGAGCACCGTCATGAAACAGCGGGACAAATTCGAGGTGATCGGAAAACCGCGTCGGCGGGTAGACGGCCGTGCCAAAGTGACGGGACAGACAGTGTTCGCCGACGATATCGTGCTGCCGCGGATGCTGCACACGAAGCTGTTACGCTCGCCCCATCCCCACGCCGACATCGAGAGGATCGATACGACGCGAGCCGCACGCCACCCTGGTGTACATCTTGTATTGACCGGCGCCGACATCCCCAACGAATACGGCATTCTGCCGGTCAGCCAGGACGAGCAGGCCCTGCGCACCGACCGGGTACGGTTTGTCGGCGACCCAGTGGCGGCGGTCATCGCCAAAGACGAATTCACGGCGACCGAAGCCCTCGAGCTGATCGACGTCTCCTACAATCCCTTGCCGACAATCGCCAACCCCGAAGAGGCTCTGTCTCAAGGCGAGGTGCGTCTGCATGACTACAGCGAAGAGGGCAACATCCACAAGCGCCTTGCCTATTCTTTCGGCGACGTCGACGAAGCCTTGGAGTCCGCGGATCGGGTGTTCGAAGATTGCTTCTTCTATGAAGGCAACACCCACCTGCCGATGGAACAACACGCAGCCGTCGCAACCGTCGACCCCGACGGCAAGCTCACGCTCCGTTCGAGTACCCAATGCCCGCATTACGTGCACCGGGCATTAGCAAAGGTCCTGGAAATCCCGCAAGCCCACATCCGGGTGATTGCCCACCCCAATGGCGGCGGCTTCGGCGGCAAGACCGATCCTTTCGGGCACGAGATCGTCGTCGCCAAAGCCGCACTGGCGTTGGGGCGACCCGTCAAGATCTGCTTGACCCGGGAAGAAGTTTTCTATTGCCACCGCGGCAGGCATCCGGTGATCATGAAGCTGCGCACCGGTGTGACCAAGGACGGAAAATTGACCGGTATGCATCTACAGACGCTGTTGGATGGCGGCAGCTACGGGTCCTACGGCATCGCCAGCACGTTCTACACTGCGGTGCTGCAGCCCGTGACCTATCATCTACCTCGTTACCAGTTCAACGCCTGTCGGGTTTTCACCAACAAACCCCCGTGCGGACCAAAACGCGGCCACGGAACTCCGCAATCGCGATTCGGCCAGGAGGTGCAGCTCGACAAAATCGCCGAGGCGCTCGACCGGGATCCGGCCGAGCTACGACTCAACATCGTCACCGAGCCCAACAGCCTGACGGCGAATTTTCTGCAGATCGGCACTAACGGTCTGGCCGAGTGTATCAAGCGGGTGACCGAACGGTCGGATTGGAAAAACAAACATCGCAAACTACCCGACGGGCACGGCGTCGGCCTCGCGTGTTCTTCGTATCTGACGGGCGCCGGTAACGCGATCTACTGGAACAAGATGCCGCATACCGGTGTGCAACTGCAGCTTGACCGCAGCGGGCTGGTAACCGTGTTCTGCGGCGCCACCGAAGTCGGGCAAGGATCGGACGACGTGCTGGTTGCCTCGGTCGCCGAGATTTTGGGTATCACCCCGGCCGAGGTCAAGTGCATCACCGGCGACACCGATCTCACCCCGGTGGATCTGGGCTCCTATTCAAGCCGCGTTACTTTAATGATGGGTAACGCCGCGATCGACGCGGCCGAGCGCGCACGCGCGCTGATCGGCGAGGCGGTTGCGGTGCGGCTGGAACGGCCGGTGCAAAACCTCGTGTTCAGCGGCGGCAACGTTTTTGACGCCGGCGATCCTGCCACCGGTATGACCTTTCAAGAGGCCGTCGTGTGTGCGGAGGAACGCCACGGCACCCTGGGAACTACGGGTTCGTACGCTCCGCCGAAGCCGCCGGCGCAATTCAAAGGCGGTGGCGTGGGGCCGTCGCCCGCTTATTCCTTTACGGCTGCCGTCGTCGAAGTCGAGGTCGATCCCGCAACCGGCTGGATCACGGTTCCCCGGGTATACGTAGCTCACGATGTCGGTCGCGCGCTGAACCCGGTGCTGGTCCGTGGGCAGGTACAAGGCAGCGTCTACATGGGCCTTGGTGAGGCACTGATGGAAGAACAGGTCTTCCGCCGTCTGCCGCCGAAGTTGTCCGCCGCAATGGTCCACAAGAACCCGTCGCTGCTGGAGTACAAGAGCCTCACGTCGCTGGATATGCCCGAGGTAATTACCGATCTGATCGAAGACCCGGATCCGAATGGACCGTTCGGCGGCAAGGAGGCAGGTCAGGGACCGCTGCTTCCTATCATGCCGGCCGTCGCCAACGCTGTATACGACGCGGTGGGGGTCCGGATCGATGCGGTCCCGATCACGCCGGACAAGGTGCTGCAGGCGCTCGAACTCAAAGCTGCGGGGAAAGACCCGCGTTACGGGCCGTCGACCTTTCCGACCGTCGACTGGCCGGAGCCGTACTTCGTACTGCCCCCGTGGGAAGGCGGCGACGGCACCGCCAGCAACCGCCCCGAACGTAAACGCGCAGCAAAGATGCACGTCATGGATAAGGTGCACTCATCATGATGCGACTGCCCTATTTCCGGTATTACGCGCCGTCTGATATCCAGGAAGCCGCCCAGATGCTCGCGAATGAAGGGAGCGACGCAATGCTGCTGGCCGGCGGAACCGATCTGCTGCCGAACATGAAACGCCGCCAGCAGGAGCCTCGCACGCTGATCGCGCTCGGCGGGATCGAAGCCTTGCGCTCGCTACACAACGGCTCCGAAACGCGGCTGGGCACGGGTTTGACCCTGACGCAATTGGTCGAGGACGCGTCGCTTAAGACGAACTATCGTGGTTTATGGCAGGCGGCCGCCCAGGTTGCCTCGCCGCATCTGCGTAACATGGGGACGCTTGGCGGCAATTTGTGTCTCGACACGCGATGCCACTACTACAATCAGAACTACGATTGGCGCAAGGCGATAGACTTCTGTATGAAGAAAGCTGGCGAAACCTGCTGGGTCGCCACGCGCAGCCGAAAGTGCGTCGCGGTGTCATCCACCGACACGGCGCCGATGCTCGTCGCCCTTGGGGCGAAGGTCCGTCTGGTATCCGCTAACGACGAACGCGTGCTCGACCTGTCGGATTTCTATCAAAACGATGGTATCGATTATTTGACGCGCCGGCCGGCGGAAATCATGACGGAAGTGATCCTGCCACCGGCCGACGGTTGGCGCAGCAGCTATTGGAAACTGCGGCGTCGCGGGTCGTTCGATTTCCCGGTCCTGGCGGCCGCGGTCGCGGTCGAAATCGACGGCGACGGAACGGTATCGCAAGCGCGGATCGTGCTCGGTGCAACGGCACCGCAACCGGTCTCCTGTGATGCGGCGGCGGCGTTGCTGATCGGTCAACGCCTCACCGACGAGGTGATCGAACAGGCGGCCAAAAAGGCCGCCAGCCGCGCGAAACCAATGGATAACGCGGACTTCACGACGCAATGGCGGAAACGCGTAGCCGCACAATTCGTCGGCTACGCGTTAAGCGAAGTACGCGGCGACGACCTAAGCGACACCCGGAAACGGATTGCCGGCCAGGTGCTTTAGCAGTCGGTAAGGCTAGGACTTCGCCTCCTCCTCGCCCGGTTTCATGCCAAGCGCGCGTTGGGTCGCTTCCGGGAGGCCGGTCGGGTCCAGCAACACGTCGTAGAGTTTCAACCAATGGGTGTGGGCGAGCTGATGCAGGTGAAAAGCATTCTGCATGGCGAGCTTGCGGCCCTGCGCGTCCTGGCTCGCGTTGATCGCCTTCTTCGTCAACTTGAGCGCGAACCGCGACTTCGCCGCAATCTTGCGGGCCATCTCGAGCGCGGCCTCTTCTAGCTGCTCGCGCGGAACGACTTTATTGACCATCCCGAGTGTCAGCGCGTCCGCGGCGCTCAATGCGTCGGAAGTAAACAACATCTCCTTGGCCTTGCGTGCGCCGACTTCCCACAGGTGCGTGAAGTATTCGACGCCGCCAACCCCGAAACTCACCGTGGGATCGGTGAAGCTCGCATCTTCAGTCGCGATGATTAAGTCGCAGGGCCAGGCCAGCATGAGGCCGCCGGCAATGCATTTGCCCTGCACCGCGGCGATCGTCGGCTTCGGGATATTGCGCCAGCGTTCGCTGAAACCGACGTAAATCTCTTCTTCACGGCTCATTTGTGCTTCAGCGCCGTCGCAGGTAAATCCGCACATCGTGCCGACGGTATCGTAGTCGTGCATATTCGCATGCCAGTTCTGTTCGGACAGATCATGGCCCGAGGAGAAGTGCTTACCGTTGGCCGCGAGAATGATGACGCGGATAGCCTCATCATGCGCCGCCCGATCGAACGCATCATTCAATTCGTAAAGGAATTGCGTGTCCTGGGCGTTCGCCGTTTTCGGACGATTGAGAACGATACGGGCGATGCCGTCCTCGGGAGTTTCATAGAGTATGTAGGTCGAGTCAGTTGTTGCGTCCATCTTAGTCCTCGCATCGATTGAATCGGTTTCCGCTACGGTCACTGCGCACGGATATCCTTTGAAACCTCAGTGTAGTTTAGGCGCGCATCGCATAGCGTAGCGTAAACCCGGGCGAGCCGCGCGCAATACCCGTGCTAAGGAACCTCTGATTCATTCTGGGACAGTCGAGTTGCCGCCCAAAATTGTTCAGGTCAAGGCGCGGCGCCCAGGCGATAGCCAGGGACTATTGGCAAGCGCCGCAACGCAGACCGGGACGATTTTGGGCGCAAGGCGACGTTCCATGAATTGATCAGGGGTTCCCTAGTTCTTGATCCCTTGTTCGTCCGCCCGTTTCGCCATTTCGAGCGACCAGCGGATTTCCTCCTCTTTGAAGAACAGTGCATCTTTTTCGCCTTTCGACAACGCGGCGCGTTGCGCTTTAAAGTGCGCCATCGCCGTCGCGAATAACGGTGCGAGCGCGGACTCGCGGATCTTGAGCGGCATATCCATGTAGTCTATCGACATGATGTAGACGTGCTCTAGCAAGGCGTTGACGTAGCGGTGCCTTAGCGCGCTGAGTTCGGTACCCGGCGAGGCTTCGACGGCTGCGGCGGCACGATCGAGGTAACCCCGGTAGTGCGCGGTAGCGGCAGCCGCGGCCTGCCCTTCGCCAGCCCTGACCATGGCGCTGATCTCCGCGAGTTTCTCACGCGCGAATTCAAGACAGAGACTCAAAGCCTCTTCGCCCGATTCAGCCAGCGCCAACTCGGCGCGTTCACCGATCCGATCGAGCGGGTACGTCAGTTGGTCCGGGGTCGTGCCGGGATCCGGCAACCACTCGACGTCGCCGAAAGAATTCATCAAGCCGTGTCCGGCCTGAGCTGCCACAGCCGCGAGCAGCGACAGTACGAAGACCGCAAGGCGCGCGTTCGCAAGCGGCCGCCGTCCGCTCATAGGTCGCTCAAGGGATGCATGGTCGTATCGATGCCCTCGACAAACGGAACGGCATCGACCACGAATTGAAACAACTCGGGCTCGCCTTTCGGCGCTGCCTGCAGAAAGAGGTGATATCTACCGGGCTCCGGAAACACGTAACGCATGGGGATGGTCGGTCCCGAAAACACCAGTTCCGCATCGAGGCACATCAATTGAACCAACATCTCGGCGATCCGGGCGCCGCGCAGAGCCGGCTCGATACCGCGATCGTGGGCGAGTTCTATGATCGCCGCAACGCGCGGGGTGTGGCTGTGCAAATGGCCGAAATACTTGCCATCGTCCCGCCAGACGGCTGCGTGCAGCTCCGAGCCGAGATACAGCTCGAGATCGGTTACCGGCGCACCGTCTCGTTGGATCTCCAATACGAGTTCCGTCTCGTAACCCGCGACCGGAGTCTGGGGCGAAACCCGCAAAGTCGCCGTGTAATCACCGAACCGCCGGGCCCGCGCGCTGTCCACGGGTACGCTGGCGACGGGGCCGGGTGCGCCGACTTCAATATCGAAGTGTTTTGTCCAAAGTCGGTCCTGGTGGGCAAATTCGCTGACGATGCGATAGTGTCCGGCTTTCGGAAAACGGTAAGGGAAACGCACGCGGGTCTCGGTTCGATCGCTGTCGGTGAAGGGATGGAAGTCCTCGTGGTGGACATGGGCGAAACTCGAGAAATCGAGGTTCACGATGAAGTGATGCATGAGACGTTCGTGCGCGAGCTGGAGCTCCCGGACCGGCCTGCCGCTCTGGGTGTGGGTCAGTTGGAAATTAAACTGCGTTTCCTCGCCCGGTCGCGGGGCCCCCGGATCGAGCTGCAAGGTCAGGCGGTAGGGTCCGCCGGGCCGGCCTTCTAGCCGCCGGTCTTCGTCCTCGGCACAAGCCGCGAGCAGGACCAGGGCGCTGATGACGACAATCCAATAACGCATGGGCACGATCATGGACCACGAGTCGCCTACTCTACAAGGGTACGAAGGTCAACGCTCGACGCCTGGATCAAGCGCCGCGAAGTCATTCTCCGGTCGCGTTACCCGGGGCGCCCGCGGTTTCGAAAACCAGATGACCGGCTTCGTTTTGCGCCCGTACGCGCGCTTCCACTTGTGCCGGTACAGCGACATTCCGCTCGCCCGGAAACTTTTCCGGGTGTAGGTGCGGCCGCAAAAAATACTCATCAGGGTCGCTGATCAGGACCTGGCCTTTCATCGGTTCTATCAACCAGTCGCGGCGCATGAACTCGGCGGTGAAGATCATGGCTTTCTGTTCCTCGGTCCACTCACGCACGTGCATGGGGTTGTGAAAACTATAACTGATCAAATCATTCGGAATGTTCCAATAAACGGTACTAAATGCGGTGTACCCGAACGTCCCGAGCTCGGGACGTTCGTGCTCGGCGAGTCTGACTTCGACGGTCATCAGCGCGCCGTCCTTATCGTATTTTTCCCGCCGCAGCGGATAGAACGTCGTTTTCTCCAACCACAGGATCAGAGTTTTCTCGCTGTATCCCGGCAGCCAGTCGTCCCTCGCCGTCGCCTTCACGACCCAACATGCAACGCCGCCATCGGCAAGGTAATGTGGATAGTCGTCGCCCATGGGTTTCAGTGAATCAGTCGCCCGCTCCACGAACCCTTGGCTGTGTCGGTTGAGGGTGATGGTCGGGCGCGTCGTCGGGAATCGAATCGTCTCGTATAAGACGTCCGTCCCCAACAGCTCCCACTCGAACTCCCAGGGGTCACGGCCGATCACATCATCGAAGGTCTGGGCGTTGTCCGCAAAGCGTTGGTCCCGCCGCGGTTCAGGCTGACGGCGTACGCGTCGAAGCTGCGGGGAATAAACGAAGAAATCCATCTTCGTGCGGAACTCCCTGTCCGTCCGCCGGGTCGCCCACAGTTGCTGGGTCCCCTCGTTTTCCGGTGGAAAGATGTCGTAGGCCATCCAGCGCCCATAGACGTCACCCGGCTTCGTGGCATAGAGGTAGCCCTCATACCCCACCCCGGGTTCCAGCATCATATAGAAGATCGTCTCGCCCTGATTGATATAACCGGAACTCGTGATCGCGCCAAATACATCGAGCATCGCCCCCTGCCAGCGCGCGACGTGCGGGAAGTTCGCGGCGCGATAGCCCATTTCCTCTACCGTATACGGCGCTTCGAAGGGGTAGCGCTCGGCCGGCATGTAGGGAAACTCCGAATCGCGCGGTGTCGACGTCGCCGGGTCGAACAAGGCCTTGTCCTCCGCGCTCATTTGGGCAACTGTTTTCCAGATCTGCTCGGCATTTGCGTCGGCGATCATCGACCCGCCGCATAAGAGAGCGACGAGCGCCAACCCCACACGGCGGCGGGCGTTCGTTGTCTCGCGTCGCAATTCAGAACTCATAACTCAGCTCCCAGCCGAAGTTATCCCACTCTTCATACTGCCCGTAAAGACCCGTATCGTCACCGCTGTCGTAGCCATTATAGATGAGCTGGCCGGTGACGAATTGCGAAAACTTGTACTTGAAGCGCAGTTTCGATTTGATCCCCTGCCAGTCGGCCGAGGGTCCGCTGACGACGGGAAAGACGGTGAACTCCATACTCAAGCGATCGCGGGTAAACGCGAACGGCCTCGAAACGTTCGCGACCGGGATCACGGTCCACTCGTCCCCAATCCCACCGCCGAAGCCCGGCCCGAGTGTGTTTTTCCAGTCGAATGTATAGAACAGCGACCCCTGCACAATGAAAGTGGTTCGCGCCGGTAGACCAAACTCGGCCGCCACGGCGGCGCGTAAAGTGTCGCGCTTGGACGTACCGTCGAGGTTTGCGCCCGCCAGCGCGGCGGCGCGTTTGCCGAAATCTGCAAACCGCACGCCGTTGGTATAGAGCGCCTCCACCCGAAAGACGGTCGGTAGGACATTGACGTAAGGGACGTCCGTAAACGTCGTCCCGTAGTCCGCCGTGATACCGAAGTGATGGAGCCGTTCGTGCTTCGGCCGCACGCGGAGTACCGTGCGACCAGCGCTGAGCTGGGTCCCGATGACGTGATCGACCGGGTTCTTGTCCCAGGCATAGAGGTAGACGAACCCGTAGGTCAGGGCCCCCTGGGCGCGATCGAAACGCAGGCCGTATTCGTGGTCGGCGAAGCGACCGGCGTTCGGCCGGTCCACGTCCAACACGACGTCGGTGATCGCGCTCGGCGGCGGGACGAGGGGTGAGGCCCACGGCGATCCCGGCAGGGCCTGCCGGTCGTGCTCGAAATCAAAGATATAGAGTACTTGCAGCGAGTTGCGCCCGAAATAGAAGGTGCTGCTCGCCATCCAGGTCGGCAGGCGCCGCCACTCGTAGTCCTCGGTCTCGAGCTGCACCGATTCGCGGCGGTCCATGGCGTTGACGGTATCGATGAACTGCCCGTCCATTTTACCCCAGGCGATCTGCTGCTTGCCGATCTTCAAATCGACGCCTGGTATGCGATAGCTGAGATACGCCTCGCGCAGGATCCGCTCGCTATCGTGATAGACCTCGGCGGTTCGATCGATGTCGTCGGCGAACAATCCGTCCGATTTTTGCCAGTCGTAGACCCCATCGTAGAGGAAGTGCGAGACGACGTTGAAGTCGAGTCCCGGCGCAAAATGATAGCCCGATTCGAGTTCCAGCAGATTCTGCAATTGCAGGAAACGGAAATCCTGGTCGCGGAATCCGACCGTGCCGTCTTCGTCGGTCAGCACATCCGACCATTGGCGTAAGAACCCCTTGAACCGGAGATTGGGGAATCGCCGCTCGATGGGCTTACGCACGTGCTCGCCGATGGGATTGAACTTCGCCATCGCACGGTCGAATTTGGACCAGGTGTCGGCGAGCGTGCCTGCAGCAAGCGGCATAGCGAATGAGAATAGGAGCAACGGCGCCAGCAGGCGATAAAGAAACGCCTTCGTGATTGTCATCCCCGATCTCCCGGCAAATCACGCGTGCGAGGCGACCTGCCGCGGCGGAAGAATCACCGCCCAGAGCGTCGTACCGTTGAATTGCAGTTAATCTAATTTATATGAAGTATACCCTAACTATATTAATAAATTATATATTTAGCAACTACTTAAAGTGTTTTCGAGATACTCCTTGATCAATTTCAACCGGTTGAGGGAAAAATGCGAGATCCAGAACGGCCGCTTGTCCGCTACAGCGGCGGCCGCCGCAGGTGCCAGTCGGTCGCCCGTTGAAAGCTATACCCGGCGTTCAATACAGCCGCCTCCTCGAAAGCGGGCCCGACCAACTGCAGCGACACCGGCATCTGGTCGCCGGCGAAGCCGCACGGCACTACCAGCGCCGGCAGGCCCGTGAGATCGAAAGGTTCGGTATTACGCAGCATCGCCCCAAATACCCCGTCGGGTACGCCGCGCACGTCGACTTCGGCGACCCCGATCGGCGCGGCCGTGATGGGAACGGCGGGCATGGCGAGAATGTCGACATCGCTATAGACGGCGGCCATCGACTGACCAAGCAGGCTCCGGTAGCGTTGGGCGTGCAGGTAATCCTTCGCCAGGACCTGGTTGCCGAGCTCGATGAAGGTCCGCACCTGCTCGGTATAGAGGCCCGGATCGCGATCGATCTGATCGTCGTGATAGGCGACCGCTTCTGCCAGATAGATAGCCATGGCTGCGGCGGCTGCGTGTTCGATGTGGGGGATGTCGACATCGACGAGTACCGCGCCCCCGACCTCGAGTTCCGCCAGCGCGGCGCGGACGCAAGTATCGACGTCGGCCTGAGCGCGATCGAAGAAATGCCGATTGGGCACACCGATCCGAAGACCGGCGATCCCGCCGGTCAAAGCCGCGCGATAGTCGGGGACCGGGCGTGAGGAGCTGGCGGCATCGTTAGGGTCCTGCCCCGCCATGGCGCCCAACAACAGCGCGCAATCCTCCGCCGAACGCGCCAGCGGGCCGGCGTGATCCATCGTCCAGCACAAGGGAAATATCCCGTGGCGGGAGATCCGGCCATAGGTCGGCTTCAATCCGGTGACGCCGCAGCACGCCGCCGGCATCCGGATCGAGCCGCCGGTATCGCTGCCGGTCGCGGCGGGCAACAGCCGGCCGCCAACGGCGGCGCCGGAGCCGCCGCTGGAGCCGCCACTGAAGCAGTCCACGTTCCAGGGGTTGCGGCACGGGCCGAAATACGATGAATCGTTGGTCGGACCGTAGGCGAATTCGTGGGTGTTCAATTTTCCGAGCATGACCATACCGGCGTCGGCGAGCCGGGCGACCGCGGTCGCGTCGAAGTCGGGAACGAAATCTGCGTTGACCGCCGATCCGGCCGTCGTACGCACGCCCTTCGTGTAATACAAATCCTTATAACCGATCGGCACGCCGTGGAGCGGCCCGCGCGAACGGCCCGCGCGGAGTTCCGCCTGCATTGCCTCGGCGCTCTCGAGCGCAGTCTCAGCGGTAAGCGTGACGACCGCATTGATACGTTCGTTGACCATACCGATGCGATCGAGAAACGCGCTCGTTACTTCCGTCGCAGAAAAATCACCGGCAGCGATCCCGGCGCCCAGCTCCGTTGCACTCAAGCGAATGAGGTCGCTCATGACTCGCTACCTTCGACCGGTTGGAACACGATCGCGGGCTCAACGTCCTTCAGCGGGAGCGCGCGGAGGCCTTCGAACATTTGATAGATCGGCTCGGCGTAAGCCAGGTACGCTTCGGCACGCGTCGGATCGAGCCCTTGCCCGGCATATTGTGCGGCTACCGCCTGGATCGTATCGCTGGTGACGGATTCACGTTTGCTCATGATGCATACTCCGATTAGGGCTGCGGCCGGCGCCGCAGGTATCAGTCGGGGAATATCCCACAATCCGACGTCCTATACCCCATCGGACATGCGGTAGCCTACCGCAAGAGGCCTGTCCCGGCTCCCTGCGGGAGACACCCATTTGGGTCAGGCATCAAACGTGCCGCCGATGGACGCGGTATCGTTATACTCCCGCACGTATTTGAGCTTGCCGTCGTTCGCGAATCTGAACTCCCAGATGAATTGCATATCGCAGGCTCGGCCGGTCGATATCGCTTTACCGTTCTTTTCGACGCCGGTCGCTGCCAGAATTTTCGTTTCGGGATCAAAAATAAAGTCATGAAAGACCAGTTCGCCGATTACCCAGTTCGCGCTAATCTGCTCGAGATAGGTCTGCAGACCGGCGGCACCATCGTAACTACCGCCGAAAGGAACATGCGGCGGAAGAAAGTTCTCCCAGACAAAGTCGTCGGAAATCATTTCCAGGCACTTGGGAAAGTCTGTAAGCATCAGCTCCAAATACTTGTTCGCTGTGTCGATAGCTTGTTGTTTGTTCATAGTTTTTCCTCACTTGAACCAGACCTGCCCAAGATGGCCAGATGATTTAACGTGCATTGCCTTGATTGCTTACGACTCGGTTGTGCCGCGGTCGTCTGATCGGGGCGTTCATCGCTCTCAGTTTCACCCCAGAGTTCGATCCTCACGCGGCTCTCCCCGCGTCGGCGTAATACGGACCTCGTCCGGACCGTCAGCCAGGCGCAGCGCTAGAATCTTGTCACTCTATAGTCGAAATTCATGTTGCGCTATCACCTCGCGTCGGTTCTCGACGGTGTGCTGAAGCCTTGCGTGGTGATTACCGAAGCCGGACGTTGGCTATCGCCGTTTCGTCGGTGGGAAAGCTGCGTATAGACACGCGGGAGCGGTCGATCTGATTTGATCGAGTACAAAGGACTGTGCCGGGTTTGCATCGTCGCCTCTACGCTATTGGTCGAACGCGAGCCGGAGCCAACCCGGGGTCGTGAGCTTGTGGCCGTCGCGTTGGGCTGCCGCGCCTTCCCACAACGCGCAAGCAAACGGCACCGGGCGACCACCCTGCAAACGGGCGTGGTACTCACCCTCACTGTCGAGCGGGCGCGACAAAACGACTGTCCAGCGAGCACGGTCCGCGTCGAAGTCGCTCGCCGCCGTGACGTTTTGCAATGGCAACGCCTCGGTACTACCGAAGCCGGCGGCGGCGAGGTTCTCGGCGCCGGCCCGGCCCGCGCGCCAGTACCAGATGTTCACCGGTGTGTCCGCCGCCCCCATCATGTAGGACGTCGAATCCCCACCGTCGAGCGCGAACTGAACGGCTGCGGCATCGGCGAAACGCGCATAGGCATTCGTCGCCTCGCGGCTTTCATCGCGCCACGACAACAGGATGTAGAGGCGCTCGTCATCGCGCGCCGCGCTGATGTCCAACTCGCGGGTGCGCATTGACACCTCGCCCTGGAGACTTACCGACTGATGCACCGGCGGCGCGGGCTGGAGCGTGACCCGATAGCGCGGTACGCGGTGCCAAATCGGTGAGCGGGGATCGTTGTCGCTCCGCAGAAAAATGTCCGAGGCGATCACCGGTACCGGGATCGTTGCGTTCACCTCGACCGGAAACACGGAGGGATCGGCTCCCGTGTTACCTGCACCGGACAGGCAGGAACAGAGCAGCAATGCACGAATATGCCGACGCGAGTCGTTGCGATTCATTCCCATGACGCGATCTCCGTCGCCATTTTTCCGGCCCGTGGCACTGAAACATCACCGGCCGGTTCATCGAGGCCGCTCAATTCTTCGATCGTCTCGGCGACGACCGATGCAAGAAAGCGCAGCACGTCGGCAAAGAATGCCGGCGCGTCCCTCATCGATTCGAGCCGGCCTTCCATTTCCCCTAGTAAGGGCAGGGTCAGGCGAGTCGCGAAATCCCGCTGCGCGCGCTGGTAACCGGCCTCGAGCTCCGTAGTGCGCGCGCCGGCTTCTAGGTACGCCAGCCAGGCCATGAATTCGAGTTGGCAACTCAGATGGTCCGGCAACTCGTTTGCCCCGGCTTCGGTGTCGAGTTGCAGACCGAAATGTCGATAGCAACGAAGATACTCGAGCATCTGCTCCGCGCGCGATCGCCCGAGCCGCAGTCGCTCGTACTCACCCGCGTTCAGCGGCACCACCGGGTGCCCGCCGCGCCCGGTAGCGAACAAACCGATGTAGTCGGATTCATAGTCGACGAACGCCGCGGGCGGCTCCGCGAAAGGCTCGGCCTGGCCGTACAAGCCGACGATCGAATCGGTTAGCGCGCGCCGGTAACTGCCGTCGACGAGGAGAACATGGAGCGCCGATTCGGGGTGGGTGAACACGAGCGCAAAGAGCTGGTAGGCACGCGAACGCGCCTCGCCGCGAGCGCTTGCGGTTAAGACGCTCATGTCAGCTTAAACATGTCGGCCTGTTTATGAGCGATGAGGAGATCCATCAATTCGGATCCCTCACCCTGTGCCTTCTTCTGGCGCTCCCGATCGAGCGTTTCGAGCGCCTGCGACACGCCGTCGCCGAACAGGCTTTCTAGCAATTCCAACGGAATGCGGGACCCGGCCACCGGCCGGCCCTCGTTGTCGAACTTTGCCGGCGCCATGGGTGGAACGTAGAACACATTCGGCTGGGTCCCCCATTCCGGGTGCAGCGGCAACGCGACTCGGTGTTCGTCGACGAGTTTGTAGATCGGTCCGTCCTCATCGTCACGGTACCCGACCCAGCGAATGCGGCCGACACATTGTTTGGCGCATGCCATCGGCAGGCCCTTGGCGATACGTGGATAACAAAAAATACATTTTTCGGACTTCGAGATCTCCTCGTTGAAGTACACTTTCTTGTACGGACAAGCCTTGACACAATAGCGGTAACCGCGGCAGCGTTCCTGGTCGATGAGAACGATCCCATCCTCCTGGCGCTTGTAGATCGCCTTGCGCGGGCACGCGTCGAGGCACGCCGGGTTGGTGCAGTGGTTGCACAGGCGCGGCAGATAAAAAAAGTAGCTATTCGGATATTCGCCCTCACCCACGTCTTCGTCCCAATTCGCTCCGCCCGTGGGTTTGACATTTGGGCGCAGCCACGGCTCGGTGCCCGACATCAAGGTGGCCGCGTGGTCGTACTCCCACGGTGTACCGTAGTCTTCCAGGGTCGGCTGGGTTCCGGCTTTGAGCTTCCCGTCGCCGTCGAAGCCGCCGCCCATGTCTTGATAATTGCGCGGATAGCCTTCGCCAGGCATGGTCTCTACGTTGTTCCAATACATGAAGTCGCGGCCGTTACGGTTCGTCCACTGCGTCTTGCAAGCGATCGTGCAAGTCTGACAGCCGATGCACTTGTTGAGGTCCATGACCATCGATAACTGACGTTGCGCGGGATTCGTCATGCCTGCATCTCCTGTGCCGGCGCCGCTTCGATGTCGACGCTGCCTTCGTTCGCGACCTGGTTCTGATTCCAACGCAGAAACTGGAACTTGAGATGGCCCCAATTGCCGACGAGCTCCAGCGGCTGCAGCAACGTCGGGACCACATCGTTGAGATAGCGTCCGCCCTCTATCTGGTACTGCTCCCAGCCGTGCTCCATCATCACCGTGTCGTCACGCATTCCGGGCATGAGCTTCGCCTGCACATGGAATTCGCCGAACCCGTTGAACACCCGCACGCGGTTGCCGTCGCCGATCCCTTTCGCCGCCGCGAGTTGGGGACTGATACACACGTGCGGCTCCCCTCGCTGCATGCGCATCATGTATTTGTCCGAGCGCCAGTTACTGTGGATCCCCCAGCGCGCATGCGGCGTGTGAAATATCAGCGGAAAATTCGACGCTTGCGGGCCAGCGTTGGGGCGCGCCGTCGGCACTTTCGAATCCAGGCGCGCGAACCAATCGTGATCGCAAAAGAAGGTGATCCGGCCGGACAGCGTCGGATACGGTTTCTTGTCCACGACCTGGTGCTCCCAGGGATTGACGGGCCGATCCGGCTTCACCGTCGTGTGCGCGGGGAACGGGCTGGTCTGCACGGTCAGGAAACCTTTCTCAGCACCCTCTTCAAACGTCTGCCCGGCGAGTTCGGGACTGTTCTCCACCATCCATTGAACCGCGTCTCGCGCCGTGGTGAGCTTACCGTTCATGGTGTAGTCGTCGTAGATGGTGTCGAAGTCGCGCGTGAAATCGCCATCCTCGTATTTCGAAACGCCGCGCGCTTTCGCTCGTTCCTGCACCTTTTCTGCGAGTAAGGTAAAGATCTCCCACTCGGGTTTCGCCTCACCGATGGGTTTAACCGGCGCGGTGAAGAAATTGACGTTGCGATGCAGCGGCGTCAGGCGCAGATCCCACTTCTCGTAGTAACTCGCGGCAGGCAGCAGGTAATCCGCCCAGCGCGTGGTGGAATTCATCCGCGGATCAACACAGACGAACAAATCCGTCGCTTCTGCGAGGACACGTTCTCTATAGGCCGCACCGCCCTTGGCGCGGCGAAAACGATTGTCCGCCGACAGGATCATGCCCTTTACGGGTCCGTAGTGCGGCATCCAACGTTTATCGATGGACTCATGAGCCATCGCCATCATCTCCTCGACATCGAAGCCGACCCTCTCCTTCAGTTTTTTTGGATCGTAATGGCGGCTCGCCTCCTCCCACATGTGGCCGTGCATATATTCGCCCAAGCCGCCGGTGTCGAGGCGCGGAAATTTCGTGTTGTCGAAAAATGCGAGCCGCAGCACCGAGACCCAGCCCCAGTCGAGCCACGAAGTGTCGATGCCTCCGGTCGGCCCCCCGTGCCCGGTCAAGGCGAGAAACAAAGCCTGCGCCCAACCGGTATAAATACCGTTCAGATGCTTGCCGATATTGAACCCATCGAGCATCACGAGTTTCTTCGCCGCAGCCATGTGGCGCGCTTCCTCGCGCACCAGGTCGGGATGGACGCCGGTCGTAGGCTGGACCGCCTCCGGGGTAAACCGAGCGGCCTCCTTTCGCATGTGCACGAAGGCCGGTTCCACTGTAATACCGTCGACCTCATAGCTGCCGGCGAGTGCCGGATCGCGCTCACCCAACGCGATCGTTTTCTCTTCGCTGCCCATCGATCCGCTTGCCGGCACGGCCGCGTCTGTGTTCAAGTCCCAAACGAAAAAGACATCCGTTTCGCCGTGTTCGTCCAAATCGGATTGTCGCAGCAACCTGCCGTTGTCCTTGCGCACGAGGAGAGTCAGATCGGTCTGTTCTTTTACAAAATCCGCGGACCATAGATCTTCTTCGAGTACGACATTGACGAGGGACATGTAGAAGTACGGATCGGTACCGGCTTCGATCGGAACCCACACGTCCGCGTGGATCGAAGAAGGGTTGTAGTCGGGTGTTACGCTCATGATCCGGGCGCCGCGATAGCGTCCCTCCCAGACGAAATGCGCGTCGGGGATCCGCGTTACGCTCGGGTTGAACATCGCCAGCACGATGTAGTCCGCCTCATACCAACTGTCGGAGGTCATACTCTGCAGCGGATCGCCGTAGGCGAGGTGCGCGCCCGTGTTCAAGTCGCCGACGTCACTGATCGTATCGCCCTGAATGCCGCCGAGGAGCGTAGCGAAACGCAACGACGCGGTCCACGGCATGTGACTCACAGTGCCGGTGCCCCAGTGGCTCATGAGATGACCGGGCCCGTACGACTCGTAGATATCGATGATCTTATCGGCGACTTCGGTCGCGGCCTGATCCCACGAAATGCGCTGCCATTTTCCTTGGCCGCGTTCGCCGATCCTTTTCATCGGATAACGCAGACGATCACCCTCATACATGTTCGACGAGTGAATGGCGCCCTTCTGACATCCGCGCGGGTTCGTATCGGGAATGTCGTCGCGGACTACCGGATAGGCGGCGATCTGCTCTTCGCGCACGACGATACCGTCCTTGACGAACACCTGGAAACCGCAGTTGCCCTGACAATTCACGCAATGCGCCGCGTAGCCCACGTGGTCCCAGTCGAATTCCTTTTCGTAGAGGTCTTCCCAAGCTCGGTAGGGGTACTCAGCGTTCAATGGGTCGCCGATGGGCTCCAGCCGGGTCAAGCCCCAGGCGTTGCCGGCACCGATGATACCGATCGAACCGATGGACGAGCGTTCGAGAAATTGACGTCGGTTGTACTTGCTCATTGGCCTCTCTCCCGATAACGGCAGACGCGCACGATTCAGCCCTTAGGTTTGCGCGCGGGCTCCGATTTCACCGTTTTCAGATAATTCGTATTCGTCATCAGCGCGACGGTCGGCTCGACGAGCTCGTCGCGGGAACGACCCATATCGAGCTGATTCGCGAGATCCAGGCTCGCGAGACCGTGCAGACCTATCCACCACAGGTGGACAAGGTCGAGCGGATCGATATCGACATGGCCGGCTGCGACGAAGCCCTCCGCAATCGTAAGGGCCGCATCGAACGTCGTCTGCCGGTCGTCGCGCACCCACTGCGGTGCCGGCGCCTCACCCTGATCGAGCTCGTACATAATGCGGTACAGATCGGGCTCGTCGACGGCGAAATCGAGCGCGGCACGCAACATCTCACGCCCCTTGTTCAACGGGCGCGCCCGGCTTTCCGCCACTTTCCGAAATATCTCCCCCAGCCGACGAAAACCTTCGGCGCGAAGCTCCGCCAGCAGCTGGTCTTTGTTGTCGACGTAGCGATACAGTGCCGGCGCCGTCAGCCCCATCTCGCGTGCGACCGCACGCAGTGAAAAATTGCGGTAACCCTCGCGGCCGAAAACATGCAGCGCCGCCGCGCTGATGCGCTCTTCCATGTCCTGGATCTGTTCCTCCGTGTAGCTCGGTCTCGGCATATCGGATCTTTCCATTCGTTTAGTTGACAGCGTTAAGTTAATCATGTTTAATTAACGCGGTCAACTGAATTTGCGATCGAATGGATGACACACTATTGGAGAACAGAATGACCGATACCGTTTTTGATACTTCGCTCGTGTGGGAGGCGAGTCACTGGACTGGACTCGCGATAGGCACTGCTGCCGCCTTCGTCTATTTCCGCGATCTGGGCGACGTCACTCAAGCCCTTTTCGGGGTAAAGCGCCACAATATGATGTTTGCGATCCGGCATGAGTACCGCCTCATTGGGGCGGCCGTACTCGGCACAGTAGTCGCCGGCGCTGCGCTGGCCCTGGCGGACGCAGGTATCCCGAGCGTCTACCTGACGCTTGCCGCGCTTAACCTGGTTCTCATTGCATTTCCCTACACCTGGCTGCATTGGGGACTTCGAAATCAACAGAATTCCGCCGTGTTCTACTCCGTGGACGAAGCGCGAAAATACGTACGCGACGGCGAGAGCGTGATCGTCCTGGAAAACAACGGCGAGGCCCGCGCGCACCCCGACAATCACATCAAACGCCCGCATCTGGCAGGCAATCCCGAGGGCCTCGGTGGCGAAAACGTGATCATCACTTACTGTTGCATGACACACCTCGGGCACGGGTTCAAACCGGAGATTGATAATCAACCGCTAGATCTCGAAGTCATTGCACAACATGGCAACAACCTCATCATGCGCGATAAGGCGACCGGTGAACCGATCCAGCAGGTGTACGGATCGCGCGAGTGCGATGGCCGGTGGGGTCCCAAGATGCAGGAGTGGCCGACATTCCGCATGCCGTTTCGCGCGTTCGCCAAAGCCTATCCGGATGGCAAAGTATTTCTGAACAAATACACTCCGGTCACAAAGAACCCTGTACTTTGGTTGTGGGATCACATTGTCGAGATCATGTTCCTGTTGGTTGTAGTACCCCACCATCACAGCGAAGATCTGCTGTTCAATACCATGGACATCGAAGACAAACGCCTGCGTCGAAAGGAACTCGTATGGGGTTTTAATGTCGGCCAGGATTCCGTCGCTTATACGGAGCAGTTCATCCGCGACAACGGCAACGTTATCAACGCAAATGTCGGCGACCAGAATATCGTCGCATCTTACGACTCCGATTTCGAAAGCGTCGGCATTTGGTATAATGACAGCGGCGAGCCGGTCCACCGCGTCGATTTTTGGGGCGATTCCGACCGGGGTAAACTCGATCGCGTAGAAACCGTCAAGGCGGGCCTTTATTGGTTTGTCTGGGTAAACTATTTTCCGGAGACTGAACTCAATCGCCTTGGGCGAATTGCTGATAAGCAAGCCGCCTAATCCGAATATTGGAAGTAACTCATGAACGATGTAGAAAAGATCCAATGGCTATTTGACGTAGAGCAGATCAAGCAACTCAAGCACCGCTATTGCGGTTATTGCGATGAACGCTACGACCCCGACGGTATCGCCGCGCTGTTCACGGCCGACGGTATCTGGGACGGCGGCGCGTTCGGCCGCGCCGAGGGACGCGAGGAAATCCACAAGTTCTTCAGCGAGGTGTCTTCGCAGGTCATCTTCGCCAACCACTACGTTAGCAACCCCATTATCGAGATCACGGGCGATGCGGCCACGGGACGTTGGGATCTCTGGCAACCGATGGTCCTCGGTCCCGACCCTGCCGCGATGTGGTTGGTGGCCAAATACCGCGAGCAATACGTGCGCGCCGGCGACGGCTGGCTCTTTAAGGTCCTGGAAGTCGACATCCGCGGCCTGACGCCTTACGAGGAAGGGTTCGCCAAGCAACGGATCGCCGAGATGGGCTGAGAGCGGGCCGACCGCGGACCGGATCGGCCGGGCCGCGGGGAAGCGAAGACATCGGGTCGTTCGCGCGCCTACGGGACGATATACAGGTCATGCGACAGGTACCGCGTCAGGTTTTCGTATCCGTCTTCGGTGACCAGGACAATATCCTCCGGCATGCCGCCGCCGACTTCGTTGGCGGGATCGAAGATGCCAATTTCGATCATGAAAACCATTCCCGGCTGAACGACCGTTTTTTCATCGGCGCGGATCCAGGGAGGTAGGTGATCGTTCATGAGCCCCATGCTGTGGCCGTCGAAATCAATGAGCGGGGCCTGATCGCGTTTCCGGCGAGCGGCCATTCCAGCCTCGCGGATTTCGCAGACGGCGATGCCCGGCTTTATTACGTCCATGGTTTCGCAATGCGCGTCGACCGCCTGTCGATAGATTTCCAGCTGCTTTTTCGGCGGTTTGCCGACATAGAAATTACGCTGGAAATCCGTGCGATATCCCTGGTAGCTCGGTCCGAAGTCACTCATTCCGAAATCGCCATATTCTATCGTCCGGTCTAAGGGTCGGGTTATCCACCGATGGCTCGGCGGCGACTCCCCCGCGTTCGTCGAAAAGGCGATCCAGGTCGACACCTGCGGCGAATCCAACATACCGAGATCGGCACAAGCTCTCCAGAATACCCGATGAAAATCGCGTTCCTTCATGCCGGGACGGATAGCATCAAACGCGGCGCGATGTGCAACGCACGCCCTCCGGCACCCTTCCCGTATCGTCTCTACCTCCCAGGCGGTCTTAACCGCGATTTGAGCACAAATGAAATCGTCCGCACTGACGATTTCTGCATTCGGGAGCCCGGATTGCAATTGGCGATATTCGTCAATGCTCAGGTAGTTCATCGTGAACTGCGGGCCGGTTTCAACGCCCAAAACTTTATCCGACAGATTCAAGTCCGCAAGCGTATCGAACAGACAGACCCAGAAATCAGAATGCGGCGTCGCCCATATCGGCTCTTCGCTCCAGGGCCGGACATCGTCGACCCACGAACTCGATGCGATCCCGAAATACGCATAGGCGCCGTGGGCGACAATAACGGGATCGCGGTCTGGCAATACGATCACGCAACAGCGCCAGGCCGGACAGTGCATGAATCCGGCATCCGTCCAACCGGCGTAATACCACCAGTTGGCCGGCGCGAACAATACCATCGCATCCATCGCCGAGGCGGCGAGTAGGCGCTGTGTATTTTCTATGCGATGACGGAATTCTTCGCGCGGAATCAACGGCCATTTGACGTTATCTCTCATGCTTCCTCCAAGGTGGTTTCCTCGATCCTCGACCGCTTCCTCCCGCCGTCTATGGTGCGACCGCCTTCCGCGCTTGTTGGCGAACGTAGTGCAACAAACCGTCGATGTCGCGATCGGTGAAGTAAGTGAAACGCGGCATTCCGGCACTTTGCCGGGCACCGTTTTTCACGACATCGACGAAAGCCTCGCGTGACAGCGTCAGCGGCGAGGCTCGGAGATCCGGCGCGTAGCCGCCGGAAATAGCGCCGCCGCCGTGACACAAGAAACAGGTCTGCCCGTAGACACCGAGTCCGTGCTTCGCGAGTTTCTCGTCGACTTCGAACTCCGGAACGTCGAGCGCCCGGGCAAAAAACGGTGGCGGTGACGAAGGCATGGGCAGCGTCGCATCGAGCGCGAAGGTCAATAAGCGCCGCGGATGCTGCCGAAACCCCCAACCGTGCTGCGCGGCGACGGGTCCGGCGAACAAACCATAACCACCCCATCCCACCAATAGCGAGATGTACTGCCGCCCATCGATAGCGTAGGTGATCGGCGGCGCGGAGATCCCGGAACCGACGTTAACCGACCATAATCGCTCGCCCGTCTCGGCATGATAAGCAACAAATTCGCCGTCGGCCCGGCCCTGAAACACGAGCTTACAGGCGGTGGTCAAGGT